>NZ_QEQT01000081.1:0-148127 GCF_003311655.1 Prauserella sp. PE36 | reverse complement strand
GTTCGGCTACCGGCTGATGGTGTTCGCGACGATGGGCATCACGGCGCTGTCGTTCGTCGTGTGGGCCCACCACATGTTCGCCACGGGCGCGGTGCTGCTGCCGTTCTTCTCGTTCCTGACGTTCATGATCGCCGTGCCCACCGGCATCAAGTTCTTCAACTGGATCGGCACCATGTGGAAGGGCCAGCTGACGTTCGAGACGCCGATGCTGTGGTCGATCGGGTTCCTGCTGACGTTCCTGCTCGGCGGACTGACCGGGGTCATCCTCGCCGCCCCGCCGCTGGACTTCCACGTCACCGACAGCTACTTCGTGGTGGCGCATTTCCACTACGTGCTGTTCGGCACCATCGTGTTCGCGACGTTCGCCGGCATTTACTTCTGGTTCCCGAAGATCACGGGACGGATGCTCAACGAGCCGCTGGGCAAGCTGCATTTCTGGCTGACGTTCGTGGGTTTCCACCTGACGTTCCTCGTGCAGCACTGGCTCGGCGACGAGGGCATGCCCCGCCGCTACGCCGACTACCTGCCCTCCGATGGGTTCACACTGTTGAACACCGTCTCGACGATCGGCGCGTTCGTGCTGGGGCTGTCGATGCTGCCGTTCGTGTGGAACGTAGTGCGCAGCTATCGGTACGGCGATGCCGTCGACGTGGACGACCCCTGGGGCTACGGCAACTCACTGGAGTGGGCCACGTCTTGCCCGCCGCCTCGCCACAACTTCACCGAGCTGCCGAAGATCCGGTCGGAGCGGCCCGCGTTCGAGCTGCACTACCCGCACGTAGTCGAGCCGTTGCGCAGGGAAGGGCACATCACCTTCACCGGCAAGGTCAGACCGCACGGAACCGATCGGCAGCCCCTGTCGGTGCAGGCTTCGGAGGCGACGAAGGGTGATACCGGCTGACCGGCTCTAATACCACGAACAGGTCCGTGAGATACATGGCGAGCAGGCCACTAGCGAGCGATGCCGCCGGCTGTCGCGGGGGCGAGCAACCTGCCGCTGTCGTGCTGAAGCAACGATTCGATTGGACGATGACCTGGGCGGTCGCACCCACTCCGATCCCGATCAGGAACGCGGAGAGCTCCGCGTTGTTCACCGCGGCATCGAGGAGAGCTCCCGCGATCGCGGGAGCCGCCGGTCAGGCGGCGAGCACCAGGGCCACACCGAGGGCTGACAACGAGATCAGCGCGGCCCGAGAGCCGCCAGGAGGGGTGCAACCGACGCCGCGACCGCGCGGTCATGGAGATCCTCTCATGACGCGATCGACTGCGGCCTGCACCTCGTCCGCATTGCGAAGGACGAGGGGGTCGGTGATGCGCTCGACTGAGCCGTCGGGCAGCACGAGGTAGTTGGCCGGCAGCACCGGAGGGACCCGCAGGGCTTTCAGCACGGCCTCGTTGCCATCGTAAACAGAGGGGTAGGCCACGCCGAGATCCGCCATGAATTCCAGCCCGGCCGAGGCCTGCTCCTTCACGTTGACCCCAAGAACTGCGACCGAGCCGGGGCGCCCGGCGTAGGTGGCGAGTACGGGCATCTCCTCGCGGCAGGGCACGCACCATGAGGCCCAAAAGTTGAGGAGTGTCGACCTTCCGGCGAGGGTTGCACCGAGGTCGACCATGCCCGGCGTGCCGAGGCACGGGGCGCGGACATCGGCCAGTGGACCTCGTGGTGCTGGCGCGTCGGGGGAGCGGCTCGGACAGGGTTGCATGGCGGCGCGTTGCCGTAGTGGAGCGAGTGCGGCGTCGTCCTCCGGTGGTCCGGCTGCGGGCAGAGAGGAGATGATGTTTAAGTCAACGGGCCCGCCGCCCTCGTCCTCGCCACCTCTTGGCCAGAGCGCGACGATGCCCGCCACGGCCAGGACTACCACGACGATGGTCCATCGCCCCGCACTCGTCATCCGCCACCTCCATTGCTACTAACAATCATCGTAGATTTTAGATCGGTGGCCAGCCCAGACGGGCATAGAGTGCGAGCATCCTGCCCATCAATGCGGTCCAGCCGCCGGTGAGCATGGCGACTCCCATCGCGATGAGCAGCACTCCACCGGCCACCTCGATCCGGCGCGCGTGACGGCGGAACCAGTCGGAGCCGGTCCTGCCGCGGGCGAGCCCAAGGGTCAGCAGCAGGAAGGGCAGCCCGAGTCCGAGCGAGTAGGCAAGCAGGAGCACTGCTCCGCGGCCGACGGTCGCGGTGCTCGCGGCGGTGGTCAGGATGGAGGCGAGTACCGGTCCCACGCACGGGGTCCAGCCGAACGCGAATGCCGCGCCCAGGGGAAGGGCGCCCCCCGGACCCCGGCCGAACCGCGTGAGGTCGAATCGAAGTTGGCGATGCAGCAGCGGGATCCTGATCAGGCCGGTCGTTACGAGGCCCATCACCACGATCAGTGCTCCGCCGACGATGTTGATCGTGCGCAGGTTGTTCGCGAGGAGGTAGCCCAGTGCTGACGAGGTTGCGCCGAGTGTCGTGAACACGGCGGAGAACCCCGCGATGAAAAGCAAAGCGCCGCTCAATGCCTTCCGGCGCTCTCGGGCAGGTAGCGGTTCGCCAGCGGCTACGGGTCTGGTGAGCCCGGAGACGTAGGACACGTAACCGGGCAGCAGTGGCAGTGTGCAGGGAGAGGTGAAGGAGACGAGTCCGGCTACCAGCGCCAGTGACGCCAGCGCGAAGAGCTCCATCCGTCTCACCTCCCTCTCAAGGCGCGTCGACCCGTTTGCGGAACAGCCGGGCTCAACCAGTAACCTACGACTTGAGATAGTAATCAGCGTGCGCGTCAGCGCTCATCCGGAGTCCGACTATGCCGAGCCCAGTGTCCGCTAGTGACAGCATCGTGACGTTGATGGACGTAGCGGTCGTCGTCGAACGCGTCCCAGTTTTGCGCGGCCTTACGCTTGGTGTCACGGCGGGAGAATCCGTCGGCGTGGTCGGTGCGAATGGGTCGGGCAAGAGCACCCTGCTGCGGGTGTTGGCGACGCTGCTGGCGCCGGTGCGCGGGCACGGCCGGGTGCTCGGCGCCGAGCTGGGCACGGACGAGATTTTCGCGGTGCGTCCCGGCATTGCGTTGGTCGGGCACGTGCCTTCCCTATATCCGCGGCTGACGCTACGGGAGAACTTGCGCTTCCTGGCCAGGCTGACGGGACGTCGTGAGCAGGCTGCTGACGATGCGCTCGAATCAGTGGGGCTGGCGCCGGCGGGCGACCGGCGGGCGGAGGTGTGCTCGCAGGGAATGCTGCGGCGGGCGGAGCTGGCCCGTGTTCTGCTTGCGCAGCCCAGGTTGCTGCTGCTCGACGAGGCACACGCTGGGCTGGACGACGGGTCGATCGGTCTCGTGGAATTCGTGATCCGGCGGGTCAGCGAACGTGGCGGCGCGAGTGTCATCGTTTCGCACGACCAGCCACGTCTTCGAGGCCTCGCGGACCGCATGGTCGAAATCAGGAACGGGCAGGCTGTCCCCGCTGATGAGGAGGTGCCGGCATGAGGCAGGTGCCATCCGCAACACCTGGCCCGATCCGGCAGTGTGCCGAGTTGGCGCGCAAGGACCTGCGACTGGAGCTGCGCGCCGGCGAAGCGTTACTGGTCACAGCGCCGTTTGGGGCGGTGGCGCTGCTCCTTGTTCCGCTCGCGATCGGCAGCGACGCGCCGCTGCTGCGGCAGGTGGGCCCTGGCCTGTATTGGGTTGTAGTACTCCTGTTCGGGGTTTTAGTGACGCTGCGGCAGAGCGCTGTAGAGGGCCCGGCCCAACTCGCGATGCTCCGGCTGTGCGGCGTTCACCCCGCAGTCCGGCTGGCTGGTCGAACACTGGCAAACGCGGTGCTGCTCGTGGTGTTCGAGCTGCTGCTCACGCCGGTCGCGATCGCGCTCTACGACCCGGATCTTTCCGGCTGGCCGTGGCTACTCCCCCTGTTCCCGCTCATAGCGGTGGGCCTGGCAGTGCTCGGCACTCTGGCCAGTGCGCTGGCACACGGCCTGGCCGGACGGACCACGCTCGGGGCGTTACTCGTGGTGCCCTTGGCAGCACCACTGGTGCTGGGCGCGACGCAGACCTTGGCGGCCGCACGGTACGCCCGCCAGCCGTGGGCATGGTTGTTCCTCGTGCTGATGATCGACCTGCTGATCATCGTGGCTACGGCATTGGCCGCACGGCAACTGGAGGAGTCGGCATGACCAGGATTCTCTTCGGACGGCGACTGACAGTCGTGGGGGTGGCGATGTCCGCGGGCCTGGTTGGGGCTATGGTCGCCCCTCCCGATCGCGTGCAGGGGGACGTCCAGCGCCTGATGTACATCCACGTACCGGCCGCCTGGCTCGCGTATCTGAGTTTCGCGGTCACGTTGGGCAGCAGCGTCGGCTGGCTGTCGCGGCGCACGGCGCGTTACGACCGCGTCGCCGCGGCCAGCGCCGAGGTAGGGGTGTTCTTCACCGGCCTTGCCATCGTGCTCGGGTCGATCTGGGGGAAGCCGACTTGGGGAGTGTGGTGGACGTGGGATCCACGGGTGGTCACCACCGCTGTGATGTTCTTCGTCTACCTCGGTTATCTCGCGTTGCGGCGCGCCACAGTTGACTCGGTGGCGCGGGCACGCCGCTCGGCGGTGTTCGGGGTAGTGGCGTTCGTCCAGGTGCCGATCGTGCACATGTCTGTGGTGTGGTGGCGGGCGCTGCACCAGCCTCCGACAGTGCTCAAGCCCGGCGATCCGAGCATCGACCACGTCATGCTCGCGACGTTGTTGCTCAACGTGCTGGCGTTCACGCTGCTGTACCTGCTGCTGCTTCGCGCTCGAATGAGGCTGGCGGTCGTTGAAGAGGAGTTGGAGAGGACGTCGCTGGGCGAGGGTCAGGAACTCGCCGGCAACGCCGTGCTGGCTCCCCGTCTGGAGAGGTCGTAGGTACCGATGTCCCAATGGTCCTGGGTTTTGCTCGGGTACGGCGTTGCGCTCCTCGCGATCGCGGGGTACATGGTGACGCTCGTTCGCCGGTGGGCGGGAGCGAGGCGTCGGATGGGTGATCGGCGGTGAAGCGATACCGGCTGCTGGCGTTCTCCGGCGTCGGCGTGGTGGCGGTCCTTGCCGGGGTGCTCTTGTTCGGGAACCTCAACGAGAACCTGGTGTATTACCTGACGCCGCAGGAGGCTCTGGCTCAGCGAGTCGAGTTCCCCGACGGGAGGCGTTTCCAGCTTGGGGGCTTCGTTGAGAAGGACACTGTGGTCCGCACTCAGGACGGGCTCCGGTTCGCGGTCGCGTCCGGCGTCGAGCCCGGCAGTCCCTCAATCACGGTGGAGCACCACGGCGCGCCGGCGCAACTGTTCCAGGCCGGGATCGGTGTGGTGCTCGAGGGTTCCTGGCAGGGCGACGAGTTCGTGTCCGACACGATGAAGGTCAAGCACGACGAGAACTATCAGCCTCCGGACACTGAGGGAGGCGCCCAGTGACCGTGTTGACACCCGCGATTGGCTGGGTGGGCACCCTACTCGGACTGGCCGGTTCGTTCGTGCTCAGCGTGTTCGGATTCCGCGCGCAGCGCCGGCCGAGCGCCGTACGCCGGAGTCAGCTGCGATTCGCCGTGTGGTGCATGGTGGGCGGTGCTGTGTTGGCCATGGCCGCCTTGGAAGTTGCGCTGCTTACCGACAACTTCGCGATGTCCTATGTTGCCGAGACGCATTCTCGTGCCACACCGTTGTTCTTCACGGTGACCAGCGCGTGGTCAGCGCTGGGCGGCAGCATCGTGCTGTGGGCGCTCGTTCTTGCCGGATATACCGCGGCGGTGATGCGGCAGGTGGCCAGCACCGACGACCGGTTGGGCACCGGTGCGCTCGCTGTCCTGGGCATGGTGAGCGTCTTTTTCTTCGGGTTGGTGTCCACTGTGGCCAACCCGTTCAAGATCCTTCCGAACCCGCCAGCCGACGGGCCTGGCCCGAACCCGATCTTGGCCGACCATGTCATGGTCGCCTTCCACCCGCCGCTGCTTTACCTCGGCTTCGTCGGGTTCACCGTGCCGTTCGCTTTCGCGATCTCCGCGCTGCTGCTGCGTAAGGGCGGGGTGGAGTGGCTGCAGCGGACCCGGCGCGCCAATCTGGTGGCGTGGAGTTTTCTCACCGCCGGCCTCGTGCTCGGCGCGTGGTGGTCGTATGAGGTACTCGGATGGGGTGGCTACTGGGCGTGGGATCCGGTGGAGAATGCCGCGCTGATCCCATGGCTGGTGGCGACCGCCTTTATCCACTCGGCCGTGGTTCAGGTCAAAAGAGGGATGCTGCAGGCGTGGAACTTCGTGCTGGTGATCGCCACGTTCGCGCTGACCATCTTGGGGACGTTCCTGACTCGCTCCGGTGTAGTTGCCTCGGTGCACTCCTTCACCGAATCCGGAGTGGGTCCGGCGTTCCTGGGATTCCTGATCCTCGTACTGGCTGGCGGGTTGACGCTGTTCGCGCTGCGCGGCGACCGCGTCGCCTCTCCAGCGCGTCCGGAGTCGCTCGCCAGTCGGGAGGGCGTGTTCCTGGTCAACAACCTGCTGTTGACGTTGTTCGCGTTCGTCGTACTCAGCGGCACCCTGTATCCGATCATCGTGGAGGCCCTCACCGGTAACCAGGTCTCCGTGGGACGGCCGTTCTTCGACCGGATGTCCGTGCCGCTGTCGTTTGCACTGTTACTCGCGATGGGCGTAGGGCCGTTCACGCCCTACCGGCACGCCTCGGTGGCTGTCTTGTGGGCGCGGCTGAGGGTTCCCTTGCTCCTTGGGAGCGCTGCCGCGGCCGCGCTGGTGGTCCTGGGCGGTGTCTCCTCGGCAGGGGTGGTCATTGTGGCCGGCATCGCCGTGGCCATCGTCACGGCCAGCGTGCGGCAGCTCATCGTCACCGCGCCGAAGCCACGGCGCAAGGGTGTGCCGCGCGTGCTGCGCGGACAGAGGGCCTACTGGGGCGGGCAGCTTGCGCACATCGGCGTGGCCGTGGTGGCCGTGGTGATCGCGGTCTCCGGCGTGCTCGCCACGCGGGCCACGGTGACGGTCGACCGTGGAGAGTCTGTGGAGTTCGCCGGTTACACGTTGACGTTCGAGCGTAGTGAGGAGCACACACAACCGGACCGGTCGACGCGTGATGCGCACATAGTCTTCCGCAGCGACGGTCAGGTGGCTTGGGTGGCCGAGCCACGGCTGAACAGCTTCAACAACCAGACCCAGGCAGTCGGTCAGCCGTCAGTGTGGAGCGGCCCGAGCCGAGACATCTACGTCGCGCTCGCGCAGCTCGGTGACGACCAGGTGTCGCTTAACCTGTACCGCTACCCGTTGATGGTTTGGATGTGGGTCGGCGGTGGCCTGATCGCGGCCGGAGGATTCTGGGCCTTGAGCGGCCGGACTCGCCGCGCCACAGCCAACAACACCCCCGAGCCGGTGATGGCAGATGCGTAGCGGCAGGGTCTCCCAAGGTGGACTTGTGCTGGCCATCGTCGCTCTCGTAGGGCTCGCCGTCGGTGGCCTGCTCACCGCGGGGCCGGGGACCCCGGACCGCGCGTACGAACTCGAGCAGCGGTTACGTTGCCCGGTGTGCAAGAGCGTGTCGATCGCGGAGTCGCCGGCCGAGACCGCCGAAGCCATGCGCGCCGTGGTGGCCGACCAGGTGGCTGCAGGGCGCGGCGATCAGGAGATCATCGACTACTTTCGCGCCCGCTACGGCGACTGGGTGCTGCTCGACCCGCCGGCGAGCGGATCAACCCTTGCGCTGTGGATGCTGCCGGTCGCTGCTGTCGTGGTCGGCGGTGTTGCGCTGGCCCTGCTGCGTAGACGGCCGGATGCCGTCGACGAGGTCACCAGCGAGGACCGCATCCGCGTGAGGAGGGCCGTTGACCAGGTGCGATCCAGAGTCGCTGATGGGGACATGCCATGAGTATTGATCGCAAACTGCTTGAACAGTGCCGTGACCAAGCACTCCGTGACATCGTCGGTCTCGAACGGCAGGTAGCCGACAGGGAGATTCCGGAGGAAGCTGCCCAGAAACTGCGCCGCCGCTACGAGGCGACCGCCGCACACGCGCTCGGTGCCTTGGCGTCACTGCCACCCAGCGAGCACCAGGAGGCTCCGAGACCCTCCCGCCGTTCCCGCGCCCGGATCGTCGCGTACGTCGCCGCAGCAGCTGTGGCGGTGTTCGCTGCCGTCCTCCTGCCCCAATACGTGGCAACCCGCCCCGACGGTGGGTTCGTCACGGGCAACGAGGTCGCCCAGACACCGGCCGGGCCGGCGCCCGCAAGCCGGGCACCGGCACCGCGCGATCTATCGACCGTCAGCGCGGCTGAGATGGAAGGCGTGGTCAAGGCCAACCCCACCGTTGTCGGGATGCGGCTCGCTCTGGCCGACCGCTACCTCGAAAAAGGCAACTACGACAAGGCCGCCGAGCATTACGGTGTAGCGCTCAAACAGGATCCGGGCAACCCCGAGGTGCAGGCCGGCGCCGGGTGGCTGCTGTTCAAGATGGGTCAGACCGGCGCGGCGCTGCGCTTCGTCGACCAGGCACTCAACATCGCCCCAACCATGCAGGATGCGCTGTGGTTCAAGGCGAACATCCTGCTCGGCGGCCGGAAGGATCCGGCCGCTGCGCTTGCCATCCTGCGCACGCTCGCCCAACGCGGCGATCTCGGCAGGGACCTCCGCGAGCAGGTGCGGCGGCTGATCACGGAAGCCGAACGGGCTGGCGGCCAATGACCGTCCACGGTGCTGCGACATCAGCGCGTGCGCGCTACTGGTGGCGTGTGCGGTGGATCGCCCTCGGGGTCGCGGTCGTCGCGGTAGGTATCGGTGCGGTCTTCGGCAGCCGACTCGGACAGGATCCCACTCTGGTCGACAGCCCCGTTATTGGAAAGCCCGCCCCGACCGCGACCCTGCCGAATCTAGAGGGTGGCGGGGCCGTGTCACTGGGCGATATGCGGGGCCAGATCGTCGTCGTGAACTTCTGGGCCTCCTGGTGCGTGGCCTGCCGAGAAGAACACTCCGCGCTGGTGTCGGCGGCAAACAACTATCGGTCGGCGGGCGTCGTATTCGTGGGCGTCAACTACCAGGACCAGCGCGGCGCCGCTGTTGGCTTCCTCGATGAGCTGGGCCGCGGGGACCCGTCCGCGTACCGCTATGTCACAGACCCGGGTACGAAGCTGGCCTTGGAGTTCGGCGTATTCGGCGTGCCGGAGACCTTCTTCATCGACCGCGACGGGACCATCGTCGGCAAGATCGCCGGACCTTCGAATTACCAGTTGCTCTCCGCGGCGCTCGACCGGATCCTCGCCGGACGTGAACCACGGTCCCGGACCGAAGGCTCGGTTCAGCCAGCGCCAGGTCAATGAGCTCGTGAGTACTGCGCCAGAGGGTTTCTGGGTTTTGCACACCTATCTACTAGCTAGAATAGTATGGGCTGGTTCCCGGGCTGGGGTGTGACACAGGTCTGTGCCAGTCGCCGTTGCACTGACGTCCGAACAACGAGGAGCGTTGTGCACAGGTACGAGCCTGGCTGGTGAGCCCTCGCCCGTCACACTGGCTGAATTCCCGCGTCACTCGGGCACACTCCCCACGACGGCGTCACGACCAGGCTCGGTGCACAGAACGATTCGCGTCGTGGGTGAACTGTTGGTCACCACTGGCATCGTGGTCCTGCTGTTCGTCGTGTACCAGGTTTACGTGACCGACTGGGTGTCGGCGGGCAAACAACGAGAGGCGAGCGCGGAACTGGACGATAGATGGTCGCGCGAGCGGGAGGTCCGCGCGACGCCGATCGATAGCAAGGCGTTCGCCCGGATATTCATCCCGTCCTTCGGCGCTGACTACGAGTTCACGATTCAGGAAGGAGTCGATCCTGCAACACTGGCTATCGGACCTGGACACTACAAGGACAACGGCGTTGCCCGGCGAACCGGGCAACTTCGCGGTCGCGGGCCACCGGGTTGGCAAGGGCGCCCCGTTCAACGACCTGGACCTGCTGAATTCCTGCGACGCGATTGTCATCGAGACCGCCGACCGGTACTTCGTCTACCGTGTGCTGCCGATGAAGGAGGAGATGGCGAGCTGGGAAGAACGTAAGCGGAGACGGCCTAAGTGCGCCAAAGTGTCGACGCTTCGCGTCCCATCGGCGGCTGACGGAGGCCCGTATGGCGTGACATTCGGGCGCGTGATCGTCACACCGGACCGACGTGACGCAGTGGCTCCGGTGCCGTACCAGGCGCGAGCAGGTGTTCCCGTGACCTCGCGGGCACCCCTGCTCACGTTGACGACGTGTAACCCGAAGTTCTCCGCGCGCCTGCGGATGATCATCCATGCAGTCCTGACCGACGAGTTCCAGAAACGACCAAACGCAGGTTACGCAGATCTGCTGGGCAGGATTGGCGAAGCCTGACCTGATCGCGATGACGGCTCGTACCGGCTCGACGGTTGACTCAGGCGGGGAACGAGCCGTAAGAGGCCAGGTCAGCCGAGGGGGTATGGCCGCGTACGGGCCTGCGACCACCAGCGCCACGACGGCGGCCATCAGCAATAGTCATCCGTCATCGCCGGGCGACGGGTGGTGTGGCAACCGGTCGACCGGTTGGCGCCCCGATCTCACCCGATCAACGCTGACCGTGACGCGTCCTCGCTCGCCAGTCAGTACCGGCCCGGGGAGGTAGGTGCACCGCGACAACGAGAGCATCGTAAGCTACTACGTCAATTAGTAAGTCAAGGCGGACCGAACGACGTGGTGGAAATCAGGTGAGTGGTCTTACCGAATTTGTCATATCCGGACCGATCCTTCTCGCTGCCTTGATGGCGGTGGCCGCTGGGACGGTGTCGTTCGCCTCGCCGTGCTGCGTGCCGTTGGTCCCGGGATACCTGGCCTACCTAGCGGGTCTCGCGGGAGCCGACGCGCCTTCCGTCCATGAGAGCGATGCCAGCCACCGCAGGGGCCGGTGGCGGGTCGCGGGTGCCGCGTTCATGTTCGTACTCGGCTTCACCGTGGTGTTCCTCGCCGCTGTGGTAGCGGTAGTGGGCGCGGCCGACTTCTTGCTGGACAACGAAGATCTGTTGCAGCGCATCGGCGGCGTCATCACGATCGGCATGGGCTTGGTGTTCCTCGGGTTGGTGCCGATGTTGCAACGCGACGTGCGCTTGCGCCGCTTGCCGCGTGGTGGCATCGCCGGCGCGCCCGTGATGGGCGCGGTTTACGGGCTTGGCTGGACACCCTGCCTGGGCCCGACCCTGACAGGTGTCATCGCACTGGCCAGCGGCACGCAGGTGGGCTCGACGACGGCCAGGGGCATTCTCTTGGTATTGGCCTACTGTCTGGGACTTGGGCTGCCGTTCATCCTTCTCGCCCTCGGCGCGCAGTGGGCGGTTCGTACGACGGGCTGGTTGCGGCTCCACAAACGCAAGGTCCAGCTCGTCGGCGGGGCAATGCTGGTGGTCGTGGGTCTGCTTCTGGTGACCGGGTTGTGGGGTGCATTAGTGGCCTGGCTGCGTGGCCCCATCGCGGGGTTCACCACGCCCATCTGAGTTCGTGAGATGAATCGAGATGCTGGAGTGTCCTCCACCCTGCCGAAGCCCGATCGTGGGCGCTGCCTTGTGACGCCCGGTGGAAGGCGGCACTCGCTCCGCGAGATGGATGTGCCGGACAACTGTCGACTATGAGCGTTGCCGGAACGCCTGTGGCATGCCGAGCAGGCAGGCTTGGGCTGAGACTCCGGTCACACTCCCCGGTACCTGGAGGTGGACGATGATCGACATTCGGGGCTGGGGCGGAACCTTCGTCCGTGCCGGCGTTGCATCGATCATCATCTTGGCTACGCTGCTGGTCGGAGCGACCCGGGCCAGCGCGCATCCGACGCTGCTCTTCTCCGACCCGCCGGCGGGGACCGCGATACCTGACTCGCCAAGGGTCATCAACTTGATGTTCAACGAGCCTGTCACCGTGGGCAAGCGTGCCCTCGCTGTGACCGGTGAGGCTGGCGAGGTCGCGCTGTCCGCGGCGATCGTCACACAGGGCGGGCGGATGGTGACGGCTCGTGCCGAACAGCGGCTGGACCACGGCACCTACATCGTGCGATGGCGGGTAACCGGGGCGGACGGCGACCCGATGGAGGACGAGTACAGGTTCGCCGTCGGCACGGCGCTTTCTGGGGCGAGTGTGGCTCGTGGCGACGCCTCCGCGATTGCCTGGGCCGACGCGCTGCTGCGGTGGTTGCTGTTCGCCGGACTTGCCGTGGCGCTTGGGGGTATCGCGGCCGAGCGGTTCACGCGCGCAGCGCGTGTTGAGAAACCCGCGCTGCGCGCGTTGAGGCCATGGACGATGCCGGGAATTCTCATCGGGCTGCTCGCCGCGGCGGGGCTGAGCGCCCGACTTATCACCGACGCGGGCACGGCGAGCACGCTCTGGATCGATCGGATCGGCCAGCTTCTCGGGGTGGAGGCTGCGGCGTTCGCGTTGGCGCTCGTGCTTGTGGCTCTCGGGCGGCGGACGTGGACGGTTGCGCCCTTGCTCGTGGTGGCGGCCGCTGAGGGCCTGCGGTCGCACGCGAACGTCGCCGTCCCGGGATGGGGCGCACTGCTGACCGCCGTGCACGTGGCCGCCGTCGCGGTGTGGCTTGGGGCGCTGCTACACGTGAGCCGTGCCGCACATGCTTGGCGACGGGAGCGCGTCGCGATGCTCTGGGTCTTCCTCGGCTACATGCGGCTGGCGGCGTGGGTGTTTCGTCCTGGTCGTCGGCACCGGCACCGTGTCGGCGCTCCTGCTGATCTCCCTCTCCTCTGTATTCAGTACCACCTACGGCCAGGTGTTGGTGGCCAAGCTCTGTCTCGTCGTCCTCGCGACCGGGGTAGCGCTCGCAGCCCGGGTGGCCGGGCGTCGCCCTGAGCGGTTGGCTCGTGCGGGCATGCTCGTGCGAGTGGAGAGCGCGGTACTCGTCGTGGTGATTGCGGTGAGTGCTGTGCTCGTGTCGGCTCCGCCGGTGGGCAATCGGATGGCGGCGGCGCCTCCGCCAGCTCGCGGCCTCGAGGTTCCGTTGGGGGCGTTGGCCGGTCAGGTAGGCGTAGTAGCCGCAGCGAGCGATGGCCAGCTGGTGGTGCGGTTGTCCACGCCTCGCCGCGGGGACTATTACGCGCCCGATGAGCAACAGCAATACAACCTGTCTGGTGCGGTCGCTGCCGGCGACGAGGACCGCGTACTGACGTTTCGCGCCTGCGGCGAAGGCTGTTTCACAACTGCAGTGGACTGGCGCGCCGGTGAAAACGTGGTGACGTTGCGGGCCGCAGCTGACGGTTGGCGTGGTGGTGTGGTGGCCCTGGTGGTGCCTTGGCCCGCGCAGCGCGCTGCCACGGAACTTGCGCGGGTCGTCAAGGTGATGCGGGCAATCAACGGCTTCACTGTTTACGAGGCCGTGACCAGCGACACCACGCAGCGACTACCAGCTCCGCAGCGCCTTGACCTCGCCGGAGAGTTCTTCATGGCTCAAGAGCCCTATGCCTCCGGCGTGGCGCCGCTCGCCGTCCGGATCGCTCGGGACGGCGAGCCCGTCCAGCTCGCGCTGGGGTTCCCCGCGGCATCGACCACCGTCCGGCTAACGCTCGACGATCAGGGACGGATCAGCGAGGAGACCCTCACCGACGGCAGCCACCTCATCCATCGCCGGTTCGTCTACCCGTAGCTGAGCGCGGAACAGCCACTAGCATGTACCAGCCATCATTTGGGTCATCACCGCGGCGCCGGAGGCCGCGAGCAACGCCGCGCCTAGTAGCGCGGCCAGGACGAGCCAGATCAGCATGGGCCCGCGCCGAAGCGACATGGTTCTGGACGCCGGGGGATCCAGCGTGGGTAGGTCGCGCAGCAGCTCCTCGACCTCGCCGAGGGTGCGTGCGCGGTAGACGGACGCCGCCCGATCCGAGAACTCGTCCAGGGTCAGCCGTCCGTCCCCGACGTGCCGGCGCAGCGTTGTGACGACGCGGTCACGGTCGGCATCCGACGCTCGCATCCACGACTGCTCCATGAGAACCCCGCAAGCTCAGTCGTCGACCGGCGGCGTCCCGGGCCGGCCGCCGACCACCCGACCGCTGGCCAGGACGTCCTGCGCGCGCAGCACACGAACTTCTTCCCGTAGCTCAGCGATCTGCCGGTCAAGTTCGGGATCCTCGCGGGGAGTCGCGCAGTGGCCCTGGCCTCGTAATGTGGGTCGGATACAGAACATGTAGGCGAAAGTCATTGCGACGACCAGGACAATCGCGGTCCACCAGAGAGGCATCAGTACTCACTCCGTGCACGGTCGTTGGCGCGCTCAGCCTTGAGCTGGTCGATCTCCGCTCGCAATAGCGCGATCTGCTGCTCGTTGCCGGACCTGGGGCCAAGGGTCTGACGGCGACCGCGCCCCATCAGCCACATCATGACGCCCATACCTACCGGGCAGGCCAAGACCGCGAGACCCAGCAGAAGCGATTCCATGATTCCTCCAACGACGACACCAATAATCTACTATCAACTTTAGTAGATGTAGCACTGCTGGACCTCGGCTCGTCGGCGGCGGATGCTGACGAGAAGAACTTTCCAGGAGGCTCGGCATGTCTACGAGACGTGTTCTTCAGTACTACGTCGTAGGAGCAGCGCTCGCAGTCGCCGGCCTGGTCGTGGTCGGCTGCGGAGGGCCCAATGGTGCGGACGGTGCCACGACGCCACCTGCCGGAGGTCAGGCGGAAGAAAAGCGCATTAGGGTTTCCCTGACGGACTTCCGCATCGGCATGTCGCAGCGGACCCTCGCCCCCGGGTGGTACACGTTCGTCGTGACCAACGATGGGCAGGCGCGGCATGCGCTGGACATCAAGGACCCTGGTATCGAGGAGGAGCGTACTGAAACGCTTGACGCGGGCGAGTCGGCGAACCTCACCGTCACGCTGTCCGCCGATGTCTACGACGTCTACTGCCCTGTCGGCAATCATCGAGAACTGGGTATGGAGACCACCGTTGGCGGTCGAGCTGCCTCAACGACCGACGATGGAGCCGATGGCTATTAGCGGCGACGGCGCTGGCAGGCGCAGGGTGGGCTAAGCGAGCCCCATTCCGCAGTCGTACCCAACCTACTATGTTGAATAGTAGGTTGGGGGCATATGACTGGCGGAAGGATCGCGACCGTGGGGAAAAAGCCGCACAAGAAGGCGGCCGGCAACAGGTCGGCGCGCATGGGGACCAAGGTCACGACCGACCGCGCTGAACGGAAGCAGGGTGGTGCTGGCGTCCCGCCGGCGCTCGCGCGTAACGTCGCTTCCGTCGCGCCCGCGAGCGCGGTTCCGGCTCTTGCCGCCCTTCCGAAAAGCGCACCTGTACGGCGCGACGCGGCCAAGACTGTAGGTGGCGGTGCGGCGATCCTGCGTGTGGACGAGGAGCAGCCGGCCGCGAGGGGATGCCTGTCGGCTGCACTCGCGGGCGCCGAACCTCAGGGCCTGGCGGCGACGTACTCGTTCGAGGTACCCGAATCCGGCGGGCCATACTCGGGGGCGATCCGGTTCGTCGGAACCCGCGTTCGGGTGCTGGGGAAGCCCGACCCTGGGGATCGGTTCGAGCGCATCGAGAGGTTCGACGGGCTCGAACCGGGTAGCGGTCGGGGAGCCATCACTACCCGCGCGCTGGGGATCAACCCCGGTGAGTGGAGAGTTACCGCTATGTCAGCTGAGAGGTCGGCGGCGCCAACGAGCATGCGCCTGCCCCGGCGTGTCATCTCAACGGCGACGACGTTCGGTCAGCTGGCGCAAGGACCTGCGGTGCGGCTGGCGGCGTGGCCCACGCTGGTCGGAATGGGTGCGGTTGTCGCTGTCGTGTTCCAGGCGCTGCTGGCCGGCAGAGCGGGTATCGACGTCGCGGCCGTGCTCGTGATGTCGTTGATCGGCTGCATCCTGGGCTTCGTGGGCGGTAAGGCGTACTACCTCGTCTTGCATCACAAGCATCCGCGGCAGTTCCTCAGCGCCGGCGCCTGCATACAGGGTTTCCTCCTCGTCGCACTTGGGGTTGTCGCGGTGGGGGCGGCGGCGCTAGGCATACCGATCGGCGTGCTGCTGGATACCACGGCGCCGGGGGTGTTCCTGGGCATGGCGGTGGGGCGCCCCGGATGCTGGCTCACCGGCTGCTGCGCGGGCCGCCCGACCAGTTCCCGCTGGGGTATGTGGTCCTCGGATCGTCGACTGGCTACTCGCCGATTTCCGGTGCAACTTCTCGAAGCTGCGGCGGCGTTGGTGATCGGCGCCGTCTCGCTGATCCTTGTGCTCACGACTCAGCCATCCATCGCCGGAGTGATCTTCGTCGGCGCGGTCGCGGCCTACACCTTCGGTAGGCAGTTGCTTTTTCCCTTACGGGCCGAGTCACGTACTCGGATCGGACGCTCGGTCACCATGGTCGTCTGTGGGGTCGTACTCGCTGCCACCGTGAGTCTTCCCATCCTCGCGTAAGTCCGGAAGGCATGACCGTCCCTGGTGGGAGTCTTGCTGAGTCTTCACGAGGCTGAGCAGTTGCACGACCGGCGCGAGTTCGAGGAGCTCACGACGGCAAAGGACGCATGTGTTGGCGTGCATGGCGAATGCGGCAGACTCCCACGAGCCGAGTGTTCCCAGTAGGAAACTGGCTGCGGAGATGGTGTATACACATCCGGAGGCTTCATGTCTGAGCAAGGCCCCACTCCCTTGCGACCACGACAGCATAACCTACTATGCTTATACGTAGATTGGGAGGGCGCCGCTCAGATCGCGACGCCGTTGGCGCGAAGCCACACTAACGGATCGATCTTGTAGCCGTCCTTGTGCACCTCGAAGTGCAGGTGCGGGCCCGTGGACTGGCCGCGGTTGCCGACCGTGGCGATCTGCTCCCCGGCAGCGACGCGCTGGCCAACGTATACCAGTGTCTCGTTGATATGGCCATACACGGTGATGGTGCCGTTGTCATGACGGACGCGAACCCACAAACCGAAACCGCTCGCAGGGCCGGATGAGATGACCACTCCGTCCAGCACGGAGACAATCGGTGTGCCGATGCTATTGGCGATGTCCAGTCCGTAATGGATGCTTCCCCAGCGTGGCCCGTATGTGGAGGTGATTACGCCCGTAGTGGGTGCCACGACAACGCTTTGGTTGGGGCGTGGGGGGTGGCTGTGGGGCGCGGGTCGGGGTGCCGGCCGGCTCGACCTGGAGGGTGGATTCCGGGTGGATGCCGAAGCCTGCTCGGACGCCCGGTGGCGCTCCTGCCAGTCGCTGTACTCGTGCCGTTGGCCTTGAAGATCGGCGAAGGTGCGCTGCGCTTGCGTGAGCCGGGCCTGAAGGGCTTCCTTGCGCTCGAGGAGCTCGGTGCTGCGTCGCTGAGCGGCAGTCTCGCTTGCCACCGCGGTCTCATACGCTTGCGCCGCGGCGGTCTTGGCTTGTTCGGCCGCCTGTGCCTTGTCCTTGGCTTCCTGCGCGGCTGTCCGGGCAGCGGCATCGGCATTGGCCTTGGTGGACATGGCTTGCCGGACGACGTCGAGCGCGTTCAGTCGCGAGTCACCGACCGCGTTGAGCAGTGACGCACGGGCCAGTAGATCCTTTGGGCTGTCAGATCCCACATAGGCACTGAGCGATCCGATGGTGCTGCCTTGGCGAAAGCTGGCGGCGGCGAACTGGTCAAGCTGCTGTCTCGCCTGCTGGAGCTGGGTGATGGCCGCATTGACCTCGGTGCGAGCGTTGTCGGCGGCCACCTGGGCCGTGTGAGCCGCAGTACGGGTGGATTGCACTTCCTGTTGGGCAGCGGTGACCTCGTCGTAGCTTGCGGCGAGCTCGAGCTGCGCTGCGGTTAACGCCGTGCTAGCTTCGGCGACCTGGTTGGCCAGGCTGCCGACTTGCTCGGCGATTCCGCGCGCCTCCGCACTACTCGCCTGGAGTTCCTCATCGCTGGGGTTTGGCGGGGGCGGCATCGCGGCCGCTCCGGGAGGCGTCGCTAGGGCGAAGGCGGCGATCACACTGGCGAGGGCGCCACGGGCCGCGAACCTGCGTCCAGTCATGGCACCCTCCTCGGTAGAAACTATTTAACATAGTACTCACGGGTATACTGCGACAACATGGGTCTCTTTCGCAACACCAGTCACTCACGTAGGCAGTGACTGAGAGGTTGGCTATGGTCTGGAGGTGTCATTCCGCGGATTTCTTCTGCTCGCGATGGCGGCCGTAGCGCTGCTCGGCGTCGGCGGCTGTGCAGGGGGAGGCGAAACAGAGCCTTCGGTGGCGGCGCCTGTCTCGATCAGCCTGTTGGCTCCTGACGAGTTCGCCAAGGCGATCGCCGATCCCGCTCGCATCGTGATCAACGTCCACGTCCCCTTCGAGGGGGCACTGCCTGGCACGGACATGATGATTCCGTTCAACGAGATCGAGCGGCGACTTTCCGAGTTGCCGTCCGATCGGACGCTGCCCATCGCGGTCTATTGCATGAGCGGCCGGATGAGTGCCGACGCGGCGCGGGCCCTGAAGGGCCTCGGATTTGCGGACATCGTCGATCTCGACGGTGGTATGCGGGCATGGCAAGCCAGCGGCCGAACGCTTGCGCAGTCCGCGCCGGGCAGTTGACGGCTCCTGGTGAATTCGGCCTGGTGTCGCGCCGGCGGATCAGCTACTATCTGAGTTAGTAGCGGTTGGTGGCGTTCCCCCCTCGCGCCCCGCTGCTTGCGGGACCATGTTCCGGAGGTCGCCCTCCCAACATTGGCCCGCGCCTCGTTGCCGGGCGGAGCATGATCCCGAGAAATCCGTCCGGCAGCGAGGCACTATCCGGCACATCTCCGTGGTCCGCTGCCACGCACGTTGAGTGGGGAATTCACGTCGACGCGGGGCTCCCCAGGACCGCTCGTCGAAACCGGTGCATGCTGCTGACGGTCGGCTGTGCTCGGTCGCTCCGGGTGGTCGACCACACGTAGCCGTGCGGCGCTCTGAGTCCTGCAAGCCCAGCAGGGACGCCTGCTGTTTCTGGTTCCGGGCCCGCGGAGTGTCTGGGGGAGGCTTCGCAACCACGCCAGGTAAGGCCGGGCTCTAAGACAATCCTGAGGTCGCATCGTTGGCTGGGAGCGGACTCCTCTATGTCCGTGCTCACTGGTTGGCCCTTCAGCTGAATGACGAGCCTACCGAGCGGACGCTCGGCCTCACCACATGCGGCAAGGGTGCGCCGGAAGCGCGCGGCACCCAACGTGACGCGCACTTCCGGCAACCGACCACAACCACTACTCACGTCGAGGTCTGAGTCACCAACGGCAGGCATCTCCGACCTCTATCAACACATGACGTTACTGATTCACCCCGTGCTGGAGCCGAGGATGCGATCAGCCAACCATGCGCCGGGCGCCGATCAGGTGTCCGTCGCCCTCCATCGATCGCACATCGACGAGTTGACCCTCGGTCGGCGCATCGACCATCTTGCCCTCACCGACGTACATGCCGACATGGTGGATGTTGCTAGGGTTGCCAGTGCCGTCATCGTAGAACAGCAGGTCGCCGGGAAGCAGTGCGTCGAGGGAGACCGGCTTGCCCGCCCCCCATTGCTGCCGGCTGGTGCGCGGGATGTTGATGCCCGCCTGCGCATACGACCACGAGGTGAGACCCGAGCAGTCGAACTCGTTCGGACCGGTAGCCCCCCACTCGTACTCGGAACCACGCCGGGACAACGCAGCCTGGAGTGCGTCGTTGGCCGCGCCCGGAGGGCCGAGGTAACTGCCGGAGTCCTGCACCGTTTGAAGCTCTGCCTGCTCGGCCGTGCTGAGGTCGTCGAGGGCGGCCTCAACCTGTTCGATCTGTTCGTCGAGTCTTGCCTTGCGCCCCTCGAGCGTGCTCACAGCACGCTCTGCTTCGACCGCGGCTTTGCCCGCCCGCTCCTGCGCTTCCGCAGCAGCGTTGCGGGCTGCATTGGCCTGATCCCTAATGCCGCTGAGCCGGTTCAAGACATCGGAGTTGTTGTTCGCGAGCACGCCCAGAGCCGACATCTGGTCCAGAAACTCCTGGCTGGAGTCGCTGGTAAGGATCGCCGACCACCGAGCGATACGGCCATTGCGGAAACTCGTGGACGCAAGGATGTCAACCTCGTCCCGGAATGACATCTCCGCACGCTGTGCCTGCTGCAGGGCTTGGTTCGCCCTGGCGAGTGCGCCGTTGGCATCGGCCAACTCCGCCTGCCGGCGCGTGAGCTGATCTTGGGCTTCGGACAGGTCTTCCTCGGCATCCGCCGCTTGTGCGCCGAGCTCTTGATAGCGCTCCATGGCGTCCGATGTGCCGTCCTGTGGCTGCGCGCTGGCAGGGAACGGAGTCAACGCGATCGTCAGCGCCACTGTGGCGACGGCGGTCTTGCTGATGGCGAAGCGGCGTGGGTACGCAGTCACGAGTGCTGGATCTCCTGGTGGTGTCGGCATTGCTCGCAGGACCGCCCCGCCGGTCCGCGGTCACAGTAGAGTAACGCCGCCGATCTTGTCCACTAGGAGACCTAGTACTAGGCGGGATCAGAGATTCAGCTCACCGTCACAGCGCGGGGTTCCAGCCGGTCGGAGCGATTGAGCACATGCACGCCGGCCGCGCACATCCCGCCGACTGCGACGAGTGCCGCCCAAGGTACCCATGGTATTCCGCTGCTTCGTGCGAGATCAAGGGCCGCACCGGTGGCGAGATTACCGACCGCAATGCCGATACCGCAGATCGTGTTGTAAAGCCCGTAGTGAGTCGCGACGAACCGATCACCTGCCAGCGTGACGATGGTATCCATCTCGAATGGGAACACCACCACCGTGCCCAGCGTGAGCAGTGCGACGGATAGGGCCAGCGGCAGGAACGTCCAGACTTGACCCGGCGGGCTCGCCGCCGTGAGCAGCGGGGCGGTAAAGGCCAGGCCCATCAGCGATAGCCCTACGGTGAGGCACCGGCCATGATCCCAACGTTGGCGGCACCACGCGGTGATTCGCAGCTGCCCCACGATGGCAAGTATTCCGGATATTCCGAAAAGGATTCCTACCTCGACGGTCCCCACGGTTTCCGAGCCGGCAAGCCTACGTGTCTCCAGCGGCAGCGCCAAGTACACCTGAAATGACAGCACGTAGGAACCGATCATGGCTGCCGAGAACGCCAGGAACCGGCGGTTGGCCAGCGCGACGCGCCAACCGGCAAGCAGTGAGTCATGCGCGTCGCGCGAGCGGCGTTCCGGCAATGATCGGATCTGCAGAACGGTCAGAACCAGGAACACGGCCGCGGCGACCAGACACGTGAGCTGGAACGCCACACCGGTCAAGGCGAGTCCAATCAAGGGGCCCAAGAGAATGCCCGACTGATAGAACACGTTGAACAATGCGAAGGCCTCGACGCGGCGATCTCCGGCATCTGCGGCGACATACGCCCGTACAGCGGGGTTGAACAGTGCCCCCGCGAACCCAGTAGCCACTGATGCCACGAGTAGAGCGGGGACAGAGTCGACCAGCCCGAGCATCGCGAAGCCCCCGGTCCGCAGGGCACAGCCGGCGACGATGAGCGGCTTGTAGCCGAAGCGGTCGGCCAGGCTGCCACCGAGCAGGAACATCCCCTGCTGGGAGAAGTTGCGGGCGCCGAGGATCAGGCCCACCATCCAGCCAGCGAGACCCAGGCCGAGCGACAGGTGTGCCGCCAGATACGGCATCAGCATGTAGAAGCCGATGTTGATCGTGAACTGGTTGAGCGCAAGGAGCTGGACCGGCCGGTCAAACGAGCGGAACTGGCGAAGAACGTCGGTCATCGATTGGCTCCAGGAGTGGCTGCGACTGGGTCGACCACGGTCGTGCAGCGAGTCCAACGCTGGACCTCGCGTTCGCGGGGATGCGCGATTGTGTCAGGCTCGGCTGGTGGCGGTGCGTCCAGCAATCGGTGTTCGGCGCAGAAGGTGTCGTTGTAGACGGTGTCGAAGTAGCGTTGTGGACCGTCGGGGAAGATCGCGGCGATCCGAACGTCTGGGGACTGGGTACGTGCGAGCCAGCCCGCCACGAGGGCGACAGCGCCGACGCTCCAGCCACCGGTGGCGTACTGGGCGGCCGCGAGCCTGCGACAGGTGATCACAGATTCGCCCGGACTTACCCAATGCACCTCGTTGAACGCCTCGTAATCGACGTTGCGTGGATAGATGCTTGACCCTAGACCCCGCATCAGACGGGCACGCGCGGGCTGGCCGAAGATTGTCGAGCCGACCGTGTCGACGCCGACGAGCTGCAGGTTCGGGTTGACGCGGCGCAACTCCCGCGCCACGCCGGCCGAGTGTCCACCAGTGCCCACCGAGCAGACCAGCACATCGATTCGATCGAGCTGCGCGGTGAGTTCGCTGGCCAGCGGCGCGTAGGCGTCCACGTTGTCCGGGTTGTTGTACTGGTCCGGGCAGAACGATCCGGGGTTCTCAGCCAGCAACTGCGAGACCCGATCGCGGCGCGCCTGTTGCCACCCCCCGGTGGGGTGGGGACGGTCCACGATGTCGACGCGTGCCCCATAGGCGAGCAGCAGGCGGTGCACGATCGGCTCCATGCCCGGATCAGCGACGAGCGCTACCGGATGTCCATACACGATCCCGGCGAGCGCCAATCCGAGGCCGAGCGTGCCGCTGGTCGACTCGACGATCAGTCCGTCGGGACGTAGCGCGCCACAAGCGCGGGCGCGAGCGACCATGTGCAGGGCGGGGCGGTCCTTCATCCCGCCAGGGTTCTGACCTTCGAGTTTGGCCCAGAAGCCCTTGCCGTCGTGATTGAACGGCTCGTCGATCCACACCACCGGCGTATTGCCTACCGTTTCCGCGCGGCGGGCGCGCGCCTGGGCAGGCCGGAGCAGGACAGGCGAAAGCATTGAGTTTCCGTTTCTGTGGAGTGCTGAGTTGAGCTGGACGAAGCAGGACGAAGCCTGCGATCAGCGCCTCAACACGCACAGCGCGTGCAACACACCGCGTCCCCAGCAACGCTCGGGCGCGCACGATCGTATTCCGCAGCGCGGTGTTCGCGAGATTCTGCCAGCGGTGCCGCTTCTGCTGAGCAGCACCAGCGGCAACGCGACCGACACGAGAAGCGAACTGTCATGTGAACGTGATGGAGCGAGATACTGCGGATGTGCTGAGTGTTCCGAGTGTTCCGGGTCGGTCTCGTGCTCGCAGTTGTTCGACGATTGCTGGTGACCGTGTGTTGTGACAGCAGCATGTGCTTGATCGGCATGCTCGTGACCATCGATACACGGTGAGGTATGAAGCGCCAGGCACGCGAAGAGCACACCGAGCGCCAACCCGAGATGGGCATACACGCGTGCACGCGTCGCGTTCTGGTGACGTCTCACAGTTTCCACAACCTACCGGTGAACGCGTCGGATCAAGGGAGCCGGACGCCCCGTTCACCCGGTCGTGGGTCGGACTCATGTCGTGTCACAGTGCAGGTTTTCCTTTGCTGGGTAACAGGTTTACCGCGAATGCATCGTCTACTAGGCGCGATCGTAAGATCATCCACATGGGGTGGGCGCCGACCATGCTAGGGACATGAGTCGGGCGCACGCGCAGGTATGTGGCGCAGCGCACCACGTAGTCAACGAGTGCCCGTCATGCCGGCCGGGTTGATCTTGACGGGCACACCTGATGGTGGCTGTGCAGAGTCGCCGTTCCCTCTGGAAGATGTAGCAGGCCAGTGCGCTGCGACCTGGCTCGCAGCTCTGGGGAGTGAGGTGCTTGGCGTTCACGATATGGATGCCGGCGGAGGAGTCGAGTCATGGCGCAACCGAGCCCCGGCTCGTCAGTCCCGGGCGGGGGAGTGGGAAATCGGATGGCGTGCCGTTGACGTGCTCGCCCCGTTACACGGTCGAGGCCGTCCGGCTATGCCCTTCTGCGGAACAACAACCGGCAACTAAACATCGGGTGACACTTGCTCGCGAGGCGATCGAGTCGCCGTTTACTGACCCGCCGCGCCGAGCAGGCCCCAGCCGGCGCGTCGTACGGCCAACAGGATCGCCCCGATGAACTCGGGCGTCTCGGAAGCCAGGGTCGCAACCTTCAACTTCGTGGCAGCGAACCGCAGGTGTGAGCGAACGTCCTCGTGACCCCATGGTGATCACATCACCGGGGTTCTCTAGACCGCGGATGGTGGAGGCGGATGTTGACCAGCCGCTCCAACGGTCCCCGCCCTAACCGGCGATGCCACATCATCGAGATCGCGATCGTACCCGTCGATAGTGCGGCAAGCGGCCAGTTCGAGGCGGGAGACTGGACCGAATCGGGGCCCAGCAAGGCGATCACGACGATCTGGCCGGTGTAGGCGGTCAACGGCATAGTTCCCGTGGCCGCGAGCGGGTAGCTTGTGATCAGACCCCAATGCCAACGGGCCAGTAGCAGGCATAGACCCAGGATCGCGACGGCCACGCCGAGTGCACCACCCATGGCGAAGGGGGAAGCGGCGTGAGGCCGTATGGCCAGGAGCACGCCGGGCCACAGTCCGGTGTCCGAACTGGCTGAGGACGCGAGAGCCGCTCCGCTCCCATAAGCCAACGCGGCCGTACCGCAGCCGGCGAACACCAGTCCGGCTTGAACATCACGTCGCGAGAGGGGTAGTCGGCTCAGGGCAAGGCCGGCTAGAAGGTAGCCACAGTAAGCTACTGCGGGGTAGTAGCCGGTGACGAGCTCGCCCACCAGGTAAGTATCGATCGTGGGCCCCGTTTGGCTGGTGAGCACCTGTCTCAGAGACGCAACAACGAGCGTGCCGAAGAGTAGTGCTGCCGCAGTGCCTACCCACAGCGTGCGGGTGCGTGACCACAACAACGGCAACGCGAGGACGAACAACACGCCATAGGTTGGCAAGATCACCGCGACCGGCGACCCGACTGTCATTAACACCAGGCCTAGTGCGCAGACCAGAACGGCGCGCAACGCGATTTGGACCCGCAGTGTCCTGCGCGTGTGGTTGGGCGCATTGGCCGTCAGTAGGCCGAGACCGACCCCGGCCAGCACTGCGAACAGCGCGGCAGATCGCCCGTCGAAAATCCACATCCAACGCGCGCTCGCGCCGGTGGTGTCCGTTTTGTCGGCACCGAGGTGCGCGACGAGCATGCCGATGACCGCAACCCCTCGGGCTACGTCGACGCCGACCAGCCGGGGGCGAGCGGCGGCTGGCGGCGCAGCCACGCCAGCGTGTTGGTCCACCATGCTCGCTCCCGTGGGAATTGACTTTGTGGCCGGTGGAGCGAGTTGCCGCACCCCAGGCAGTGAAACCCGTACGATTTACTATCATAGATAGTAGCTATGCGGCTTCCGTCGATGTCCTGGGCCTGTGTGATCCGCTTGGGCTTCGTTCGCATCGCTAGCGGGCCGGAGTTTGCGCTCAATCTCCCGCTGAAACGGGCGAGGGCTCAGGTGGTGATGCCATCGTCCGGCGTGCGGGCGAATCTTGCCATCAGATTGAGCCGCTCCGGAGCGGGTCCCGCACGTGTGCGTTGGACGGCTTGACAGTGCTGTGCGGTCTAAGGACGCCGAGTGGGAACTGCGCCCTGCCGGATGCGATCGCGCTGTCGAAGAAGCCTCCGGGTAGCCGGTGCTGACGATCGTGTCAGAGCCCACGCATGTGACTTCGGCGGTCGGCAGGCAAGTCACTGCCCGCGCGGGGTGAACCAGCTGCTGGACGAGTTGGCATGCGATCCACGCGGACGAGGGATATGTCGCGCCACCCGCTTGGGCAGGAGGGATGGCTGTGGCCTCGAGGGAGGCCCCGGTGCTCCCCCGGCGGGTGCGGGCCAGCAGTCGGGGCATGCGGTGCGCTGGACGTGTGAGCTATCAGGGGCGTTGACGCAGGCTGCGCCGCAGTCGGTCAGGCCAAGGTCGCGGTCGCACCCCCGGTGGTCTCGTGCGTCGAGGCGCCGGGTGTTGTTGGGCTGCACGCGGTGTTGGAGACGGCCCGAGAACACACCAGGCCAGGCGTAGGCGTCAGGTTCGCTGGTGGGCCAGCGCGGCGGCGCGTCACGGTCGCTGCTCATGGTGGAGGCTGGCCAGGAATCCACATGCCACCCACGAGGCGTGAGCGCGCTAGCCAAGGAGCGCCGAGGTCGTTGGGGGGTGCGGCAGGAAGAGCCGAGCGTAGACGACGTTGGCCACGGTGCCGCTGATGGACCATAGGGGACTGGCGCGGCGTACGTCCCCCTCGTTGGAGTGAACCGTTCGCCGACGGCGTTGGTGCGGTCGCGCACGGTGTAGGTGTCCATGACCGGCCCACGAGCGAGGAACGCGTGAATGCTTTCCACGGCTCCGCTGCGGGCGTCGCGCCGCGCGGCTGCGAGAAGCTCGGCGCCGACGAGCGGTTGGCCTCCTCGCTCTGGCACATGCATGAACTGGAAGCCGCGCTGGACGCTGGCGGCGATGGCTTCGAGGTGGGGGCGTTCGTCCGGGTCGGGGATTGGGTGACCACCCGCGAGGACGGCTGGTATGTCTTCCGCTCTGCCGCGAGGCAACCTGGCGCCGAGCTAGTCGAGTTGATGTTCAACCAGGCCGAGGTGGATGCCATCTATGCGGCCATCCACGACCACGAGTTCGACGCCTCGGCCTACATCCACGCGTAACACACGGCACGACGACGCCCCCTCGACCGTGCTGGCGGAGGTCATGGGGCGTCGCTGCCTCTGAGGCCGGTATCGTCGCTCGAGCAGGCACGGTGTCTCGCCTTGTCGCCAGGTCTTCCCCGGCGTACGGTCGGCCTGGAGTCGCCGGTCCGTACCACATCCCTATCTTCTCTCGCGTGGATTTCCTCATGACCGCCGCTCGACGGCACATCCTTGATCGCGATGTAGTCGGCCTCCACCGAGGTCGAGAACCGTTGTCCGGACACGCGTGAACTGTCATGCCAGGTACGTCCCGTTCGGATACCGGACGACGAGGGTGCCGCGCTCAACAAGAATGTTGACGGCTCTCGTCACCGTCTGGGTACTCACGCCGTACTCGCGGGCGAGTACTTCTCTGCTGGGCAACTGATCTTGGAACTCGCCAGATCCAATACGCTCCGCCAGGTGGTCGAGAACCTGCCTGTAGTCGTAGTCGATTCTCGATGGGTCGAGTGGATAGGTCGGCTTGGGACGAATCGGCATGACGTTTCCGCTGCCGCTGCCGTCCTGTTCAGGCTTCACGGTCGCCTCGCTCGATCTCTTCTTCACGGTCATGGGCAACCATGAACATTTGGCCGGCGAGTGACACGAGCGAGCCCGCCACGCGCTCAAGCTCGCGGTACCCATATGGGCGTTCAGCGGCCTGCAGGCGCTCAAGGGTATTCACCATGAATTCGCACTGCCTCTGTATCCAGTCATCTTGGTACTTGTCGTGCGCCTCGAATATGGCCTGCAGGAGCTCTGGGTCGTGTCCTTCAGCAGGTACCGGCGGCATGGAGTCCAGCCAGTCAGTCTGAACGAGCGCCCCGAGATCACGTCGTGCTTCTGCGACCTTGGCTTCATCCTGACGGTTCTCCAGCGCTCGCCAAAGGACCCACCAGTCGTATGGGGTCATCGGGGCGAAGCTCCAACCGCCCGCTCCGTAGAAGGAGTTCGCGTGCATCGACATGAGCTACCTCCTCATCTGTCTTTGCAGTTCAGAATAGCAGCTCATATGGGCGCATATGAGCCCATCTAGGCAAGTAGTCGCACATCTGGGCCCTAATGTGCGCCCTTGTGTGGGAAGACCGCAGCTCGCGTATCGACCATGAATCGCTGGAACAGCACCTGTGGGAGCAGGTAGCCGATGACTTACGCACCATGATCGGCTCCCGCGAACTGCCACCTGGCGCGAAGCTGCCGAACGAGCGCGAGCTGGCGGAGCTGTACGCGGTGAGCAGGCCGACTACCAGGCGGGCCGTCTTCGAGCTGCGGAAAGAGGGCTTGCTGATCGTGGTCACTGGCAAAGGGACGTTCGTGCGGCGCGCTGAACGCCCGTGATCCCTGACCAGGGCAAACGTGTGCCGACAATGTCCATTCGTGTGGATGGACGGCCATGCAGGCGACTATCCGATGGGGCAATCCCGGTAGCGTCACGACCGACAAGACCCTCGCGAAGCCGCGATGCGGGACGATGTCAACGCCGCTTGAATCCTGGTTCTGGCACGCTTTCCGTGATCGATCCTGGCTGGTTCACTCGGCAAGCAAGACGCGTTTGCGCAGAAGATCAGGCTTGGCGCGGCCGAACATCTGCCGTTTGAGCATCTTCAGTCGGTTGACGTGGCCTTCGACGACACCACTGCTCCAGGGCAGGGTGAGCCCGGCGGTGACCGCGTCCTGGTCCCGACGCAGTCCCAGCACGAAGGACCGCAACGCTGGCAGGCCGCTGGTGTCGACGGCGGTCATCCATCCTTCCAAGTCCTGGCCGCGCAGCGAGCACATCATGGTGGCGAAGCTGCGAACGTGGCCGGCCAAGGCGTTCAGTGGTGGGCTGGCGGCGAGGATGGCATCCAAGCGTTGCTGGTCGACCGGGTCGATGTCCGTAGGGTCGGTCATGATCCAACTGACGACGCGGCGCACGGAGGGTGGTTTGCGTGGTGGCTGGGGGATGCGGGTTGTCGTGCGGAACTGGTGCAGGTAGCTGCGGACCAGGGTCTCACCGCCCCGGTAGCCGCGTGCGGTGATCTCGGTGAACAGGATGGCCGCGTTGGTGCATCCGGCGTTCCAGCGGTCGTGCAGATAGGGCTTGAACTCTTCCAGCAGGCTGCGGCGGCGTCCGGTTCCGTTGCGGGTCAGCAATTCCTCGACCGTGTCGGCGCGGGCGAACCGGCGAACGGTGCCG
This sequence comes from Prauserella sp. PE36, assembly GCF_003311655.1. NCBI lineage: Bacteria > Bacillati > Actinomycetota > Actinomycetes > Pseudonocardiales > Pseudonocardiaceae > Prauserella > Prauserella sp. PE36. The sequence continues at coordinate 119,403 of NZ_QEQT01000081.1, read as the reverse complement.
CGCGCTAGGTTCAGTTGGCGGCAGATCGCTTTGATACCAACGCCTTCGGCGATCAGTGCGTGCACCGCGGCGTGACGTTCTCGGGTGCGGACCGCCCAGCGGTCCGTTCGGTCACCCGGCATGGGTGGTGCCACTGGGAGGAGAGGGTCATCGGGTCCGGAGTGGTCGTCAGCAGCGACTGATTCGTCTGTCTTGGGGTTATCCGCCTTGGTGTTGTTGTCGGTCTCGACGGTCAGGGCGGCGCTCAGGTGGCTCTGGTGTTGGGCGATGGTGCGTTCGATCGCCTCTGCCAGGTTGTGCCAGACATGCCAGCGGTCGGCCACTTGCACCGCATCCGGTGCGCCGTCGCGGGCGGCTTCGGCGTAGGCGCTGGCCCGGTCCCGGCAGATGATCTGGATGCCGGGATGCGCCCGCAGCCAGTCGGCGACCGTCTGGGCGCCGCGGTCGGTGAGCACGTCGACCGGCCGGTGGGACTCGACATCGACCAGCAACGTGCCGTAATGGTGGCCGCGGCGCAGGGCAAAGTCGTCGATCCCGAGCACCCGAGGAGTGGGGCGGTCGGGATCGGACAGGCCACGCACGATGCGCAGCAGCGTCATCCGGCTGACCGACGCCGCCAGATGCCGGGTCAGCCGCGCCCCCGCTCGACCGCCCAGCGCCAGCGCGACCGCACATAACATCCGTTCCAAGATCGTGGTGCGGCGGGCGTAACGACCGGCCAGTTCGGGTGACTGCTCGGCGAAGGTCGTCTTGGTGCACTCGGGGTTGTCGCAGAACAACCGCCGGACCGTCAGCCGGATCAGCACCTCCTGGCCCGCTGCGGCGGTGTCGGACAGGCGACGGTCGTAGCGACTGTGCACCCGGCCCGAGACCGTCCCGCAGCCCGGACAGGCTGTTGGGGTTTCGCTGGTCCTGGCGTCGATCCGGACTGTCCGGCCCCCTGCCGACACCGCCTGAACCTGGACACCAGTCAGGTGCGGCCAGAGAACCCGAATCAGATCAAGATCAACGCACTCGGGTCATGATCAACTACCCGAACACCTCCCGACCGCCAGGGTCGATCACGGAAAGCGTGCCAGAACCTGAATCCTGACCCGGTTGTTCCGGGTGAAGGTTGACCCACCCCGGGATGTTGCTAGTCGTTGGTCTTGGTGGCCGCTGGGACGCGGCCGAGGTCTCGGTCCTTGAGTCGGTAGCTGTCTCCCTTCAGTGAGATGACTTCGGCGTGGTGGACGAGGCGGTCGATCATCGCGGCGGCGACGACGTCGTCGCCGAAGACTTCACCCCAGCGGCCGAAGGGCTTGTTGCTGGTGACGATCAGCGAGGCTCGTTCGTAGCGGCTGGACACCAGCTGGAAGAACAGGTTCGCGGCTTCGGCTTCGAAGGGGATGTAGCCGACCTCGTCGACGATGAGCAGCGGGATGCGGCCGAGCTTGACGAGCTCCTCTTGCAGCTTGCCGGCGTGGTGGGCGTCGGCCAGCCGGGCGACCCATTCGGCGGCGGTGGCGAAGGCGACACGGTGCCCGGCCTGGCAGGCCCGGATGCCTAATCCGATGGACAGGTGGGTCTTGCCGGTGCCGGGTGGGCCGAGGAAGACCACGTTGTCCTTGCCGGTGATGAAGTCCAGGGTGCCGAGGTGGGTGATGGTGTCCCGCTTGAGCGAGCGCTGGTGATCGAAGTCGAACTCCTCCAGCGATTTGCGCGACGGGAATCGGGCCGAGCGGATGCGGCCTTCGCCGCCGTGGGCTTCGCGGGCGGCGACCTCGCGTTGCAGGCAGGCGGCCAGGAATTCCTCATAGGTCCAGGTCTCGGCGCGGGCCCGTTCGGCCAGCCGCTCCACCGACCCGGCCAGCGAGGGTGCCTTCAACGCCCGGGTCAGGTAGGCGATCTCGGATGCCACATTGCGGCCGTTGCCGTTGCTTGTCTTGCTGGCCATCACGCGACCCCCTCGGCACTGACCGGGGTGTCGGTGAGGCCGAACAGTCGGTCGTAGTCGGCCAGGCTGCGCTGCTCGACAGCGGTCTGCACCGGAGCGACAGCGACCAGTCGACGGGCCTGCCGTAGTTCGGCGGCCGCGGCGGCGTGCACCGGGTCGGTGATGCTTTGGTGATCGGCCCAGCAACGGGCATGCCGGGCGACCTCGACACCGGCGAGGGTGACCACGACCGCGTCGAGGTCGGCGCTGATCTCCACCCGGCGACCGACGGCGCTGGGGTGCACGGAGTAGTCGTTGGAGTCCAGCCGCACGTAGTGGTCGCGCGGGAGCCGGGTGGTGCTGCGCCACCCCACCACCGGGGCGACCGGCGGTAGCTCGAGCATCGCCGCCTTGTCGGCCTCCCAGCGGTCGATCGGGCGGCAGCCCAACCGACGGTGCTGCCGGGTGTTGGCCCGCACCAGCCAGTCCTCGAGCTGGGTGTTGAAATCGGCGGGGCTGGTGAAGGCGCGGCCGGGCAGGAACGAGGTCTCCAGATAGCCGTTGGCCCGCTCGACCAGTCCCTTGGCTTCCGGGTCTGCCGGGCGGCACTGGATCACCTTGATGCCGAGCGTTCCGCGGAAGGCGTTCATCGCTTCGGTCAGCTGCGGCTTGCCGCCGCGCCACTGCCCGACAGCGGCCTCGTTGTCCCACACCAGCGCCTTGGGCACCCGGCCCCAGTCGCTGATCAGCGCCCAATGCCCGGCCAGCAGGTCCGGACTCTGCCGCGAGGGCAGCATCCGGGCGGCCATGATCCGCGAGTAGCCGGAGACCATGACCAACACCGGTGGGCGGCCCACCTGCCCGAATCTGAGCGGGATGTCCACAGGCGGGAACCACAGATCGCACTGCGCCAGTTCGCCCGGCTGGTATTCCGTGCGCGAGGCCGGATCGGTCGGTTTGAACAGCGGCCGCAGCTGCTGCACCCGCTCGAAGAACACCGTCTTCCCGCGCTGCCAGCCCACCCGCTCAAGGATCACCGTTGAGGGCATGTCCGGGAACTCCGCCAGCAGCGCCCGGATCTGCGGCTCCACCGCATCCACAATCGAGCCCTTCGCCGGCCGCTCGTACTTCGGAGGTGCGTGCGACGCGAGCGCCTTCCGCACCGTGTTCCTCGAGATCCCGAGCCGGCGGGCGATAGCCCGAACCGCCATCCCCTCCGCCCGATGCAACCGGCGAATCTCCGCCCAGTCCTCCACGTTCAGCACCTCATGATCGTCATGGGGTGGGTCAAAGTTCGCGCGGAACCAGAGGGTCAGTATTCAGCCGGAAGCGACAGACGAGCTGGATCAGCGCGAGCCTCTGTCGGTTCCGGCTGAAGACTGGTTCTGGCACGGTTTCCGTGATGGACCCGGGTTCTGGCTCGCTGCGGGGTAGTTGATCATGTTTCGGGTGTGTTGATCTTGATCTGGTTCGGGTTCTGTGGCCGCATCTGGCGTCGGTGCGGGTGGGAGCAGTATCGGCTGTGGGGCCCGTACTGGAGATCGTTGCCGAGACTGTCGCTCCCACAGCGGCCTGCACGGGCTGCGGAGCGGTGTCTGGCCGGGTGCACAGTCGGTATGTGCGTCAACTGTCCGACACCGCCTCGTCCGGTCGTGAGGTGTTGATCCGATTGCGGGTTCGCCGCCTGTTCTGTGACGACTCTGCTTGCGTGAAGATCACGTTTGCCGAGCAGCTGCCGGAGCTGGCCGGCCGCTACGCTCGCCGCACCACGATCTTGCAGCAGGTGTTGTCCGCGGTCGCGTTGGCTTGGGTGGCCGCGCTGGAGCGCGCTTGACCCGGCATTTGGCCGCGTCAGTTAGCCGGATGACGCTGCTGCGCCTGGTCCGCGGCCTGCCCGACCCGGGCCAGCGCACCCCTCGAGTGCTCGGGGTCGATGACTTCGCCCTCCGCCGTGGCCACCACTACGGAACGATCCTCGTCAACGTCGAGACCGGGCGCCCCATCGACGTCCTGACCGACCGCAGCGCCGCCACCTTCGCGAACTGGCTTCACAGGCACCCCGGAGTGGAGATCATCTGCCGGGATCGGGCCGGCGCTTACGCGGAGGGTGCTCACGCCGGTGCACCCGATGCGCTGCAGGTCGCCGACCGATGGCACGTCTGGGACAACCTGGCCGATGCGGTCGAACGTAGCGTCGCTCAGCACCGCACGGCCCTGCCCGCCGCATCGGCCCCAGACACCGACGACGCAGCCCCGGCCAGCCAGAGCCCTCGCCGCGAGCAGATCAAGCCCGAAAGCTCCGCACCCGTCACCCCAGAGCAGCGGACAGACCGCTGGGCAGTGCGAGCCCGCGAACGACACGGCGCGGTGCATGCCTTGCTCAATGACGGACTCGGAATCAACGAAATCTGTCGGCGGCTGGAGCTCGCGCGCGGCACCGTCCGCCGGTTCGCCCGAGCGGCCACAGTCGAGGAACTGCTGGCTCGCAACGGCACCGGCCGACGTCTCAGCCTCCTGGTAGAGTTCAAGCCCTACCTGCGCCAACGCTGGAGCGCCGGCTGCACCAACGCCACCACGCTCTTCACTGAGATCACCGCACGCGGCTACCGGGGCGGACCGACGCTGGTCCGCGACTACCTGCACCAGTTCCGCACCGCCACGCACATCCCACATCCACCACGCAAACCCCCGTCGGTTCGCCGGGTCGTCGGCTGGATCATGAGCGACCCAGCAACCCTCGACCCGGTCGACCAAACACGCCTTGATGCCATCCTCGCGACTAGTCCGCCGCTAACCGCTTTGGTCAGCCACGTCCGCGCCTTCGCGAGCATGATGTGCTCGCTGCGGGGCCAAAACCTCGAGCAATGGATGAAAGCCATCGAAGCCGACGACCTCCCAGCGCTGCGCTCGTTCGCCAAGGGGCTGCGCCGCGACCAGGATGCGGTCACCGCTGGCCTCACCCTGCCCTGGAACAGCGGAGTCGTCGAAGGCAACGTCAACCGGCTCAAAATGCTCAAACGGCAAATGTTCGGCCGCGCCAAGCCCGACCTCCTCCGCAAACGCGTCCTCCTCACCAACTAAACGAATCACGGAAACCGTGCCAGAACCCGAATTCGGACCCGGCTGTTCCGGGTGAACCGTGACCCACCCTGGTTTGGTTGTTTAGTCGTTGGTCTTCGTGGCCGGTGGGACGCGGCCGAGGGTCTCGGTCTTTGAGGCGGTAGCTGTCTCCCTTCATCGAGATCACCTCGGCGTGGTGGACCAGGCGGTCGATCATGGCCGCGGTTATCTAACCCCTCAGATTGACTGTCCACGATGTACACGGTCGTGGTGGCCGGTCTCCCGAGTATCTGTTGTGGGCGGATTATCTTGCTGCGTCTATGACGGAGTCTGTGAGGGTGCAGCGGGTCGTGATGCCCTCGGGCACGGAGTCGGCGACGGTTCTGGCCGACGGTGTGGTCGTGGATTCGGCGGACCGGTTCCTGGCGCATCTGACGGCGATCGATCGTTCGCCGAACACGGTCCGCGCCTATGCGCACGATCTGCGGGACTATTTCGACTTCCTGACCTGCCGCGGTCTGCAGTGGGATGAGGTTGTGCTGGAGGATCTGGGCCGGTTCGTGACGTGGCTGCGACTGCCGGTCGAGGCCCGCGACGGGCGGGTGGCCATGCTGCCGTGGGTGGAGGCGAACCTCTCCGCGACGACGGTGAACCGGAAGCTGTCGGCGTTGGCGTCGTTCTACGAGTTCCACCAGCGCCACGATGTCGAGCTCGGTGAGCTGTTGACGCGGTGGCGGCCGGGCCGTCGGGGCGGGTCGTGGCAGCCGTTCCTGGCGCACCTGGGCGCCCGGCCGGAGCGGCATCGCGCGATCTCGCTGCGGGCCGAGCGGCGCCCGCCGCGGGCGTTGAGCCAGGCGGAGATGACGACGCTGATCGACTCCTGCGACCGGTTACGAGACAAGTTTCTGCTGAGTTTGTTGCGGGACACGGGGTTGCGGATCGGCGAAGCGTTGGGACTACGACACGAAGACGTTGATGCCCGTCGTCGGCTGGTGGCGGTCCGGCCGCGGGAGAACGTGAATCGGGCGCGTGCGAAGACGTGGTCACGGGAGGTTCCCGCCGACGGCGGTCTGTTCCGTCTCTACAGCGACTATCTGCATGAGGAATATGGGCTGCTGGACTGTGACTACGTGTTCGTCAATCTCTGAGGCGCTCCGGTCGGTGCGCCGATGAGATACGCCAGTGTCGACCGGCTGGTGCGTCGGCTGCGGGAACGCAGCGGGATCGTGTTCTCGCCGCATCTGTTCCGGCACAGTTACGCCACCGGATTGCTGCGCCGCGGGGTCCCCGCCGAGGTCGTGCAGCACCTGCTTGGGCACGCCAGCATCAGCACGACCGTCGACACCTACTCCCATCTGGGCGTCGAAGATACCCGCCGCGCCCTGGTCGCGGCAGGATTCCTCGACCAGCCAGCCACGACGGAGCCGACCTCATGAGCCAGCTGGCGATCGGACGACGAACGGAGAGGGGCACAGGGACGCGGTACGACCTGGCGGTGATCGGCTCGGGCGGGGGCGCGTTCGCAGCGGCGATCGCGGCCCGAAACAAGGGCCGCACGGTGGTGATGATCGAGCGCAACACCGTCGGCGGCACCTGCGTCAACACCGGATGCGTGCCGTCGAAGGCGGTGCTGGCCGCCGCCGAGGCCCGCCATGTCAGCCTGGACGGCCGGTTCCGCGGCATCAGCGTCACCCCGTTCGGCGTCGACCTGCCCCGCCTGATCGACGCGAAGCGGGGCTTGGTCGACTCGCTGCGGGCGGAGAAATACACCGACCTGGCCGCCGAGTACGGCTGGGACGTCCTCGAGGGAACCGCCACCTTCGCCACCGACGAGCACGCCGACCCGGTGTTGCGGGTCGGTCTCGCCGCCAGGGGCACGCAGGCCGTGGTGGCCGAGCACTACCTGATCGCCACCGGCTTGACCCCGTGGGCACCTCCGATCGACGGGCTCGCCGAAGCTGGCTATCTGACCTCCACCACCGCGATGGAACTCGACACGCTACCCGCGTCGATGATCGTGATCGGGGGCAACGCGATCGGCCTGGAACAAGCCCAGCTGTGGAACCGGCTCGGCGTCCAGGTGTTCGTCGTGGAGGCGTTGGATCGGCTGGCGCCGTTCGAGGAAGCCGAGATCTCCGAGGTGATCGCCGAGGTGTTCGCCCGCGAAGGCATCGGCGTGGTCACCGGCGCTACCGTCACCCGCACCGACCGGGACGACACCGGCTACCGGGTGACGCTGACCGGCACCGACGGCCAGCCCACGCAGCTGCGGGCCGAGCAACTGCTGGTGGCCACAGGCCGCCGCCCGGTCACCGCCGGCCTCAACCTGGACGCGGTTGGGGTCCAGACCGGATCACGCGGTGAGGTTGTGGTCGACGAGCACCTGCGCACCGACAACCCCCGCATCTGGGCGGCCGGGGACGTCACCGGCCACCCGCAGTTCGTCTACGTCGCCGGAGCCCACGGCACCCTCGTGGCCGACAACGCATTCGACCACGCCGGACGGACGCTGGACTACCGCCACCTGCCGCGGGTCACGTTCACCAGTCCTGCGATCGCCTCGGCCGGGGTGACCGACGCCCAGGCAGTCGAGCAGGGCTACGCCTGCGAGTGCCGGGTCCTGCCGCTGGAGTACGTGCCGCGGGCGCTGGTCAACCGCGACACCCGCGGCCTGATCAAACTCGTCGCCGACCGCGGCACCGGCCGCCTGCTCGGCGCGCACGTGATCGCTGAGGGCGCCGGGGACGTGATCGCCACCGCCGTGTACGCCCTCGCGAATGACATGACCGTGCAGCAGATGGCCGACCTGTGGTGTCCGTATCTGACCATGGCCGAAGGCATCAAACTCGCCGCGCAAACCTTCACCCGCGACGTGTCAAAACTGTCCTGCTGCGCATCCTGACCGAACGATTCGCCCGCACCACGCCGGGTAGTCACTGCCTGAACGGACGCGACGCATCGGGGAGGAGTTCTTGTGACAAGCACAATCCGGGGCTTGGCCGACGATCTGGCCCTTGGGCCACTTCGGGGTATGCGGCGACGAAGGTGAAGGAACCAGTCAGCATGACGCTCTACCGGTGACGCCTTGTTTCTCGTATCCGGTGACCTGACCGGGTCGGACTTCTCGCGGACCGCGACCGCCGTGTGCTCGTCGGCGCATGGGCGGTCGCGCCACTGGCGGCCGAGTGGATCCACCAGGCCGCCCTGGTCGTCCGCGCCGCCGTTCCCGTCAGCGAGGGATGCTGCTCGTAGCGCTGGACGGCGCGCCGCTGCAGCCACCGCGCGCACCGCAGGCAAACCCGATCTCGCGATGCTGTCCCAGGCGAACCAGCTCCGCCTCGGGGTACTCGGTGCCGCAGCACCAGCACCCGGTCGCCGAAGCCCGTGCCTGTTCAGGCTGCGCCGACACCAGGATCACCTCCAGCCCCGCAATGATGTGCGCTGAGACCACCATCCCACTAGATGCGGCTATCCGGCTGCGGGTCTATGCTGTGCGAACGGACTGGCTCGGCGGTCGTGCCGCAGAGCTCCCGGACATCCTCTCTGCTTCGACGGCGAGCTCTGCGTGCCGCGCCTGCTGTCTACCAGTCGTCCGTCAGGAGACATCTGTTGACCAGCTACAGCGTTCTGCCCTCCGGTCCCCGCGCCACCGTCATTGCCACCTGGCCCGGCGAATGGTCCGACCACAGTGTCAAGGTCACCACCCTCGCCGACACTCACCAGGCCAGCGAACTCGCGCACGTCCTCACCCGCCTCTCGGAAGGGGCGTGGGACGCCGCCGCCTGGCTGGACACGTACTCCGCGATCGAGGCCGGCGTGACCACGCTCATCGACCAACTGCGCGCACCGGCGGACAAGATCAATGAGATCCACCTGCCCGAAGGCGGTTACCGGCACACCGACCAGTGGAGCTTCACTGACGTCAAGGACCTGCTAGCGACCGAACTGCCCGCGTCCGTGAACGCGTTGACCCGCGCCCAGCGGCTCACGATCGCCGACGAACTGTCCTCTGACGCCGCCAGCCGCACGCAGGCGTTGCGTCTCCTGCCGACCGGACAGGATCCCGCCGCGACCTCCCGTGCATGGCAGATTTGCGAGGTCACCCGATCACTGCGCAACGGCCAAACCGGTCCGCTCCCCGAAGGTGCCGCCGCGTGGTTGGTCAGTGGCTGGGGACCTGATCGCTCACCGGCCGAGCGGTGGGCGGCCCGCGATCGGTTGGTGCGTATCGAGCAACTGGTCTCCGCGTGTCAGGCGCACGGCGGCCGGGCAGCGGCGGAAGACGACCCGATGCTCGCCCACCTCGTGGTGCGGTACGCCGTGGAAATGGTCGACGACGAAGTCTTCTATGTTTCCGTGCACGACGGACATCGCAACTCGTGGGATACCAGCCCATACGCACCGATGACCGTCACCCGTGCCGGTAATCACCACCGTGAATCGGAGATCCTCGGCGCGCTCGACCCGACCGACGACGACGGATTCGTCCGGACGCTCGGTGAGTGGACCCGGCTCGTGCCGTACCACCGCTGACCGGCCTGCCATTTCAAACGATCAAGCCGCCAGCGTGCATGCGTCGGAGTCTCTCGGATTCGATCTCGTCCTCGGCCAACTCGACTGTCGCGTCCTCCTCGGCTTCAGAGCGCACAGACCCGCAAGCCGCCGTGCCCTCTCAGCGCCAATTCCGGTCACGTGCGCCGCGTGTCGGCGGAGATCGGCCTCGGGTCGATCGCCGGGTGCTCGGCCCGCCGCGCCTGTCCTACATACGCCGGTTGCCGGGGCTGCGGGAGGGACGTCATACTCGCGTTTGGACGAACTCGAATCCCCGGTGACGGACTTGCTGTCGTAAGCCGACCAGCCGTCAAGGTCGGTGCTGAGCCGGATAAGCCAACCTCGCAATTGACATCGCCGGCAGCGGTGATGTGTCACTGACGCGGCCAGCTTGGATCCATCCCTCGAAGGTCTCAATCCTGCTGGATGCCTGCGGCGATGGCATCTACGTTGGCAAGCAGAGTCTTCACCGCGTTGGTTTGTGCTGCCTCGCGTCGGTAGGCAAGCTGTACGTCGAGCGACCACCGTGGCAACGTGAGCGACAACTCGACGATAGTTCCAGCCCGCAGTGAATCCACTGCCGCGAATTCAGGAATGATTGCCACATAATCCTGTTTGATCGCCAACTCGATCGCGACTGAGGGTAGTCCAAGAAGTTGGACCGGACGTTCCGGCGGTCGTCGCGGATATTCGAAGATCTCGGCAAGTATATCCGCGTCTGGATTCCAGCGATAGACGGCAATCCGTGAGGTACTTAGCGCGTCGATACCTACCGAAGGTTGCTCGGCCAACGGATGTCGGGGATGGCTCACGGTGAGCAGTCTGGAGCGGCACAAGTTGTGCGCCGTGATGCTTGCCGGAAAAGCCTGATTGATGACCAGTCCGATATCCGCTGTTCCATCCAGTAAAAGGTCGATTACTTCACGACTGTGGGCGACTCGGCAGTGCGCTTGTAACGACGAATCGCTCAAGATCTTGAGTACCGGTGGGAAGAGTTCCGTTCCGAGGCTGGCGGGCGCGGCAAGAATGAGCCGGCTGGACGCCTCGGTTCCCACTGCCTGGTGAGCCTCGCCGAGTAAGTCGAGACAGCGACGTGCGTAAGGCACCAGTCGTTCTCCGGCTGGGGTAAGCGTTGACCCGCGGGCTGTGCGTGCGAACAACTGCGTCGTCAGTTTGTGTTCCAGCGTGGCGATGCGTGCGCTCACGGAGGGCGTCGCGAGTCGCAGTTCCCTGGCCGCTGTGCCGAAGCTTCCGGCGCGGGCAACGGTGAGGAATACAACGAGATCGAATGTTTCCAGGCTCTCATGAGCAGCCATAGGCCCAGCCTAACACTGGCGACAGGGAGATGCCACCTACCGCGCCAGCGTACACGCTGCCATGCTGGCGAAACCCGCGCGAAGTCTATATAGGAGCACCTAACGGGCAGATCGGAGACTCCGATGGCAAAGCGTTCTCCTCGATTGAAAACACTGATGGCAGCGGCGCTATCGCTCGCGCTGGTCAGTACGTCCTGCGGGACCAATTCCGGGGCCGTTGGTTCGGACAATTCTGCGGGCCTGCCGACCACTTTGGTGGTCGCTACGGGTGATTACAAGGTTCCGACGAGCTTCTTGAACAAGAAGGGCGAGCTGGACGGGTTGAACGTGGACCTCACCAGGGCGTTGGGCCGTCGGCTCGGCGTCGAGATGAAGCTGGTGGCCGTTCCGTTCGACGCTGTGATTCCCGGTATACAATCCGGCCGGTTTGACACCGCTCTCTTCAATGTGAGCGATACGCCGGAGCGGCGCGCGGTCGTCGACCTTGTCGACTACGCGCCATCGGGCACTGTGATTGTGACACGAAAAAATGATCGTAAGGGAATCACGGCCAACCCACTTACTCTATGTGGCCGGACAGTCGCGGTGAAGGCGGGGCAGACCGAGTTCAATATCCTAAACAAGGACGTGTCGCCGAAATGCAAAGAGACGGGCGAACCTGCGATCAATTTCCAGACTTTCAAGGACGACAACGGCTTGGAATTCGCCGTGGAGACTGGGCGTGCTGACGCCTTCCTCGGGGGCACCACGGTGACGCCCTACTTCGTCAGCAGGAACTCTGACACGTTCGAGATCGTGGGCAAACTGCCGATTGCGCTGGATCCGCTGGGTATGCCGTTCGCGAAGGGGCGCGATGACCTGGTGGGTGCCGTGCTCGCTGCATGGAAGGAGATATGGCAGAGCGGCGAGTACGAGCGGATCGCGAAGAAGTGGTCACTGCAATCAATTGTTCCAAACGATATCTCGTTGTTCACCGTGAACGGGGGCGACAAGTCATGACATCGCTTACCGAAAGCCGGGAGACGTCGCTCGACCGCGATCGGGCTACCGCCGAGGACTTCGAGGTCAAACCGGGCCTGCATATCGTGCGGTGGGTCGTGGCGGGCGTGGTTCTCCTCTTTGCTGCGCAACTGGTATACGGCGCGGCGACCAATCCTCGGCTGTCCTGGGATATCGTGGCCGACTACTTCTTTGACCCGCAGATACTTGATGGCCTGCTCGTCACCTTGGGATTGACGATGGTCTCACAGGTGCTTGCAACTGTCATCGGGCTCACCGTGGCGCTCATGGCGCTGTCACACAATCCGGTGCTCGTGGCGGTCGCTCGCCTCTACGTCGCTGTGTTTCGGACAGTTCCCACGATGGTGCAGATGTTGTTCTGGTACTACCTTGCGGCCGTCGTACCAGTCTTGTCGATTGGCATCCCATTTGGTCCGGACCTTGTCACACTCGACACAAACTCGGTAATGACTCAGTTCGCAGCGGCATTGCTCGGTCTCGCACTTGGCGAGGCAGCGTTCTTGGCGGAGTACTTCCGTGGTGGAATCATCTCGGTACCGCGTGGGCAGATCGACGCAGCTGCGGCTTGTGGACTGAAACCGGCGTGCACATTCCGCCGCATCGTGCTTCCGCAGGCGCTCAGGGTGATCCTGCCTGCCTACGGCAATGCCATGATTATTAACATCAAGAACACCTCGCTAGTCTTCGTAATCGGGGCCGGCGACTTGATGACGCGCGCGCAGCTCATCTACTCCCAGAACTTCCAGCAGATTCCGCTCTTGATTGTGGTCAGTGGCTGGTACATGGTGATCGTCTTGCTGCTCACCTGGCTGCAACGTCGTATCGAGGTTCGGTATTCACGGGGTTACGGAGATCGCCCGGGGCCCGGCAGAGTGCGGTCCTGGCTCCGTGGGAGCCTGAGGACGCGGCCGAGGAGCGTGCGATGAGCGGAAGTATTGTGGTTCGTGCCATTGGCGTTCATAAGTGGTACGGCGATGTGCACGCGCTACGCGGCGTCGATCTCGATGTCCCCCGAGGAAGCGTGGTTTGTCTCCTCGGACCCTCAGGCTCAGGTAAGAGCACCCTTTTGCGTTGTATCAATCGACTGGAAGTACCGACTTCCGGCGGTGTAGAGATCGAAGACCGTTGTATCGGCTACAAGCGCGAGCGGGGACGTCTCCGTCCGTGCAGTTCACGGCGTCTTGCCGCGCAACGTCGCTGCACCGGGATGGTCTTCCAGCAGTTCAACCTGTTCGCGCACATGACGGTTCTGCAGAACGTGATGGAGGGCCAGACAAGCGGTCTGGGTACGCCGAAGGCGCAAGCCCGTGAGCGCGCGTTCGAACTGCTGGATCGCGTTGGTCTTGTGGACAAGGCCGACCATTACCCAGGGCATATCTCCGGAGGTCAGCAACAGAGAGTTGCGATCGCGCGTGCTCTCGCATCGAATCCCAAGGTGCTGCTTTTCGACGAGCCGACCTCGGCGCTTGATCCTGAACTCGTGGGTGAGGTCCTCGCAGTGATGCGATCGCTCGCGCAGGAGGACGTGACGATGATCGTGGTGACCCATGAGATCGAATTTGCGGCAGAGGTCGCGACGGAAGTGCATTTCATGTGCGATGGATCAATTGTCGAGAGCGGAAATCCGCGCCAGGTGATCGACGCGCCACAGCAGGAGCGCACACAGTACTTCCTCGCTCATATGAGGAACCGTCGCAGTGCGGACACAACAGCATAGAAGTCGCGGTGAGGAAATACCACGACAGAAGGGGTTGGAAGCAAGTTGACCATTTCAGATCTGGCGAGTTGGAGCGTTGCGAATTCCAGGGCGCGACGCTGCAAACGGTGGTCGCTATATTCGGCAGAAATCATCGACCTGACCGTCGCCGAGATGGACCTGCCGGTGGCGGAACCGATCATGGCGGCCGTCCGCGACGCGGTTGATCGCCAAGCCTTCGGGTATCCGCTCCCCGGGCACGACAGCGAGTTGCCGGCCGCCGCAGCGGAGTGGCTAACCACACAAGGTCTGCCGGTACAACCTGAACACGTCAACCTCATTTCGGATGTCATCAAGGGGATGGTGCTTGCCCTCAGGCATTTCGCTCCCCCGCATACTCCTATCGTGGTTATCACGCCTACGTACAGTCGTTTTCTGGACGCGGTCGAGGCGGCGCAACGGCAGGTGATAGAGGTGCCGATGCTACTCGGCGAGAATGGCTACATCCTGGATGTTCCGGCGATCGAGAAGGCTCTTCGGCAGGGCGCGCGGACCGTGCTGCTGTGCAATCCGAGTAATCCTGTGGGTCGGGTCTTCAACCATAGCGAGCTAGCTGAGCTCAGCGTGCTCGTAGAGCGGTTCGGCGCACGCGTCATCAGCGACGAGGTGCATTCGCCCCTTCGGTACGGGACGAAGTTCGTGCCTTACGCGAGCGTAAGCTCGGCGGCAGCGGAGCATTCGATAACACTGACAAGTGCTAGCAAGGCGTGGAACATCCCAGGACTGCGTTGTGCGATCATGGTGCTAACGAATCCGGCGGATCAGCTAACCTGGGACGTATTGCCGCGCGCGTCAAAGGGTGGCATCTCGCCTCTCGGGATCGAGGCGTCTACCGCTGCCTTCACACAAGGGCAGCCATGGTTGGACGAAGCGATCAAATTGCTTGACGTCAACCGGCTGGCAGTCGACGACTATCTGAATGCGGCCGGGTTGGGGCGGGTCATGTGTATGCCGGAGGCAACCTACCTCGCCTGGTTCGACCTACGCGAGTTCGGCCTTCCGGACCCACAGCGCTACCTCATAGAGACCGCCGGTGTGGCTACCACTAGCGGTGACGAGCACGGCGTCGGCGGCGCTGGATTCGTCAGGGTGAACTTCGCAACTCCCCAGGCCGTCCTACTGGAGGCGTTGGAACGGATGACAAGCGCGCTACGTAGGTCGCCGACCCGGAACTCGTCCTGATTGCCCGCAGGCTGAATGATTGACCTCCCCCTGGGCTCAGGGTTGTCGGTCGCGGCAATGTCGAGTACCTGTCGACCGGGCTTTGGTGAGTGGCTGGCCCCTGTGTCGGAGCGGTGACGAACAGAGATGAAACTCCGATGGAAGGAACGGTGTGTCGTGGTGGAATCGAATTTTGCCAAATCGGTAATCGGCGATTTGCGGGTGCATCTCGTGCGATTGCCGGGTATGACGAACGTCTTCCGAGAGGAAGCCGCGATTGTCGAAGTCCAGACAGAGGACGGGGTCAGCGGTTGGGCAGAGGCGAATGGCCTGCTGCTCGCGCTCAAGGCGCACGTAGAGGCGGACCGTCCGCATCCACGCGACCGCGGCCCGCGGGCCGCGCTGGTGGGCCAGCAGTTCGCTGATGTCCTTGCCGCGGTAGACGCGCTCCGCAGCAACACCACGTTGTCTGGACGTTCCGGCCTCGGTCGGGTAGCCAATGGCGCGATTGAGACGGCGCTGTTCGATCTCGCCGGTCGACTCGACGGCGTGCCCGCCTGGCAGCTACTTCTAGGACCGGCCGAAGGTCCCGAGCAGCACGTCATTACTCCCTATATCACGATCTTCAATCGCGGCAGCTACCCCGATGTGGTTGCCAAGGCGAAGGACGATATCGATCGTGCCAGGAGCTTCGGGTACCGACATTTCAAAATCGAAGCAACCAGTTACAACACCGACGAACGTCAGGCGGTGACGATTGTTGATGAGGTGCGCTCCCACGTCGGTGACTCCGTGACGTTGTTCGTCGATAATGTTTACCGGTGGGCCGAGTATACCGCGGGTGCGGAGGCCGCGAAGGCGTACAAGTCATTGGGCGCCGAGTTTCTGGAGGATCCTTTTCTGCCGGAGCAGTGGGAATGGTGGCGGCGGCTTCGAGACGAGGTTGGTCTGCCGCTCGCGACGGGCGGCGGTATGGAAACGCTGGAACGCTTCTTAGCGCAGATGGAGTTCGCGAACACGGACATCGTGCAACCAGGCGCGCATGTGGCCGGCTTGCTGGGGGCGCACGAGGTAGCGCAGGCGGCGGCGAAGCGGGCCAGGAGTATCACGCCTTTTGGCGTATCGGCAACAACGCTCGCAACTGGCGGTGCGCTCCACTTGGCCGCCGCAAATCCGAACGTGAAATACATCGAGTACGCTCCGGCGAATCTGTTTCGGGTACTGCGTCTGAGGTCGGACGTAACACCCAACGAGCCGGAATTGCGGCCCGACGGCACGTTCCTGGCGCCCAATACGCCGGGTATCGGAGTCGATTGCGACACGGATGCGATCGACAAGTACCGGGTGTCGGGGTAGGCAGCTGGCGGACGCTAGGGGTAGGGGCTGGGGGTTAATAGCCGCAGGGCCGCCGGGTGTGTCGACACCTGGCGGCCTTTGCGTCCGTACGCCGGTGCGTACCTGGCCGGATCTGCGTCGGACACGGGCCCGAGCGGATCCCAGGAGAGGCAGGGCGTCCGTAGTAGTCGCAGCAATGGCCCTCAGCCTCGACCCTGCGTTTTAACAAGGGGCGGAATCGAGAGGGCGGCTGTCCCGTTCCTGCATCCCGGCGACCACGTTGGCGGTGAGCCGGGAGACCGTTTCGTTGCCCCAGTAGATGGTGCTCCGGCGCCGATTCGGAGATGGGTCCGCGTTGACGTGTGCGGCCAGTCCGCCGGGGTCGGTAAACTTGAGCGCTCAATCCGCCCAGCGTAGCGCGGCACAATCGGCTCGAATTCGTGGTAACGGCTGTCGGAGAGCTCAGGGAGATACCGAAGGGCTACCTGCGTGCCTGGGGCTAGGGCGGTATCCGTCACCCATGAGAATTGGCCGAGGGGCTCACGCGCGGGCAGACCGCAATACGCCTGCGGCCCAGCGTCGTCGCCGAGCTGCACTACGACATCAATCTGCGTGTGTGCTCGGGCGTTGGATGAGCGAACCGACACCCAGCTGGCGCCTTCACCGCCGATCTGGATGCGGCGACAGGTCGCCCTCGGCGCTATCGCCACGTCGCTCGTCGCGGTTGGCCGCTGAGGGTCACGCATACGGGTGGCTGAGCTACTCTGAGGCAGGCCGTGACGGCTCCTTCGACTCGAACGTCACCGTGGTGGACTCCAGCGCGGACCCGTCCTTCGCCCGCCTCGAGCGTCGATCCGATACACCTCATCGGCGAGTACCCGGAAGGAGCTACAGGGTGAGGAAACGGTGCGAGATGCCAGGCCGCCCGCCGCGAGTGGCGCGATCGGATCGTCGGCTGGAGGCGGCACCCTCGCTGCGTAACCCTCAGTAGTTATCCTCCAAGTGTATTAACTCGATGTGGTTAATGCTTGGCTGAGCATTGCCCGCGGCGACAGTGCCAGGTATCCAGAGAGATCAGAGGTGAACCGCATTCTGGGAGACCGATGGTGCTCGGTGGAGCTGTTGAGCTGCGGTTATTGTGTGAACGATGCAGGTGACCGTTGCCACTGTGTCCCGTTGGGTGGCGGGAACAGGTGGTAATCGGGCGGCGGGTCGCCCCACGCTCGGGCGAAGGCGTGGTCGGCGTTGCATCACTGCGGCAATAAGCGAATCTGGCTGTCGAGATAATCGTCCGTTGGTTGCGGGAATCTCGGATCGGTCCCCCTTGGTAAAGGCACGTCTCGCCCAGGCGTGTCGTACTGCTCCGCCGGCGGGTGGAGTCGCGTGTGAACGAGGGGGGAATGTGCGGGCTTTCAACGCTTTTGCGGAGGCGGTGCATCGCTGGCGGAAGTCACGCGGCATGTCTATGGAGGAGGTAGCCCGCCATGCTGGCTACAGCCCCAGCTATCTGTCCAAGATGCTTCACGGCCGTAGGCGGTTGGTGCCAGCAGTGGTCAGCCAGATCGAGACCGTCCTCGAGACCGGAGGTGAGCTCGCTCGTATCGCTCAAGAACAGGAGGGGCTGTGGCCTCCGCTGATGCCGCGGCAGCTACCACCTGCGCCTCCGGACTTCGTTGGGCGTGAGACGTACCTGCATCAGCTGAATGCAGCGCTGCTGGCCCCGACACGACCTGGCGCATCAGTCGTCGCCGTGATCGAAGGCGGGGTATGGGTGGGCAAAACGGCCCTTGCGCTGCACTGGGCCGCTCAAGTCGAGGGCCATTTTCCCGGAGGCGCGCTGTACGCGGACCTGCGCGGGATCGCCCCTGGCGCTCCGGTGGACGGGGGCGAGGTGCTCGATGCGTTTCTGCTCGCGCTGAGCGAGAAGAGCGACTCCCTGCGAGGGACGCTCGACGAGCGCGCGGCCCGTTACCGTTCATTGCTGGGGACCCGGCCGGCATTGGTAGTCCTGGACAACATCGCCGACTACAACCAGGTACGCCATTTGCTGCCAGGCGCGGGCAGCGTGGCGCTTCTGACTAGTCGCGAACACCAAACCGAGGTGCTGTTGCACAGCGGCGGCATACGCCTAGACCTGCCGCCGCTGTCCTCGGACGAGGCTATGACTTTGCTACGGCGGCTCATTGGCGACGCACAAGTTGAGGCTGACCTCGAGTCGGCTACGACACTTGTACGGCGCTGTGGTGGACTTCCGATGGCAGTGTTCATGGCGGCCGAGCGCGTGCAACGGGGACGCCTGGTGAAGGTCGCCGCTGAACTCTCGGGCGAGGAACGGCTGGACCTACTCTCATCCCACTCGGATGCGTCGGTCAACCTGCTTGGTGCGCTTGACCTGTCTTATCTCGCACTGACTCCACGAGCACGACGTGTGTTCAGACTTCTCGGCGTCGTGCCCGCAACACTCAGCGTCGAGGCCACGGGGGCCCTCGCCGCATTGCCGCACGAAACGGTCCGAGAGGTCGTGGACGAGCTGCGCAACGCGTACATGCTTGAGGAATCCCGCGCCGGCCGACTGCTGATGAATCAGCTTCTTCGCGACTACGCCCAGCGGAGGGCTCGTGACGAGGACCGTGCGGTTGAGGTGGAGCGCGCATGTGACCGTGTGCTGCGCTGGTACCTGAACTCTGCGTGGCACGCTGGCAATGCCCTGGCCCCCAATTGGGCGGGCACGGCCTTGGCCGCCCATCTAGATGACACCGGTATCGCGCCGCTGACCTTCGACGATAGTGGCTACGACGGTGCGCTCGCCTGGTGCGAAGCCGAGCTCACCACTGCGCTCTGTATCGCCGACCAGCTCAGGGGGTCAGTGCCTGACGCGGTCTGGCAGCTTCCCACGTTGTTCCTGCCGTACTTCTATGTCGCCAAGCTATGGAACATCTGGCTGACGGCTGCCACCCGTAGTCTCGACGCCGCGCGCCGCAATGGGCTGGTGCACGGTGTTCCGTGGTGTTTGCATAGTCTTGGTCGGGCTCGGTACGAGATCGGCTGGGCCTCAGCGGCTGCGAGCAACCTGGCCGAGGCGCTGCACCTGCACGTCCAACTGGCTGACGATGCCCGCGTTCGCAGCTGGGTCGCTTTCACGCTCGGGTCAGCCTACCGGCGGCTAGGTCGCACGGAGGAGGCTCGCGGCTGCTTTCTGAAGGCTGACGACACCTTCGCACAACAAGATTTCGACTTCGGACGCGCCTTCACATGTGCCGCCCTTGCCAGCATATACCAGGAATCCGGCGACATCTCGCTGGCCATCGACACTGCGCGGCAAGCGGTCGACTTCGCGGCCGAAGTCCCGTCCATACCAGTGCTCAGCCTCGCTCGCCACCACTACGGGATGCTTCTCCTCGAAGGACAGCGTTACCAAGATGCGGTTGAGCAGTTCGATGCCGCGCTCAACCTGCGCCGCAAAAGCGGCGAACGTTGGGGCGAAGCGGAGACAAGCATCGCCCGTGCCGAGGCACTGACCGCGCTCGGTTTCACCAGCCAAGCACGTGCTTGCTATCGCGAGGCCGACGGCATTCTCACCTCTCTGGGGGACCCGAGGGCGCTCGATGTCGAGGCACGTATTGCCGCCCTGGAACTAGACGGTGATGCCTGCGGGGAGGCCGGCGCCTAACTCTCTCTTCAGCCTGCCGTCCGATCTCTTAGGTGCTCGTCGCGTGACATTGAGTCGATACTTGTGAGAGATCGGTCATCGCTCATACATCCGTTCTTGAAAATGATTTTCTGCTGGACAGAAGGGACCTAAAACAGGACAAGAAAAAGGACACAACTGTCCTCGCGGGAGCCTTCCATCGCGTGTGGAGTCAGGTCACAGTGGAGTGATGCGAGTTCACCACGATCGACGCCATCGGCGCAGCCGGGGGGTCGTCGGTGTCCGTCAAGCTCGCATCCGCCATACCTCCGCAGCGGCGATCGCGCATGGGTTTGGTCGCGTCCTTTGCCTTCCGGAGGGGTACAATCGATGGTGCATTTCCTCCTCGTCTGTGCTCACGCACGTCATGTCGGGCACGTCGACGACAGCGTTCTCGGCGAACTGGTCGCCAACCCACAGTCCATTCCGGGCTACGTCTGGTGCGATCACTGTCTCCGATGGCAGCCTGTCAGGGAACTCATTCTCGACAGGTCCACGGTCGCGCCAAGCGATCGTGCTGACGAAGGTGTGTTTACAGCAGACGCCGACCACGCCTCGGAGTGGACCGCGCCCGCTGGCTCTGCGCGCGATAAGCCGAAAGAGTGAATCTCATGATAGTTCGTGCGTCCGCGCGGCACGGGTTATGACAGTCGATTCGTCATTGGCGCCTCGAAGACCGGACGTCTCGCGGTGCGGGCGCGGTCCCGATCAGGCATTGGCGAGGAGGTGCATCGTGTCGCTCATGCCGTGGACGCTCGGTGTCTCGGGTGTGCTGACCGGTCTGGTGGCGGTCTGGGTGGCCGAGCGCTCGGCCGGAGCTCAGGGAGGCTCCGAGGAGCGGCAGCGCAGGGTAATCGCGGTGGCTGCGGCGTCGACGGCGTTGGCCGTGCTTTTCGCGATCGGTCGGGCGCGCTTCGGTGGCACCGTGCCAGTGCTGTTGGCGTGGTGCTGGGTGTGCGCGCTCGGAACGATTCTTGCCCTTGTCGACTTGCGGTGTCGTCGCCTTCCCTTCACTCTGCTCGCGGCGTGGGCGGGTGGTTGCCTGGTGTGCTTCCTGGCGGCCGCTGCCACCACGGGTCAGTGGATGAATCTGCTCTTTGCCGCGACCTCGGGTCTTGTTGTTCTGGTCGCCGCGCTGGTGGCGCAGGGATGGGCGCCGGAGCATACGGGTGGCGGGGATTCGGCACTGTACGGAGCTATCGCGGTATTCGTGAGCTGGTGGGGCTGGGCCGGGCTTCTGCGCGGATTGCTGTGGGCAAGCGTCGCGACGGCTGCGGTGGCGCTTGCTGTCGCCGCAGTGCGGCGGAGCAGAAGGGCACGTTTTCCGGCGGGCCCATCGCTGATCGCTGGCGCTTTGGCGAGCGTGCTGAGTGCGTAAAGGGGCTGGCGTTGAAGCAGACAATGGAGGGTAACCTGATGATCGTCCATGCTCGTCGTTGGTCGCAGCGGCTCGGCACTGCGAGCTTCTTGCTGGCTCCTATACTCGTGATGGGATGCAGCGGTACTGAGGAGTCCCGTCCGCAAGCCCCATCGCCGGAGATGTCGGCGCCGCAGGCGAGCACGCCGTTTTCGTCGGCACCGAACCAGCGTCAGGCGGTCGAGCAGGCGTACATCCAGTTCTGGCCACTCTCGTTGCAGGTGGCGCAGCGGCCGGAAGAGAATTGGCGTGACGCGATGTCGGCTGTTGCCGTGGACCCACAACTGTCCATCACGCTCTCGTCGATGCGCCAGCAGAAGGCCGCGGGGATCACCACCTACGGAGAGGTCACAGTGCGGATCACTTCAGTGGTGGTCACCGGAGACTCCGCGAAGGTTGTGGACTGCCAGGACGGTTCGCGCGCAGGACAGGCTGATGCGGCTACAGGTGACAAGAAAACGGTTGGTGTGGCAAGGATGCCTGTCCACGCAACGCTAGTACGCGATGCTTCAGGTGGGCAATGGAAGGTCTCCAAGATTGATTTTCCGGGGGGTGCGTGCTGATGATGTGCCCCGTCCGACTGGCTGTGCTCACGAGCTGCGCCGTCACGGCTGGCGGGTTCCTGTCACCCAGCCCGGTCGCGGCCGATGAACCGCATGACGATGGACAGGTCATCGTCACTCCGGTCGACCCTTACGGACGCTACTCCCAGCCAGGCGTGGACATGCGGGTGTTGGAGAACCAAGGCCAAGCACCTCTCCGGCCCGGCGGGCCGCGCACGACGCCGAGGGGCTCCGATACGGACAGTCGAGCAGCGACGAGGTCTGTTGGAACGGCGACTTCCCCAACCGGCATCCCGCCGGGGTGCGTCCTGGGCGGGTTTGGAACTGGCGCCGGTTCCGGCGGTATTCAGCCGGGCGGCAGTACGGTCGGACTGCGATGCCTTCCACCGCTGCCGGCGGACGACCTCGCCCCACCTGGTCAGGAGCCCTCACGACGACCGCCGACACCGGCCCAGTTGGCGGCAAGGGCATTTGAACAACTTCGACTACCGCTTCCAGTGCCGCGGCATTCACCGGACATACAATTGCCGGATGGGCGAAGGGCCACGATCGTCGGCGAACACACGTGGATATGGACGGCGCCAGCCGCATGGAAGCCCGCAGTCGAGCGCGTACAGGTCGGCGCGGTGTGGGCCGAAGTGACGGCCGTCCCTACCGGAATGACCTTCGATTCGGGTACAGGCGGTTCGATGACCTGCACGGGTCCAGGAACACCGTATGATCGCTCGTACGGGCTGCATGCTGCCAGCCCAGATTGTGGCTTCGTTTACACCCGCTCTTCGGTGGGACAGCCGAATGATCAGACCAGTGCGGAGTGGGCGATCCAGTGGTCGGTGAGCTGGGTCGGATCGGATGGAACTGTTCCGGTGGGTGGGGACTTCCCGCAGATGCTCTCCCGGGAAACCGCCACGTTCGCGGTCGCCGAGGTTCAGGCGCTGCGCGCGAACTAGCACTGACATAACCGCATTCTGCGACGTATGGGGTTCTCGCATTCTGCGGAAATAAAGGAACCGAATTTCCGGAATGGGGAAGGAACTACCCCTATGGGTACTGCTGCGTCTTTTTCCCGGCTGTCACAACCCGGTGGAAGTGACTCGGTCGTCGCTGAGCAGCCTGAGGACGGCGATGGCCCGAGAGTGCCACGGAGGCGACGCTGGTGGCTGCTGGGCGTCGCGGTGGTGCTGGCTGCCGTGGTCGCCTTCGGCAACTACGCGTTGATCGCGGGACAAGACGAACGAGTCGATGTGCTGGTGCTGACCCGGGATGTCGGGTGGGGCCAGCGGATCGGCGAGGCCGATCTCGGGGTGGCGAAAGCAGTCCCGGACCAGCCATTGTCCTCGATCCCGGCCAGTGACCGAGCCGGGATCGTTGGGCGTGTCGCTCGCTCGAGGCTGCCCGAGGGCAGCGTGCTGGCGCCAGGCCAAATTTCCGCGCAGCCAGTTCCCGGACCGGGTGAACGGTTGATCGGGCTTCCTGTGAAGCCAGGGCACCTGCCTGCACGGGGCTTGTTCCCCGGTGATCTGGTTCAGGTCAGCCCTGTATCGAGCGGCGCAGGGACCGATGCAGGACTAGCGCCGGCGAGCACGGCCGGACCGTTTCGCGCGCGGGTATTGGGCGTCGGCCCGCCAGACTCCACCGGCGCAGTCACCGTCGATGTCGTCGTAGGCGCGGCCGCCGCGCAGGCCGCGACGAGTGCCTCCGCAGGCCAGGTCGTCATGGTCCAGCTCGGCCCCGGCGCTTAGAACAACTGACTGTCTGGAGAGGGCGGTGAGAGAGTTGGCAATGATCACGATCGTTTCGGGCAAGGGTGCGCCTGGCGCGACCACGACAATTGCGGCACTAGCGGCCGCCTGGCCCGCGCCAGCATTACTGGCCGACTGCGACCCGGCCGGGGGCGACCTTGCACTGGGCTGGCTGGGCCAATGGGTTATCGACGGCACTATCCGTACGGACCGCGGTGTCTTGTCGCACGCCACGGTGACACGGCACGCGACAGCTGGTGACCCAGCGACACTGATCGCGCACGTTCAGGCAGTGCCTCCAGCTCGGCATGTTGGACTACTGGCTGGGCTGACTGCGCCGGGCCAGCACACCGCTGTCGGCACCCCGGGGTGGACACGCCTGACCGTGGCGCTGGCCGCGTTCAAGACTGCGGCCGGCCGCCCCGCAGACGCGCTGGTCGACCTCGGCCGCTACAGCGCTGCCACGCCGTGGCCGTTGCTGCTGGCGGCGGATCTGGTCCTGGTGGCGGTGCGCCCGACCCAGCGCCACGTGCTGGCTGCGCGCCCAGTGCTGGCCGAAATCGCCGAACGGATCGCGCCGGAGCGACTGGGACTGGCCGTGTGTGCCGCGACGCCCGCGGGCACCCGTGAAGTCCGAGCGGCATTGGCTCGAGAGGTCGCCGTCGAGGTTCCCGCAGACGAGCGGACAGCGGCGGCGTTCTCCGACGGAGTAGACGGAGGCGCGTTCCCACGTCGCTCGTCGTTGCTGCGCAGCGTGCGTCGCGCGGCGCGCAGACTGCACGGCACCCACCACACCTACTCGCCCGCCGAATTGCGCAATCCGGACCTACCGGCTTCGGAGACCCTGTTCCCCAGAGGCGAACGATGACGATGCCGCACAATGGATACCGCTCAGCCAGCGGCCCTACCGACTACCCGTATCCGGCGACCCTGGCGCTGCGACACGGCCTTGCGATGGGAGCCGGGGCAGCGACGCTGCCAGCACCCGGGGCCCCGCAGAACGACACGCCGGACGGACGACTCGACCCGCAGGCCGTCCGGGCGATCCGGGAATCGGTCGCCGCCCGGCTGGAACGGGTCGCTGCGGGCGAGTCGCATCTGGATACGTCTCTGTCGGCTGAGGAGCAGCAGGTGCGGATGCGCGCCTACGTGGCCGAGGAGGTCGCGGCCTGGGTGCAGCGCCGCGCCAACGCAGGCCAGGCGCCTATGCCGGTCGATGACGAACGCCGGTTGGTCCGTGCCGTGGTTGCCGCCCTGTCCGGGTTGGGCGCGCTGGAGGAGCTACTGGAACGTGACGACGTGGAGAACATCCACGTGCACGGCTGCGACCGTGTGTTCCTGGAGCTGGCGGACGGTTCGGTCGAGCATTCGCCGCACCCGGTGGCCGACACCGACGCCGAGCTGGTGGAGATGCTCGCGGCCATGTTCGCCCGCCAGGGCCAGACCTCGCGCGAGTTCAATGCCGGGCGCCCGTTGGGGAACCTCCGCATCGGGGCTGGTGGCCCGCTGGGTGCCCGAGTTGCGGCGGTGATGGAGGTGTCCGACCGGCCGCGGGTGGCGATCCGCCGCCATCGCCTGGTGGATGTCGGCCTCGACGACCTCGTGGCGAACGGCACCCTTGACCCGCTGCTCGCCTCGTTCCTGCGTTCGGCGGTGAGTGTGGGGTGCAACATGATCGTCTCCGGCGGCCCAGCAGCTGGCAAGACCACCCTGCTGCGCGCGTTGTGCGCCGAGATTCCGGCCTTTGAGCATGTCGTCACCGTCGAGGAGGAATACGAACTCGGCCTCCATATCAGCGCCCGCCCGTTGGTCACACCCCTGGAGGCGCGTCCGGCCAACTCGGAGGGGACCGGGGAGATTTCCTTAGACGACCTACTCAAGCAGACGCTGCGTCACTCGCCGAGCCGCGTGATCGTCGGTGAAGTCCGGGCCGGCGAAGTCACCGCGATGCTCCGTGCCTTGGGCAACGGAGCCGCTGGCGGCATGTGCACGCTGCACGCCACGAGCGCGTCGGCGGTGTTCGACCGGATCGGCGCGCTCGGACAGCTGGCCGATCCACCGCTGGCAATCGAGGCTGCCCATCAGTGGACCGCCTCGGCCATCGACCTCGTCGTACACGTCTCCCGCACCGACCAGGATCACCCTGGAGGGTGCCGCCGGGAGCGGTTCGTCTCCGAAGTGATCGAGGTTGGGCCAGTCGGCGATTCTGGCCGCCCGGATACTACCCGCATCTTCGCACCACGTCCGGCCGATGGGCGTGCAGTTCCGGCCTACGCCCCGAGCCGTGACCTTGTGGAGCGCCTGGAGCGGTACGGCTTCGACCGCAATGAGTTCGACACCGCCGGCGCAGGCACCTGGCAAGGCGCCGGCTTCCCGGACGGAGGCCGACGATGACGAGTGTGTGGTCGGGACTGCTCGGCGTGGCCACGGCGCTGGCGGTCGTCTGCGTGATCGTGGCGTTCCTGCCGCCAGGTGAAGTGAGCGACGCCGCTCGAGGAGCCACACCGCGGCGGGCTGGAAACTGGCGGCATCTCGTGGCGCGGATTCCGTTGCGCCGGGCTCTGCTGGCGCTCGCCGCCGGCGTGACCGTGTGGTGGGCCACCGGCTGGCCGGTTGCCACGATTCTGGCCGTTGCCGCGGCACTGGCTGTGCCGATCCTCGCCCGTGGACATAACGCGCGCTGGGTCATCGTGCGGCTGGACGCGCTCGCGGGCTGGGTACGGCGGCTCGCTGATATTCTTGCCTCCGGCTCAGGTGGTTTAGAACAGGCCATAGCAAGCTCGGCCCGCACCGCCCCCGAAGCGTTAGCCACCGAGATCGAAACCCTAGCGGTGCGGCTGCGCACCCGAGGCCTGGAATCCGCGCTACGCGCCTTCGCCGACGACGTGAGCGACGAAGCCGCCGACGAGGTTGTGCTGGCGCTCATCCTGCGTGCCCGCGCGGGTGGACGCGGGCTGGTCGACATCCTCGACGCCAAGGCCGCGGCCCTGGAACGCGAGGTCGTCGCCCGCCGCGACATTGAAGCCGACCGCGCGAAACCCCGCACCGACGTCCGCGCCATCCTCGGCATCACTGTGGTCTTAATGGCCGGCCTGGTGTTCTTCGCCCACGAGTTCCTGACACCGTTCAACAACCTGCGCGGTCAGCTCGTAATGACCGGGATCGGGGGTCTGCTGGGCGCGGCAGGATGGTGGATGCACCTGCTGACCCGTACCCGCCGCCCGGCCCGATTGTTAGGTGCGGCATCGCGCACGTCGGCCGGTGCAGCGAAATCGAAGCGCACCCTGTTCTCAGCGGCCCGCGCTAAGGCAGAGGTGTCGCGATGAATCCAGGCATCGTCGCCGCCGTGCTCGGTGCACTGGCCGGGCTGGCTGTCTTGTGCGTGATCCTGGCGCTGGTGCGACCGGCGCCAGTCAATGTCGCCGCCGCCGTCGCGCAGCTGGACGACCGCACCAGTCGCCGCGCAGACGGTACTCTGCCACGGGGGCGCTGGTCGACACGAATACAGCGACTGATCGGGTACTCGGCGCGGTCGTCGAATCGCTGGTGGGGAATCCCCGCCGCCGACCTAGACGTGCTCGACCAGACCGCCGACCGTTATGTCGCTCGACGGCTGGCGTGGGCCGGTGGTTGCACGGCGACCGTTCTCGCAGCGGCAGCCTTGGCGTGGTTCGCTGGGGTCGGCTTCTCCGGCATCATCGTGGTGCTGGCTGCAGTGGTGGCCGCTGTGGCGGGGTCGATGGTGCCGGTCCTAGCGGTGCAGGAGGACGCCACCCGCGCACGCGAGGAGTTCCGCCGTGCCATCGCCGCGTATCTCGACCTCGTTGCGCAGGAACGCGCCATCGGGCGTGCCCCCAGCCAAGCACTGGGCGAGGCCGCTGCGGTCGGAGAATCCTGGGTATTTGCCCGGATCAGCCGCACCCTCGGCCGCGCCATGCACGCCGGGCACACGCCGTGGGACGCCTTGTCCCGGCTGGCGAAACGGATGGGAGTGGTCGAACTTGCCGATCTGGCCGACATCCTCGGGACCGCTGCCGACGGAGCTGCCATATACACCACCCTGATCGCCAAAGCGGGTGCGCTGCGCGCTGCCGCGCTGGCTGCGGACAAGGCAGACGCCAACTCGCGCTCCCAACGGCTCGCACTTCCGGTGTCGCTGCTGTTGGTCGCGTTCCTCCTGTTGGTGATGTACCCGGCCATAATCCGACTGATGACGGGTGGTGGCTAGGCGAGTGGATGGTGTCGGAAACCGCTACGACACAAACGCTTCCCGTGCAACAGGAAGGAGGTGAACATCGATGACCAAGACCATGGACCGCTGTGTCAGTTCGGCCCGGAGCCACTCCGCGCAGCTTGCGCTCACGCTGGCTGGAATGGCGATGGTGCTGATCGCCACTGTGGAGAAGCGTTGTGAACGGGTGCGCGCGTCGGGCGATCGCGGATCGGAATCCGTGGAAAAGGCCGTGCTCGTCGCGATCGGCCTGGCGATAGCGATAGGGCTTGGGTTCGCCATCCGTGCGGCAGTGCAGAACTACCAAGGACAGATTAACTGAGGTCGCACACAGCTGCTCAGACCCACCGGGGCCGAGGCTCGCGAACCGGATCTAGTGCGCAACGGAGAAGGAGGCACAGGCCAGGATGGCTACCACTGAGGACATCGAACGCCGTGTCGAAGAGGCCGACGCTGCCCGGAGCGCGAAAAGGTCCGCCGCAGCACAGAGGGTCGGTCAACTCGCATCGCGTCGCGCCGAGATCGCGGAACAGCTCGGCAACATCGAACGCGAACTCGGCGACGTCGTTATGGAGTCCAGCGACGTCATCGAGATCGGTGAGCTCTCCACGTTCACCGACGTACCCGTCGCTGATCTCACCCGATGGCTGGAAAGCCGGAGAACGGTACGCCCCAAGCGAAAGAAGTCCACCGGCGGCTCGCCCAACACAAAGAAGGTCGCGAACCAGAAACCGGCAGCGCCAAGAGCGCCGACGAAGGGCTCCACACCGCAAGATCCTTTCCCAACGCGTGACGGAGCCACGAACCCGGCCGCAGAGATGAGGTGATGGCTCTTATGACTCCTGGCCGCGCGGCAGATCGTTCTGTATGGACACGGATGTGGGCTTTCTGCCAGGCACGAGTAGCTGATGACACCGGGGCGGAGTCGGTGGGACTGGCGGTTCTGTTCCCCGTCGTGCTACTGCTGATCCTCTTGGCTGTGCAGAGCGGTTTGTGGTGGCACGCGCATGCCGTGGCCGCCCAAGCTGCTCAAGCCGGTGTGGATGCTGGCCGCCCGGTCGGTGCTACGAACACGACGGCGGCCGCCGCGGCTCGCTCGTTCACCGACCGCGCCGGACGCAGCGTACTCACCGCACCCGAGGTCCACGCCAAGGTCACCGCGGAAACCGTCCGGGTCGCTGTCTCAGGCACCGCCGTTCGCCTGCTGCCCATCCCGAGTTTGGATGTCCGCGTCCAGGCAAACGCGCAGGCAACGAAGGAGCGTTTCACCGTGCCTGCTCTGACTGCGGGAGGTGGGTCGTGAGCCACGAAACCCGAGCGCACTGCGTCTGGGCGCGGCACTGGAGTGACGTGGGCTCGGTAAGTGTTGAAGCCGCCATCTTGGTACCCGCGGTGATCTTTGTAGGGCTGCTGATTGTTGCAGGCGCCCGGGTCAGTTCGGCGCAGCAAACGGTCGACAACGCCGCCACCGCCGCCGCGCGGGCCGCTTCGCTCGCCCGCGGTCCCGCCGCGGCACAGCAGGCTGGAACTCAAGTCGCCCGCGAACGGCTTGATCAAGAGGGACTCGCCTGCCAGGAATCGAGTGTGTCGGTCTACGCCGCCCAGATCGCTGTCGGCCGCGGGGGGCAGGTCCGGGCCAGCCTTACCTGCCGCGTCCCGCTCAGCGATCTCGCCCTGCCCGTCCCCGGCGGCACGCGAACAATCACCAGTACCTTCACAAGCCCTGTCGACCCCTACCGAGGCATCCCGTGATCATCCGGAGAACACCGCGCGATACCGGGTCGATCAGCCTAATGGCCGCGGTCCTGGTACCCGCGCTGCTGCTAGTCTTGGCTTTGGTGGTCGACGGCTCCGCGCGGCTGCGGGCCATCGCCCGTGCCGATGCGCTGGCCGCCGAAGCCGCCCGCGCGGCCAACACCGCTGTGGACACCCGAAGCTCGAGCGTCGGCATCGACACCGCCACCGCCGCCCGCACCGCGGCCGACTACTTGACTCGCGCCGGGCACCCCGGCCAGGTCACCATCACCGGATCCCGCGCCGTGCGCGTGACGGTCACGGTCACCGAGCCAACCACCACCGGGCTCCTCGGAAGCCGCGCCGAGGCCACCGGCACCGCCCTGGCCGAACTCGGCGTCGGAACCCGCACCGGCGACCTGCCATGACCACCGCACCAGCACAGCGGATTCGCGGGGCATTCGCCGCGCTGGCCTTGCTTGCCTTTATTGTTGGGATACCGTGCGGACTTCTCGCGCTTGGCGCCGATCCCGCCCGCCTGCTTCCCGACCATTGGCCCGACCCGGTTCCGATCGGCCAATGGCCCGAACGGATCTGGAACGCGCTGCGGTGGGCGTGGCTGACCGGCGACCTCGTGCTCTGGCTGGTCGTGGCGGTGGCGTGGGCCGGCTGGTTCTTGCTGACTCTTTCCGTCGTGGTCGAGTTGATTCGCCAGACGGGGCACGGTGTCCGTACCGCCCGCCGTCTGCTGCGCCGAGTACCGCGAGGCCGATGGATCGCCGGACTCGTGGCCGCCGTCCTCGTGGCCACCTCCGCCGGTACCGCAGCGGCATCGACGGCACCAGCAACACCAGTTGCGGCCACCGCGCCGCCATGGCCACACCAACACCCCGTCACGGCCGCACAGGTCTCCGCAACCGATCAGGCCGCGGAGATCGTCGAGAGCGCAACCACACCGGTTCCCGCGGCGGCGCGAACGGACGGCGCCGTGCCCTACACGGTGGTGCACGGCGACACCCTGTGGGACCTGGCCGAACGTCACCTCGGCCGCGGCACGCGCTACCACGAGATCATGCGGCTCAACCCCGTACTGCTCGCCGACAGGCCCGGAGACCTGGAACCGGGATGGACGCTCCTGTTTCCACCGGATGCCGTCGCCTTGCCTCGTCCCGCGGAGATCACCACAGCGAGCGGGCGCACCGTCACCGTCGAGCCCACCGACACGCTCTCGGCCATCGCTGAACGCGAACTCGGCGACCCAGACGCCTGGCACCCGATCTTCGACCTCAACGCCGGCCGCACCCAACCCGACGGCCGCGCGCTGCGCCACCCCGACCAGATCCTGCCCGGCTGGCACCTCGTCCTGCCCGCCCAAGCGGCACCACCACCCGCGCAGCCACCA
The DNA here is from genome assembly GCF_003311655.1 of Prauserella sp. PE36. NCBI lineage: Bacteria > Bacillati > Actinomycetota > Actinomycetes > Pseudonocardiales > Pseudonocardiaceae > Prauserella > Prauserella sp. PE36. Next base: position 88,512 of record NZ_QEQT01000081.1, on the reverse strand, counting down.
GAGCAGCCCGCGACGCCACCGAACAGCCCGACACCCGCGCCCGCCCCAGAAGGCCCGGCTACCTCCGCCGAGCAGCCCGCCCCGCCGCACGCACCTCGAGGAGAACAGCCGGACATGCCCAAGGCACAGCCCGGAACCGGTATCGCACTGCCGACCGGCGCGTTCGTCGGCCTCGGACTGGCTGCCCTGATCACCCTCGCGATGATCACCGTCCGACTCCGGCGCCGCCGCTGGTACCACCCCGGCGCACGCGACGACGCTGACCCTGCCGGCCTCCCGGTCGTCCGCGCACTGCGCATCGCCCACGACACCACCGCGCCCCAGCCGGCCGACGACAACCCGGCCGCTGCGCCCGCACCACCTAGACACGCACGATCGGCCGACATCCAGACCCGCGACCGAGCCCAGGCCACGGTCCGCGCTGTGCTCCCGGCACCCCAGGACACCTCGCTCGGTGTACGCGACGGGCACGCCATCGCGCTCGACCTCGCCAGCACGCGGGGACTGGGACTCACCGGTCCCGGTGCCCACGCCGCCGCACGGGCCTTGATCATGACCCTGCTCGCGCAGGCCACCAGCGATGACCTCGACGCCATGATCGTGATGCCCGCCGACGACGCCCGCGCGCTCTTCGGACACGACCTAGCGGATCCCGTCCCGGACCGGCTCCTCGTCGTTGACGACCTGCCCGCAGCGCTGGCGACGTTGGAGGCCGAGCTGATCGCCCGCACCGACACCGGCGACCTCGCGCGGGACGACCCACCAGCGAACACAGCGTTTTCGAGCGGCGACACCGGACCTGCCGTGGTGGTAGCCACGCCCACCGTGGAGACGAACCGGCGTGCGCACGCCGTCCTCGACAACGGCGCGCACCTCGGTCTGGCTGGCGTGTTCCTCGGCCCCTGGCACCCCGGCGGCACCGTGCGCGTGCGCGACGACGGCACCGTCGAAGCGACCAGCCCCACCCTGAGCGATGACTTGGCCGGCACCCGACTGTTCACCTTGCCGGACACCGACGCCCGTGATCTGCTCGCACTCCTGCACGCGGCCGAACCCGGCAGCGACGACCCGATCCGAGACCGCACCGGCGCCAGCAGCGCCGTGGAAACGGGCACACAGCGGCAAAGCCGGGCCGAGAACACGACGGCGAGTGCCGAGCCACCCGTCTTCGAGTACGAGTTCGCTACCGAACCCGACGCCGCAGCCGTGACCCCACCGACGGAGACCGCCAGCGACAACCGCGGCGAGCACCCGACGACCGGACCGTCCGGACCGGCTGAATCGGAAACGACCGAGCCATCCCCGACGGAGGTCAGCAACCACCCACGCCCCTCGGCCGCCCGGCGCGACGACAACCCAACGACCGAGCCGCGCCCGGCCACAGAACCAGCCCCGGCCCCGCCGCTGCACCTGCAGGTGCTCGGCCGGCTGCACCTGACCAGAGCGAACCCCGAACCCCGTGACCTCATCGACGTCCTCGCTCCGCGGCAACGCGAAATCCTGGTCTACCTGGCGCTACACCGTGACGGGTGCCGACGCGAAGCACTCAGCGCCGCGCTTTGGCCGCACGCTCCCGGCGAACGCCCCTACAACAGCTTTCACGCGACCCTGTCTCAGCTACGCCGCGGCCTTCGCCGGGCAAGCAACGACGACACCCTCGACCTCATCGTCAACCAGGACAGCCGCTACCGGCTCGACCAGACGATCCTGACCGCCGACCTCTGGCGGCTCCAAGACGCCATCACCGCCAGCCGCCAAGCCTCGGCAATGGACGCCGTCGCGGCAGCGAACCGCGTCACCGAGCTGTACCGCGGAGACCTCGCCGAAGGCATCACCGCAGATTGGATCGACGGGCCCCGCGAAGCACTCCGGCGCTACGTCCTCGACGCGCTGAGCACCCTGATCCGCAAGACCAGAACCGACAGCCCCGAACAGGCACTCGCCCTGCTGGAACAAGCCCGCCAACTTGACCCCTACAACGAGGCGATCTACCGCGACCTCATGCGCCTACAAGCGCGACTCAACCAGCACGACAGCATCCCGCGCACCCTGGACTTGCTCACCACGTCGCTGGCCGAACTCGACCAACGCCCCGCGCGAAGCACCCTTAGTCTCGCAGACGCCCTACAACAGCCGAGAAATCACATATCCAACCGGCAAGCCAGCTAAGGGAACCTCGCAACTAACAAAGGAAATAGCCTCGATCTTATTGCGACCGACCAGTTTCCGGATCCTGTTCTACACGAGCCAACCTAGTTATACTGAGCTGGTTCCTCGCGGATGCTGAACGCCGTGACGTGAAATCATTCGTGCGTTTCCGCGAAGCAGCGGTGGCAGCCGCGGAGGCGATCCGCAGCACGACCCTAGGCCAGCACTCTGCCGCGTGTACAACCGGCACGGAGTCGGCCGCGAGCCCGTAGACCTGTCGCCCGTCCACGTTCCTATCTGCCTTCCTCTCCGTCTTCCTTTCCGGGCTCCTACTAGAGAGGAAGGGGCGCGTCAAAGCCTTGTTGCAGGCCAACGCTGGGCAACCCCTTCCTCCGTGTCGTCCGACTTCGGTGCCAGGCAGGCAGGTGAACAGTCGGCTTGGGTGGTGTGTTGGCTATCTGATGCTCGCACGACCTTCCGTCCGCAAGCCCTGTTCTGCTGTAGTCAGTCAGCTTCTCATTACCCTCCTTCTTTGCAGCCTTCCTTCCAATCTTCTTTTTGGTCGTAAGTGGTTACATGGCGCTTTCTGTCCCTTTTCTTGCACCGAAGATAAAACTAACGATACAGAAACATGACTCATAGATGTTGACAACCACATAAACGGCGGCTGCAAGTGGTGTGATTCGAAAACCGCAAGATATCAAAAGGGAAATTCGTACAGATTCCAAGCTGTGCGGGCGCGGGCGCGGGCGCGGGCGCGGGCGCGGGCGCTGGCTGCCGCTGTGCGGGTCCTTTTCTTCCTCTGCGTCTTCCCAGCTCAAGGGCCCGACCGGCACTGATCGGCGAAGGTCGACGCCGAGGGTAACGGCGAGATAACGGAACTCGGCTGGAGCTTGAAAGTGTCTAGGTGGTGTGTCAATCTAGACATGTAACCAAGACAGGCCGGCGCGGATGAGGCAGAGAAGGGCGTGAGGACCGGGACACGGCGTCCCGCGAGCGATCTCCTTCCTTTCTTCTCCTCAAAGGTTGGTCGTTGCGAACCATAAGACCCGCATAGCGCGGGCAGCGGCTTGGGCCGCGCGGACAGCAGCGAAACCGTGCAGGGCAGTAGTGGGGAACGACGCGTAGCCAAACGCGCATTTCTAGTCCGAGATGCGTAGTAACTGCGCTTGCAGCCCCGTTATGTGAATCCCTTGCTGTAGAGCGGAGTAGCGCGCATAAAAGGCATGCCTGCCAGAGGTGTGTCCCCAAGATAACTACATGGTGGTCTAGCACCGAAAAACGTCACAACGTGTGGGCGTCCGGATTGTGTAAAGCATTTGCCGACATTGAACGACACTCTCTCAAGTGCGTCGCGCTTTTTCCGTTCATAGCACGCTATGTCTTACGGGCATGGTTCCCTGCGTTGTGCGCTAGACATAACGGCTTCCCTTTTAGGAGGTTCAGGGAATGCGCTACCGGCCGACCGGTTGCTATCGCTCGGTTACGCATCGCACGGACATAGAAGATGGTCCCCTTTGCGTGAATCGCACTCGACGCGTCCACGCATTTCGACCGGTACCAGTTCGCAACTGGCCTGAACCGCCAAACGACATGCAACTACAACACCATTGGAGGATCTGTCATGACACGTAAGGACTTCAAAGAAATTGCTGATGCCGTGCGTCGGGAAGTTGTCGCCGACGACGAAAGAAAAGCGCTCGCCGACGCCTTGCGCACGTACTTCAAATCGGTAAACCCACGATTCGACCGAGAACGCTTCTTTGCCGCTGGCGGTCTGTGACTCGCACTAATCCGCACACACTGGGAGTGTCAATCATGAACAACTCTGAAATTTCGTTTTCCGAAGATGCGCATCTGTATTTCGGGCAGAACTTTCGTTACGGGACATGGGACGGTGAAGACTGCGCCCGAGATAATGACTGGTCCGGCTTCGGGTTCGTGCTCGGATCGGGTGGTGATCCGCTGCCAATTCCCGGCGATTACCTCACCGGGCACCAGTGCGCCCACCTGGCGGACGTGTCCAACGGGCACGCGGCGGTGCGACTCATGGAGGAAGCGGCACCCGGCAAAGCGGCCGAGTGGAACGGCCTTCTTGCCTACGACTACGGCGATTCCGCCGCACGTGAGGCCGCCGACCGTATCGGTGCCGCTCTCGCCGGATACCCGCTGCTCGACGACGAAGACCTGTCAGAGCGGGAATTCGAGAACGCCGCGCGCGTGCTGGTCGACTGCTACGACGTGCCCGAGGAAATCGCGGCGGACGTCGTTTCGGCGCTGTGCGATGACGGACAGACCTTGTGCACCGACTGTCACGGCTGGGATATCGACCCCATCATGTCCGAGCTGGGCTATCGGCAATGCGTCGAGTGTGGCAAGTGGCTCGAAAGCGCTTGTGATCAGCCGCTGCATTACGACTGCGCCGAATACTACGCAGAAGACGACTGTGAATGCGTTTCGGTCATGGTCGACGCATACCGGCATGGCAATCACACCGTAACCATGTCGGACGTTCGCGAAACATTGCGTGGCTGCGAACACTGTTACCCCGTTGTCTACCCCTACGGCAAAAACTGGCGTAACGAACGCGGGGCCGGTCAAAGGGCAATAGGCAAAGGAGACACTGTGGATACCAACAATCTGGCTACTGGAAGCGAGCAGGACCGGCAATACGCGATCTTTCGTGACTACGCCGACCAGCACGGATCGCGGCGCGTACCAAGCATTATCTACCATAGGTGCCCACACCATCATGAACTAGTAGTGATCCTGGTCGTACGTTATCTCGCAGAATCGGGCCCACAAGGGCATGAACAGTCCGACGACGAAACCGTATTCGCCTGCGCTACCGAGCACGGATACGCGCGCGTGATATTTCGCTGGCGCGGACTGTGGCGCGGGTTGGCGTTCTGCCCGGTTGAGCCCGACGAAACCGAGCAATGTCACCGGCATTTCAGCGATGCCGAACGGTGGCTTTCGTAACGTGCTGCACTGAACCGGGCAGAAGAATCTATGCGATCTCATTACCGCAACTAGCCGCACCGTGTTGTGGAGTTTCGGTGCCGCGCGCGTTCGCGTGCGGACGCCGTGACCGCACAACGGTTTCCTTATCACCTCCGATAACGAAAGTGGATTTGTCATGTCCAAAGAAGCCAGCGAATGGCTCAACAATAATGTGTTGATTGGGTTCACCGACAAGCGCGGGCACGCTTGGCACTACCGGGCATCGGCGCAAGGCAGCGAGGCGAACCACTACGCCGGAGCCATTCCGGTCGCCGATGTGCAGCGGCGCTTGTTCCACTGGACCGCCGAACCGGAACCGGTGCTTGTGGCGGGCAAGTTCGGCCTTCGCCGCGTGCCCAACAAGCAAGCCATCACCGCATCGGATACCGGTGATGTCCTCGGGATCTTCGCCGACGGGTACACCGTGCACCAGTACCGGGAATGGCTACTGGACAAGGTCGGCACGATCCTGGATGACGGTCTGTCGATCGGTTCCGCGGGCCTGCTGCGCGACCGCCGACAGGCATGGGTGAGCGTGGAAGTGCCCGAGAACATCACCACCCCGGAAGGCGTGGAGTTCCGGCCGAACCTGGTCGCCTGCACCAGCCACGACGGCAGCCTCGCCACCACCTACAAGCGCACCGTGACCAACGTGGTGTGCGACAACACGATGTCGGCCGGGCTGCGCGAGTACGGCCAGCAGTTCAAGGTCAAGCACTCCAAGAACGGCAAGTTCCGCATTGTGGAGGCCCGCGACGCGCTCGCGATGGTCCACACCGTGGCCGAGGAATTCGCCGCCGAGGTCAAGGCCCTGTGCGAAACGACCGTGACCGACCAGGCATGGCGCGCCTTCCTGGACGCACACACCCCGGTGCCCGAGGAGAAGGGACGCGCCCGCACTACCGCAACGAACGAACGGGCCGCGCTCAACCGGTTGTGGAACACCGACAACCGGGTCAGCCCGTGGCGCGGTACCGCGTGGGGAGTGGTGCAGGCCATCAACACCTACACCCACCACGAAGCGATCGTGCGCAACGCCTCCCGCGCCGAACGCAACATGTCCCGCGCGGTGGACGGAAAAGCCGACGCGCTCGACCAGGACACCGTGACGACGCTCGGCAAGGTGCTGGCCTCGGTCTGAAAAGGCCCGTCGCCGCGTCGGTGCCCGCGCGGCCATGCGCCGCGCGGGTGCCGTGGCCGCGAGATGGCCACAACCGACGCCCGAACCAAGGCCGGCACACACAAATCCGCGACACAGGAAGGAAAACGAACCCATGGACATGCAGGCATTCGCGGTAGCGATGGCAGGGGCGCTCGACGGGACATGGACGGTCGAACCGGGCCACCACGGTCACCGCGACCGGTACCTCATCGGCCCAGACGGGGAAGAGCTTCACGTGTGCTACTCCGACTGGGAGAAGACACCACGGCTCAGGCTCTCCGCCAGCCTCCCGGCCAAACTGGTGACAATCCGGCACCGCCACGGAAACCCAGCGCCATCACACGAGATTACGGTGTCACCGGCCAAGACACCCGAAACCGTCGCCGCGGAGACTGCCCGGCGGCTGCCGCTGGCCGGCACCGCCACGGTGCCCCGCAACTGCAAGCAGGTGGTGTTCGCCTTCTCGGTCGCGTCGGACGGCGCGGCCAAAGTCGCCGCATTCCTCGCGACGTTCCCGCACACCGACCAGCCCACGCAGTCCGAACCGGAGGGGAAACCGACGGACCCGGAGATGCCGCACTTCGCTGGAGACCAGGTTTCCCGCGCCGTCAACGACGGTGCCGATCTCGTGATCGACGAAGTGGCCACGCACGACTGTGACGACGACCTGATCAATCTCGTGGTGAACGCCGCGCTCGCCGACTCGACAACCCCACCGCTGACCTGGACCAGGTCATCACCGAGTGCTACGACACCGAGCCCTCCGAAGTCCGCAGCTGGTGGAGCAACTGGTCCTGACCACCCAGCCCACGACTTCAATCGAGAGAGGACAGAGGAAGCATGAGCAAAGCCACCATGAGCGGCGAGTGCGGAACCCCAGGGTGCGACAACATCGGCACGGGGATTTCCATTGCCGTGTCACGCCCCAGCGTCTACCGGTGCAGCACGTGCCTGGGCTGCATCAACGCGCTGGCCCCGCGCTGGACACCCGGTATGACCGACCGCGACGCCTACGACGCCCGTGCCGACGCAATTGGCGAGATGGACGCGGATACCCTCCGCAGCGAGGCAGCACCGATCCTCGCGCGACTCACCACCGCCCGCGACGCGTACGCCCGGCTGGCCGACCTGATCGGGGCCACCGCTGCACGAGACCTCGTGGCCTCCATCGTCAACGCGGAGACCGCGTCATCGACGTCACGGTCACCAACTGGTGGGCCGCGTACCGCTGGCCCGAACACTACCGGACCACCGCCCCCGAGCATGAGCGGTTCGCCTTCACCCACGCATGGCCGATCACGGTCAACGGACTCGGCATCGGCACCGTCCGCCGCATCACCGAAGGGGACCGCGAGCGCTACACCGCCCGCGATCTCAACGGCGGCAGCATCCGGCCCGACCTGCCCGCCGCCGAGGAACCCACCTACTGCACACCACACGAGGCCGCGCGCGCACTCGCCGCTTGGGCCGCCCGCATGGGTTGGGACCAGGACCACTGACCCGCCCGCGTTCGTCATTCGCCCGCTCTCCGCCCCGCCGCCAACGACGGCGGGGCGGCGAGCACTGCCCAGGAGCCACCAATGAACCACCACACCGACCACGACCCGCTCACCGAGGCCCGCGCCGAGGCAGATCGGCAGCGTGCCCGCGCCGACGCCGCGGAAGGGCTCGCGGCACTGCGCGCTGCCAGCCTCGCCGAACTCGCCGCCTACGCCGAAGAGCTGCGCTGCCAGGTCGCCGACCTCACCGACGACGCGCACACCCTGTACAAGGCCACGCCCTACCCACCGGACGGGCTGCGCGACGTCACCGCGCGCATGAACCGCCTCGCCGACACCATGGCACGCGCCGCCGCCGGATCCACCGGAGCCCGCGCCAAGGACATGGCCTACCCCCGCATTCTCGACGACCTCGCCGCGCACGGATGGGCCGCCCGCCCCGATCACGAACTCGACGGCACCCTGCCGCCGATCCCGTCCGCCGAATTGAGCGAGCGGCGCGGTTACCGACGCGGCTGGGTCCGGGACGGGCACACACTCACGTTGTGGTTCACCGGGCCGCACGCGCTGGCCTACGCCGATTCCAGTGAGCGCGGACGCTTGTTCGAGACCACCGAGGTTCGCGCCGTGATCGCCGGCGAATCCGGTGCCACCGAGCGCGCGCCCGTCAAGCCGGGGCCGCCACCACTCGACGCGAGCTATGCCCAGGTCGCCGAGTTCCTGCACGCAATGGTGTGGACCGGCCCCGCGGACACCTACGCCTGCGATGAGCACGGTGCTCGGTGCGCCACCGGGCCCGGCGTTCACGCCACCTGGACACGCCCCAGCGATCCGCAGGTCGAGCTGTCCGTGTGGGCATCGGCGACGAGCCCGCCCACGCCCACTGCTGGGCCGGGCCCATCACCTCACTCGTCCAGCTCGCCCGCATCACCCGCCACGGCTGACCACCTCGCGCCCCGAGAGCAGCCGCGCAGGTGGGACCGCGTAGCGCAGAAGCACAGGAAAGCCAAGCAACGCAGGAGAAACAGCCATGACCGCATCAACAGAAAGTGACCCCGTCCTAGACATTCTCGGCGACGTCACCAAAATGTTCGGCTCACTGTTCGACCAGATGGACTGGGCCGAGGAGGGAAATCGCACGAGCGATCACCACCAATCCGGCTGAGGCGGACACGCTCTACCACAGTTTTTCGCTGCTCACGCCCACACATGAGCACATGTCCCGCGAATTCGTGTACCGGCCGCACTGCTGCGAAATCCTAAATCGGGTCGTCAACGGCGCAGACACCAGACCGGGCACGGCAATCGAAGCGTGCTGCGCCTGCAGCGAAGTCAGCACGATTGCCCCGATGCGATCCGCTGCCGCCGGACTGTACGCCCGCATGTGGGCCGCTGCCTTCCCCGATGCTCGCGTGTTCGGTGAGCGGCAGTTGCACCACGAAGCGCTGGAGGGCTCGACCATCGACGACCTCGAAGCCGATGCCCGCCGCCGACTCGCGGTCAAAGATCGCACACTCGGCACCATCGAATGCGCCGGACGTCACCACGGCGAAATCGTTCAATGCAAATACGCCGGCGCTTGACCGCCACCCGTGCAACGCGCCGCCATGCGCACGGATTCGTATCTACCTAATTCCACTACTGAGAGCGCATCGTCATGGCCACTGGAGCCGCCGTCAACACGGCAAATCGACTCGACTGCGGACATATTCCGGTGTCCGACGGAATCGGCGCCGCCTCCGGGTGTGCGCTTGGCAAACCGAATTCGGCGACGGTCACCCGCCGCGCTACTGCCACCGGTGCGCAACCCGGCAGGTCAGCAGTGCACCGCACACCCTCTACTGCCGCCAGCACGCCCGTATGGCGCGCGATCTCTATGCCTGGACCACCCAGCCGATCACCCCTACCCGATAACCCTTTTGTGCAAGGAAAGGATCTGCCATGTCCGCACCGAATCTCACCGCGACAGACGGCGGGGTGTACGTCGCCCTCGCCGACACCACACAGGTGTTCCCAGCAACGATCGAAGACGAGCGTTGGAACGGATTCGCTGTGCCTCGGTTCCGGCGCATTGTCGCCGAGTCCATTGCCTTGTGGCTCAACACGATGCACGATCACGGTCCAGACGAATGGCCCGACACCGCCACTTTCGACGGCGACGTGCTGACGGTCCTCGAAACCGAAGAGCACAGGCCGGACCGAGTCGGCCGCAACGGCGCCTGGCTGTCGCTGGTCGGCTCCGTGCACTGGAAAATGCTCGCGGACCTGCTCGGCGTCGCCGACACCACCGCCAGCGCCTGGCACCGAGAAAACGGCGGCGACCGCGCCAGTTACGTCGCCAGCCGCCTGCGACAAGGACAAGACATGGCAGGGCCCGAGTAACCAGCCTCCCGATGCGCGCCGGTGCGTCCGGGCTGCGCCAGGGGCAGGAACGGCTCCAAGTACCCCATGTGGACGGTTTGGACATCGGATTCCTGGATAACGGCTTGACCTTGCCCCGCCGGCATGCTCCTACGTTCGGTCACGCCGTGGGCAGGCACGCCCCTCGGCGGGCGCTGCCTGGTCCGGCACGACAGAGATGTGGCCGAACCGAAGGAGGCTGAGTAATGGCGGTCGCGACCGTGGACGAGACGAACAAGGCGTGCCTGGATGCGTGTGCTTACACCTGCTGTGTGAATGACGGGGAGATGGCGCAGTGCGCCCGCCTGTGCCTGGACTGCGCGGTGATCTGCGCGCTGTGCGTGACGCTGCTGGCGCGCGGATCGCAGTGGGCGGCGCAGGTGTGCCGGTTGTGCGCGGAGATCTGCGAGGCGTGCGCGGCGGCGTGTGAGCGGTTCGACGCCGAGGCGTGCCAGGTGTGCGCGCAGGCGTGCCGCCGGTGCGCCGAGCAGTGCCGGGCGATGGCCACAGCGTGAACGCACGGGCTGTCGTCGCGTCGGACACCGCCTGACATCAGGGTTTTGGGGGTCAGGCGGTGTCGGCGGTCTCGATGATGCGGCAGACGACGGCGTCCTCGCCGCGGCGTTGGCCCTCGCGGGCAGTGCGGCGGGCCTCCACCAGGGTCCGGCGCATCGCGCGCAGATCGGAGAGTTTGCGGTCGATCTCGGCGATGTGGGCGTCGAGCAGGGTGGTGACCCGCCCGCAGGGGGTGGCGCCGCAGCGCTGGAGGTCCAGGATGTCTTTGATCTCGCCCAGGGTGAGGTCCAGCGCTTTGGCTTGGCGGATGAACCGCAGCACGTCCACGTCGTCCTGTGTGAACGTGCGGTAGCCGGCCTCGGTGCGCTCGGCGGGTGGCAGCAGGCCCTTGGACTCCCACAACCGCACTGCCTTGGCGCTGACTCCGGCCGCCTCCGCGGCGGCGCCGACGGTCATTTCCATCACATGGCTCCCTTCTGAACATCCTGCCTTGACCTTACCCCTCGGGCAAGGTTCTAGCCTGGCCGCAACGAGAGAAAGAGCAGTTCAGGAGCGTGGAGGAGCCCAGGATGGAGTGGTGGATGTTGCAGGTTGAGGGAATGTCGTGCAGCGGGTGCGAGCAGCGGCTCGGCACCGTGCTTCGCCGGGTCGAGGGCGTGCGTGGGGTCGTGGCCGACCACACGTGCGGGCGGGTCGAGGTCCGCGTCGACCCGGCCGTGACCGACCGCACCGTGCTGGTGGAGCGGATCGAGGCCGCGGGCTACCGCGTCGCCGAGGAGGTGTCGCGATGAGCCTCGTGACCGAGGAGCGTCGCCAGTTGTGGGCATCGGAGCCCAGCGCGGCGCCGGGGCATGAGCGGATCCGGGCGCGGATCGCCGGGCTGCACTGCTCGCTGTGCACCGGCACCATCGAGAAGGCCCTGGGCCGGATGGACGGCGTCGACACGGTGGCGGTCAGCCTGACCCACGAACAGGCCCTGGTCGACTACGACCCGCAGCGAGTCTCGCCGGAGAAGATCCTCGGCACGTTGCGGGATGTCGGCTACGACCTGTACGACCCGCGCAAGCTGCGCCCGTTCGAGGAGGAGGAACGAGACCTCGTCCGCGAGGGCGCCAGGTTGCTCGCGGCGATCGCGGCCAGCCTGACCGCGATCGGGCTGATCGCCACCGTCACCTGGATCTGGTCGGTGCTGGTGCCGGCGTCGGTGGCGGCGCTGATGGTGCCGCTGTCGTTCGCGCTGCTGCGCCCCGCCGGGAACCTCAAGGCCCTGGCCGGTGCGGTGGCCATCGTGACGCCCGGCGTGGCGGCGTTGGTGCTGCGGGCGACCGGGGTGCTGGCCGAGCCGCTGATCGGGTGGCTGGCCGGGGCGCTGGCGGTCGGGGTGGTGGTCGGGGTGGCCCCGCACATCCTGCGGATGGCCTACCAGTCCGCCCGCCGGGGGATCCTCAACCAGCACGTGCTGCTGGAGGTCGGCGCGTTCGCCGGCATCGCCGGTGGCGTCATCGGCCTCACTGGTGTGCTGCCCGGCTATCCGACCGCGGCGTTCTTCGCCGTCAGCGTGTTGGTGGCGAACTACCACATCTTCTCCGAATGGCTGTCGCTGCTGGTCAAGACCCGCTCCAGCCAGTCGGTCAAGAAACTGCTCGACCTGCAACCCGATCTGGCCCGCCTCGTCGACCCGGACGGCGCCGAATCCGAGGTGCCGGTCGAGGACGTCGCCATCGGACAACTGGTGCGGGTGCGGCCCGGTGAGCGCATCCCGCTGGACGGGCGGATCCGGTCCGGGTCCTCCGCGATCGATCTGTCCCTGGTCACCGGCGAACCGGTACCCGCGGAACGCGGGCCGGGTGAGGAGGTCGTGGGTGGGTCGATCAACGGGACCGGCAGCCTGCTGATCGAGGTCACCGCCACCCACACCGAAGGGTTCCTGGCCCAGGTCGTACGGCACGTGGAAGACGCCCGCGCGCTCAAACCCGGCATCCTGCACCTGGTCGACCGGGTACTGCGCGTCTACACCCCCACCGTGCTCACCATCTCTCCACTGGCCCTGCTCGGCTGGCTGGCCGGCAGCTGGGCCCTGGCCGGGGAGCCGGACGTGCGGCGGGCGGTGTTCGCCGCGCTGTCGGTACTGGTGATGGGCTACCCCTGCGCCGTGGGCATCGCCGCGCCGCTGGCCATCGTGCGCGGCACCGGCGCCGCGGCCGACCGCGGGATCGTGATGCGCACCGGGGAGGCGTTCCAAACCTTCCGGCTCGTCAAGCGCATCGTGCTGGACAAGACCGGCACCCTCACCCAGGGCCGCCCCACCGTCCGCGCGGTCTACGCCCTCGATGGCGACACCGAGACACTGCTCGCGCTGGCCGCCGGGGCCGAGAGCCTGTCGGAGCACTCGCTCGCCCGTGCGGTGGTGACCGCCGCCCACGAGCGCGGGCTGACGGTGCCCGAGGCCGAGGAGTTCGCCTCGGTCACCGGCTCCGGCGTCCGCGCCACCGTGCACGGCCGGGCCGTGCTGGTCGGCCAGCCCGCGTTCTTCAGCGACAACGACCTCGATCTCACCGCCGTGACCGGGCGGATCGACCAGTTGCAGGCCGCCGGGCACACCGTGATCGTGGTCGCTGTGGCAGGCACGGCCTCTGGGTTGATCGCGCTGGGCGACGAGCTGCGCGCCGATGCCGCCGACGCGGTCGCCCGGATGCGGGCCGTCGGAATGGACCCGGTCCTGGTGACCGGGGACAACGAACGCGCCGCCCGCCCGGTCGCCGACCAACTCGGCATCACCCAGGTCCGGGCAGGGGTGCGACCGGAAGGCAAGGCCGAGATCGTGCGCGGGCTGCAGGCCGACGGCACCCGCGTGGCGATGGTCGGCGACGGCATCAACGACGCCCCCGCCCTGATGCAGGCCGACGTCGGCATCGCTGCCGGTGGTGGCACCGACATCGCCGTGGAATCCGCCGACATCGTGCTGCTGCGCAACGAGGTCACCGCGGTGCTCGACGCCCGCGACATCAGCGACCGCTCCTACCGCCGCACCCGCACCAACGTGGGGCTGGCGTTCACCTTCAACGGCATCGGTGTCCCGCTGGCCACCACCGGTCTGGTGTACCCGGTGTGGGCGATGATCGCGATGGCCGCCTCGGTCACCACCATCTTCCTCAACTCCATCGGCACCCGACCCTCCCTACTCTTCCAAGCCATCAGCAGCGTCGGCCGGCAAGGACGTCAACACGACGCCGAACAGGCCGAAACAGAACACCAGCGCGCAGCCGCCTAACGACCACGCGTCGACGGGCGGGTAGGTCCAGCCGGCCTCCCGCGCGCCATGCATACCCTGACAGCGAAGGAGCGAGTCATGTCCTCGTTTCCGATCCTCGCCCACGGCGACGTTGCGGCGGCACCTGGCCCCGAGCCATCGACTCCCTTGATGAGGGATCGTGGTTCGCGACGAGTCGACAGGAATGTGAGGCAGCGACGTGGCGATCGACGAGAACACGGTGCCGGTCCGGTCGACGCGGCCCGCGTCAGTCGTGTTCACCGCCGGCGCAGCAGTGGGCCTGTTGGGCGGCATGATCGGGCTGGGAGGCGCGGAGTTCCGACTGCCGCTGTTGATCGGCATGTTCGGGTTCGCCGCCTCTCGGCGGTCATCCTAAACAAGGCCATGAGCCTGGTCGTGGTCGTCACCGCACTACCCGCCCGGGCTGGCCACCGTCACCGCCACCGAACTGGGCACCCACTGGGCGGTCGCGGCCAACCTGCTCATCGGCAGCCTGCTTGGTGCCTGGGCCGGAGCCGGTTGGGCCGTGCGGATGCGCACCGCCACCCTCTACAAGGTCCTCGCGGCCCTGATGGTCCTCATGGCCACCGCCCTGGTGCTCACGCACGTCACCAGCCTCGGTGCTCTCGATCTGCCGCCTACGGTACAGGTGATCGTCGGGGTCGCCGCTGGGCGCGGCATCGGCGTCGTCGCCGCGATCATGGGCGTCGCTGGCGGTGAGCTGCTGATCCCGACCATCGTGCTGCTCTACGGCATCGACATCAAGACCGCGGGCAGCCTGTCGCTGCTGGTCTCCCTGCCCACCATGCTCGTCGCCTTCGCCCGCTACAGCCGCGACAATAGCTTCGGCGTCCTGCGCCACAACCTGCGCTTCGTCGCCACCATGGTCACCGGCTCCATCACCGGCGCACTGATCGGCGGCCTGCTCCTCGGAGTCGTCCTCGACCTAGTCCTCGTCCCCGCCCTGGTCACGGTGCTGCTGATCTCGGCGGTCAAACTCGCCCGCCACAACTGACCGCCCCTGCGGGCCCTCCAGCAACTCGGCTCAACCGCCCATTGATCGACACGTGCGGTCGGAACTCTGACCTTCATAGCCATGCTTACGTTCGCAAGCCGAACCTCAGCGGAATCACGCGTATGTGACCAGGAGCCACCGCAAGATTGGAGCATTCGGCGCGGACGAGCATTGCTCGTTGCCAGCAAGTGAAGCTGAGCCGGGATCACACCGCGAGCAACGGCCGACGCGAAGCCTACACTTGGCTGCCCATCCACGAGTGGACCGAAACGGAGGTATGGCAACACATTCGCGCTAGCGGTGTGCCCTACCACCCCGCTTACGACGCCGGAATGACGCGGTTGTCGTGCTCTCTGTACATTCTCGGTAACCGCGCCGATCTCCTGCGCGCAGCCCGCCTTCGGCCAGACCTTACGGCCGAGTACGCCCGAATCGAGGACGATCGGGCATCGGTTCCGCAACGACATGTCGATGGCGGAGATCGACACGGCCGCAAATCCTTAGTGGACCGTGCCTGTTCTGAGTGTCCTCCCGAGGTCCAATAGCCCGCTATTTGCGTCACTAACGCTGAGAACGATTGAGGTTCGCCATGCCGGTATCCGATGACATCGTCCGCGCGCGGCTTTTCTTGATGCGCGCGACTGAGCCACCCACGCGATTCGTCGGCGCCAACACCGCGGTTCACGACCCCGTGGACGCCGCCGCCCGCATCCGCGCTGGTTGCGCACCGCCTCCGGGGCTCGCTGAGGTCGCACAGCCTGAACCCGATCTACGCGACGACCTCGCCGCACTCGAGGCGGGGCATGCCAGGCTGCTCACCCCCGAGGACGACGACTGGCCGAACGCGGCGGCGCACGACCTGGCCGCCTCCGGCACGGGAGCGCCGCTGGGCCTGTGGGTGCACGGTGACCCGCAGCTCGGAGTCCTCACCGCTGGCCGGGTGGCCGTGGTCGGCTCGCTGGCGGCCAGCCCGTATGGCGAGTACGTCGCTGCGGAACTCGCGCGAGGCGTCGCCGATCGGGACATCGCCGTTGTCAACGGTGCCGAGGCTCGGCCGCCGCGTCTACGCGGTCCCCGGACCGGTCACGTCGGCGACGTCCGGCGGGACCAACGAGTTGCTGCGTACCGGGATGGCCACGGCCGTCACCTGCGCCGACGAGGTCACCGCCACCCGTGGACTCCGATGACGCGCGGAACCCGTTGGACCAGGTCAGCAGGGGTGTCTCGCGACCAGGAATCGCTGGTCACGACACGCCCCTGCTGACCGCCGGGGCTGTCTCGGTAAGGTGTCTAGGGTGACACTGCAGCAATAGATGGTCAGCCACGCCCAGAGGCCGGTCAACCCCCGGGGCCACGCGAGAGAGGGCCGCAGATGGACAAGGACGAGCACATCGCGCAGCTGCGTGCCCGCCGACAGCGCATCGAAGCGATCGAAACCGCCTTGGAAAGCATCCGAGACGTGGAAAGCTCTCTGCAGGAGATGCGGGAAATCCTGCTCCAGCAGCGGAAGGTCGAACGAACGGAGCGGCTCACCGATATTCGCGAAGCGGACAAGGCCGGTGTGCCGAAGACCAAAATCTCCAAGGAGGTTGGCCTCAGCCGCGCGAACATCTACAACCACCTCAAAGGCACCCCGGCGGACGAGTAGCCGGACTCACGCGGCTGGACGATCATCGGAGAATCAGAGCCATCGCCGGAATGCTCCGGAAATGTCACGCAGGCTCTTCCCTGCGATGCGGCGGATGCGCACCTATCGGCAGAGCTGGCCTCCTCGCTGCCGGTAGAACTCCACCGGGTCGACGGCTTGGCCGTTGGCCTCGATCTGCAGGTGCAGGTGCGCTCCGGTGGAAGCTCCCCGGTTTCCGACCGCGGCGATGGGCTGGCCGGCTTGAACGGATTGCCCTTCGCGGACCAGATTGTGGTCGTTGTGGCCGTAGATCGTCACGATCCCGTCCCCGTGCTGGATGCGGACCCACAGCCCGTAGCCGGACGCCGGGCCGGAGCTGATCACCGTGCCGGAGTTGGCTGCCAGGATCGGAGTACCGATGGGCGCACCGATGTCGAGTCCTTTGTGGAATTCGCTGCCGCGATAGCCGAATGCGGAGGTGCAGGTGCCGCTCGTGGGGGTCGTCCAGCCGCCGGTCGTCGCAGTGGTCGTGCAGGTGGCACCTTGGACAGCCCCGACGATCTGGCGCGCTGTTGGCTCGAATTTCGCGTAGCGGTCAGGAAATCCTGATCGCTGCACGGTCTGGGCGGCAACGGTGACCGGCATGTTCTGCCAGTTCGGCAGCGCCAGCAGATGCCGGTAGAACTGCTCGCTGCTGTAGGTGGGGTCCATGATCTGCGTGACACTTCCCCAGCCTTGGGACGGCCTCTGTTGGAACAGGCCGACGCTGTCGCGATCGCCGTAGTTCAGGTTCTTCAGTTGTGACTCGGTGAGTGCGGTGGCGATCGCGATGACCCAGCCCTGCTCGGGCACGTTCATCCGTTTGCCGACAGCGACGATCGTCGCTGCGTGGCTCATCTCCTGCGGTCCGTACCCGGCTGCCGAGGTCGCGCTTGCCCCGGCGGGGGCACAGTTCATGCCCCCGCCGGAACTGCTGGAACTGCCGAATACGGCTTGAACCACAGCGATGGCGCCGCCACCGATGAAGAGCATGATCACGACGACGAACCCGGCACCGGCGGCGGCCATCTTGCCCATGACGCATCACCTCCACGGATGCGCGGGGTCGGGCGGGGGCATCGGGGAGGGCGGGGCCACCTCTGGATGTGCGGCGGCGGGCGTGGCGGCCGTCGGACGTTGCCCACCGCTGGGGGCCGAGGCGCGCAGGTTCGGCCAGAGGGTGGGCAGGTCAGCCAGTGCCACTCGACCGGCAGTGCCGGACTCGTCGAGCCGTCGCCAGCGCGGCGCGGCCATGTCGAGCGGGTCAGCCGCGGCCTCGCCGCTGCTGGTCGCCACGGGTACGTATGCGGGCCGGTCGAGATCGCGCAGCGCCTCGGTCATCGCCTTGCGTGCGTTGGCCTCGCGCCTGGCGCTGGGCAGCCACACCAGCACGGGTGTGGTGATGCCGGTGGCCTCGGCCAGCCGCTCGTAGCGGGCGAGTTTGCCCGCCAGGCGGGACAGTTGCTCGGTGCCGAAGTCGAACTCGACAAAGAACTCGGCCTCCCGGCCTGCCTCACGCCAGCGGCCGTAGCCGTCCGGGGTGACGATGTCGCCCCAGTGCCGGCCGCACCGGGCGGCCGACCACCACGCCGCGAGTACACCGGCGGCACCGGGCTGACGGGCTCGGCGGATCAGGGTGGTGAACAGTCCGTTGCAGCCCACGGTGTGCGCCAGCTGTAGCGAGAATGCGCGTCCGATCTCGCGTTCACGGCTGTAGCCCAGTTCCTTGGGGTCGATGCCGTCCTCGCGAGCCAGCGCGACCGCTCCGGCGGTGTCGAGGACGTAGTACATCGGGTGCGAGCCGCGGTCGCGGTGCGGCTGGAACCGGTGCAGCACGCCCCACTGGTAGAGGTTGCGCAGGCGCAGGTTCGCCCCGCGGCGACCGGTGAAGGCAATATCGATGATCTGGGTGCTGGTGAGCACGTGGTGCTCGAACAGCATCCGGCACAGCCACCGGTCGCGGTCGGTGAGATGCCGGGCCAGCCACGCGTGATGCTCGGCCGAGTTGAGCACCCGCGCAGCAGGTCGTTCCGGCCGATGTGCACGCAATTGTCGCTGTTGGGTGGGATTGCTCACCATCGTGAAGTGCACCTCCAAGGACGGCAGGACGCGAGAACGCCCTGCGGGCAAACGGAAAAAGCTGAAGGGTCAGGCCGCGCGGCGCGGATCGAACGCCGCCGGCTGGACGTGCTCGGCCGGATCGGGCGTGCTTCGAGGCTCGGTGTTCACGAGCGCGAGCCGACGGATCTCCTTGGCCCGGCCGGGAATCGCGGGCGGAAGCTTCTCGGTGACCGCGGTGAACGGGGGAGCTTCCTCGCTGTCGAGCACCAGCCGCGCGGCGATGTGGAACCGGCCGAGATTGGCGAGATCATGCTCGGAGAGCCGAGGCGCGGTATGCCGGGCCAAATCCCGGGCGTCTTCGGGCGACGCCGAGAAAATGATCTTCGAGCGAGCGTTGGTGCTGATGCCTTCCTCCAGTTCGCGCGGCAGCTGCCGCAGGTACTGGTGCGCGAGCGTCATCGACATCCGGTAACCCCGGGCCTCGGCGAGCATGTCCTCCATCGGGTACGCCAAATTCAAAAAGTTGTGGCATTCGTCGATGTAGAGCGAGGCATCGTGCCGATCGCGCTGCGGTATCCGGGCTCGCCGGGTGGCGGCCTGCCACGTGCGGGCCACGACGATCGAGCCGATCAGCCGCGCGGTGTCCATCCCGAGCGCGTCCTTGCCCAGGCGCACCAGGCAGATTCCGCCGTCGAGCACCGTGTCCATGTCTACTGCGGACTCGCCACCGGCGAGGGATGCCCGCACGAACGGGCGCAGCAGCAGGCCGCGGAGCTTGTTCATCAGCGGCGCGACGACCTGCGCTCGGCTGGCATCGGACAGATCGTCGTACCAGTGCCAGAACCCGGTCAGGACATCGTCGGAGATCTGTTCGAGCGCACGCTGCCGGAAAGCGGGCACCGTCAACAGTTTCGGCAGATCGGTCAGCGTGGGTGTGCCGGGCAGCTCGCGCAGGGTCAGCAGCCCCGAACGCAAGATGTCCTCGGTCCGTGGCCCCCAGCTGGAGGCGTAGACGTGGGAGAAGATCGACACCAGGTTGTCGACAGTGCGGGCGGTGTCGTCGCCTTCGAGCGGGTTGAGCACGGGCGGGCGGGAGCGGCTGTCGGCGTCGAAGAGCACCACCTTTTCCCCGAGCCGTGAGGGCAGCCGCATCAGGGTGTCCGCGACCAGGTCTCCCTTGGGATCGATCACGACCAGGCCGCGGCCGGCGTCGGCGTCGGCGAGGATCATCCGCGCCATCAGCTCGCTTTTGCCGGACCCGGTTGCACCCAGGATGTGCAGGTGATGACGCGCGTCGGCGACGCGCAGCCCCACCGGACGGGAGTGGCCGGAGTCGGTGATCCCGATCGGTTTCACTCCGGCGCCCTCGGTGGCGATTCCCGGTGGCGGCGGCACCGCCTTCGCTCCGGCGCGCTGCAAGCCGGGCACGGCCTCGTCGGTCGGGACGTGCGCGAGCGCGGCCAGCTCGGCGATCGAGAGCAGATCACCGGAGGTGAGGCGTCGTTCGGCCACGGACTGGACCGGACGCGCGAGCCGGACGCGACGGTAGTAGTTATGTTCCCTGTATGCCGCGAACGCGCTGGCGATGGCGTGCCCGCGTCCGCGCAGGTGCTCGCGCACCGGAACCCGCTCCGCGCCGGTCGCGTGCTCGTCGACCAAGGTGGCCACGGCGTACCGGATGCGGGTCTCGTACTGGGAGCTGCGCTGCTTGGCCACGATGACCCGGTCCTGCGCCGAGGTTTCCAGCGAGGTCTGGTGATCGACGACCGGCCGCTTCGTGGTCGTGCCGGGCTTGCGCGATCCGGTGTGCGGAGTGATCAGGTCCAGGAGGCGACCGGCCAGCCGGACCGAACTGCCCGTGCGGACCCGGCGGGCGGCTCGGCGGGCTTTGCGGACACGCGCACCGGTGACCGGGCGCGCAAGGATCTGCACCACGGCCCGTTCATGCGTGGCCATGCCGACCGGAGCACCCAGCAAGGCACGGACCGGATCAGTGGGGAAGTCCGACCGGATGGGCAGTGCCTCGCTGCGGGCCAGGCGCAGTTCGCCACCCACGGCCTCGACCGCCTTGCCCGGCGGGTTGGCCAAGGGGATCGGCGGCTTGGCCGGTGCGGTCCGGGTGTGCGCGCCGGGCCAGGCCGCCTCGATGGCGCGTTCGGCCATGCCGGGCGGCACGACGCCCGGCAGCCACAACCGCAAGGCGACCCCGGCATGGGAAAACGTGTACTCCCACACGATGTGCGGCTGGCCGTGCATCCGCCGTTTCCAGCCGGACCGCAACAGCCCAACCAGGTTGGAGTACAAGGCCGCCGCGCCGTCCGGATCGACCGTGGGCGGAGCCAGCACTGTGACCACCCGGGCGTCGGCGGCCATCCGGTCATGGCACCGGCGCGCCCACCACCGTCGCCCGACCACGACGCCAGCCACCGCAAGCGCAACGGCCGGCCCGACGAGTGGCCCCCAGGTCAGTGCGAATTCCCGCACTGCCGTGACGACAGCGCGCATTGCGGCACCGGGATCGCGGAGGTAGTCCTGCAACGGTGAGGCAAGCGTCCTCGATGACGCGACAACAGATTGAGTGGATGACATCAGAAATCCCCTCTCTCGCAACGAAAAGTCGACAGGACGCGGATTCAGGCCGCGTATCGCTCGGCGTCGCCCGCGCTCGATTGGCCTTCCGGCATCGAGGTAGGCGCGGACGGGTCGTTGGGCACGAGTCGCAGATGACGGCGCCGCTTGCGTGTTCGTTCGGCGTCGATCTCGGCCTGCCACTCCGACAGCCGCCGCCCGCCCATGCGCTTGAGGAACTGCGGGATGCGGTTCGCGGGCACCCCGACCAATCGCGGGCCGAGCACGGCGAGCAGATCCGAGGCTTCCTGCGACGACCACCCGGCCTCGGTGATGGCGTCCTCGTCGGGGAACACGTCGGCGACCCGGTCACGGTCGGGGTCGATGAAGGAGTCTTCGCGACCGCCGTAGCTGTACACCCACAGGAAGTTCTCTGGCGGGTCAGGTTCGATCAGCCTTTTGAATCGGCGAACTTCCTTGGTGTAGCAATAGAAAGTCACCTGCGGGCAGGATCGCATCACGCGACACCACGCCAACGTGTAGGCATCGCTGAAAAAATCGCCTGCATCGTGCACCCTGACAAATTTCCCGATGAAGCGCGGCTCCGACAGTTCGCGGATCATTGCCTCTGTCCAACCGGGAAGATCGTTCAGAACGAACGCGAGATTGGCTGTATGCTTGGCTTTGACCGCAGGGAAGAGATAGGTTCCGTTGCGCGCGTAGCAGATCCGAGTGCACGCGCTCGCCGCCGGGCAGGTCACCTGCGTCCGTCCGTCGGGCAACCGGGCGGCCAGCGCGGGCAAAGTCCAGTTCCAGGCACCGATTGCGCGCATCTCCCGGTTCTGCGTCAGCAACCGGGCTGGTCGCGCCGGAACCGTAGTTACGTGGGCGGAAGAAGACATGCGACACCTCGCAAAGGCAGTCAGTCAGGGTGCAAGAGACGAGCAGAAACGTTGTGGTTGAAGGGATCGATCCGTAGCGGTGGGGCGGGTTACGCAGCGCTGCCGAGGTCGACGTGACCGTCAACGTCCGCATCAAGCGTCAGCTCGGTGTCGTCGACGCCGAGATCGACAAACGCGCCGCCGTCGTCCGTGCTAGATTCGTGTTCCGCGTACTGCGCCAACTCGGCCGGATCTGTTGTGATGAGCGCGTTTTCCTGCGGCGAAGCCAGCGACTGGAACGCGACTCTCTGCGTCCCGGTCGAGAGCAAACCTTGTCCCTTGTCCGCGGAAATCAGGAACTGCTTCTCGCCCTCGGACAGGTTGAAGGTCGCCACGATCTCGTCGATCGCTTGCGGCGCTTGACGTAGAAGGATCTGCGTAGCCGCGTTCGCGATGATCGCCTTGCCCAGGTCTGTCCCGAGGACATCGCCGACATCTTGGGTCGCGATCGTCAAACCCGCCCAGTGTTTCCGGGCTGCTTTGGCCATCCGGTGCAGAAAACGCGCCCCGGCAGGGTCTTGCATGAGCAGCCACGCTTCGTCGACGGTGATCAACCGCGGGCGCCGGATGGCCGGGTTGGACACCCGCCGCCACACCGTGTCCAGCGTGAGCAGCGTCCCGATCGGCCGGAGTTCGTCGGGCAGGTCACGCAGGCTGAACACCGTCAGGTGCCCCTCTGGGCGCGTCGTGGTCGGCCCGGAGAACATCGTGGAGAACGCGCCCTCGACGAACGGGTGCAACCTGGAGCCGAGATCCGTGGCGATCGGATCGCCGGTGGCGGTGAGGATTGCGGCGAGATCCGCCAGCAACGGCGCCTGCCTGCCCCAGGTCCGCGGGTCGCTGGTGATCCCGGCTTGCTGGTAGGTGGCCATGATCGCCCGGTCGAGCACGGCGCGTTGCTGCGCGGACAGTTCGGTGCCGAGCAGCACTCCGATGACGGTGTGCAGGAACAGCGCCCGGCGCGTCAGGGCGTCCTTGGGGGCGGTGCGGCGCCCGTCCGGGCGGATGGCGATCGGCAGGTCGAACGGGCTGATGCGGACATCGGCGTCGCCGAGGTGGATGTAGGTGCCGCCGATGGCCTCGCACAGCCGCCGGTACTCGTCCTCCGGGTCGATGATCGCGACCTCGACCCCGCGGTAGAGGCTGCGCAGGGTTTCCAGCTTCACCAGGTAGGACTTGCCCGCGCCGGAGCGCCCGAGTACCACCGTGTTGTAGTTGTCCGCGGAAAAACGGTCCCAATGCACCAAACCCTGCGATCCGACGTTGAACCCGTACAGCACACCGGCCGGTGCGGCGACACTGGTCGGGTCAGCGGGCGGCAGATCGGGGCTGGTGAAGGGAAACGCCGCGGCCAGCGCACTGGTGTCGAACGTGCGGCGCATCCCGATGAGATCGAGCGCCAGCGGCAGGGTGGACACCCAGCCTTGCAGCGACCGGTAGGTGGTCGGCTGCGCGTTCATCAGCAGCGACGCCGCGAGCGCCCGCACCGCGGCGACCTGCTCGCCGAGATCGGCTTCGCTGGTGGCGTGCACGGTCAGATACAGACCGAGCCGGTACAACTTCCCTTCGCCGCGGGCGACGCGGGCCGAGAGGTCATAGGCGTCCTCGGTGGCGGCCTCGACCATCGGGTCCAGCAACCGCCCCTTCTCGCTGGTGTGTCGCCGTCCCGATTCCAGCTTGGACAGCTGGCGCTTGAGCCGGTTGGCGGCGGTAACCGGGTCGATCGGCTCGATGTGCAGCGACACGTCAACGCGGCCGGGGTAGGACAGCAGCGGCTGCAGCCACCCCGCATGCACCTCGCGCGGGTAGCCGGTGATCGCGAATGAGGAGACCCATTCGCCGCCGATCTCCAGGTGCCGGGGTGCGACCGACAGCGAATCTGGCGTGAACGCACTGGCCCTGCCCAACGGGGCGTTCGTGTGCGGCGCTTTGCGGCCTCGAATACGGCCGAACTTCCTGCTCATAGGTCCCCGCCCTCCCATTCATCCAGGGCCGACGGCTCCGGCGACGCGCTGTCGCGCTCGCCCCGGCTGGCCGTGCTTCGGTGATGGACTGGTGGCTCGTCGTCGGGGTCTGCAGCGGCGGTGGTGATCACCTCGTCCGCGCCGGCCAGACCCGCCGAGGGCGGGATCAGGCTGTCCGGGTTGCACGCGGTGGCCAGCACGGCGGTGGCCTGCCCGGCGTCCAGGGGCGTGATCGTGATCCCGGCCGGGGAGAGCAGTTCGGTGGCTTCGCCCAGCCGCCGCACGAGCCGGGTTTCGGCCGAGCGCCGCGCGGTCTCGGTGACCTCTCCGTCCCGGCTGCGGGCGCGTCGTGCCCGCAGTGCGGCGAGCGGGGACGCGCCGCCGAGCCCGTCGGTCGGCCCCGTGGCGCGGATCGGCTCGCGTAGCACCAGCAGTACCTGGCGGCGCAGCAGATCGGTGGAGCGGCGCAGCTGGTCGAGGTAGGTCGCGTGCTCCCGCGCGGCGGCTTCGAGCATCGGATGTGGCAGACCGGGGGCGGCCTCGCGCAGGTCGCTGATCTGGCGGCTTAGGTCTAGCCGTTCGGCTCGGATGAGCACCTGTACCGGCGCGGAGATCGAATGCAGATACCGGCCGAAGCTGGCGACTAGGGCTTCCTGCTCACCGGGCGTGCGGAGCGCGAAGTTGACGGTGCTGGCCACCGCGACCATCGCGACCCCGTCGGGGCCGAGGTCGACGACACCGGCCTCGGTGACTCCTTCCGCGGGCAGCCGCAGCGCCGCCGGAGATACCTCCGACGTGCTCGCAGCACCGGTGGCATCAGTCGCGGTGATACTGCTGGTCAGCCATTCGGGTGCGGGCTGCACCCCTTCGGGAGCGGCGACCCGGTGTCGAGGTTGCAGCCGCTGGCGGACCGCGGCGAGCAGCAGCCGGTCCAGGCTCATGCCATCGCGCTGCCCCAGCGCCAGGACCGCGGCACTGACCCCGAGAGGAAGAGCGACGATCAGGAAGACCGGCAGCGGCACCACACCGCGGGCCAGCGTCCAGGCGCCGTAGAGCACGATCCCGGTCACCGTGAGGATCGCCAGTTGGCGAGCGGTGAGGTTGGCCAGGACGCGATCCTCGCGATCGACGTCGGACGGGATGCGCACGGGCTGGGTCATGACTTCTCACCTCCACGGGGCGGGGTTCTCGGCACGGATTTCGGCGGCGTCGGTGGCGTGGTCGGCGCCCGGAACGTCACCGGCGGCACGGACGGCGTGCGTGGGCGGGCGTCGCCGATGCGCGGCTCCGGGTGCGCAGTCCGGAACACCGGTGCAGCGGGTGGCACGGCCGCTGGTTTGACCGGTTGGGACACGTGGGGCGGTTCCGGCGTGGGCGGCTGGAACCGCAAGTGCGGCGGTACCGCGGCCACCGCGACCGGTCGAGCCGGGGGCGCGGCACCACCGGCGCGGCGCGGCGCACCGGGAGCTTGGAACCGGGGTGCCGTCGCGGCCTGCCTGCGGCGCCGACCTGCGGGCGGCGTGACCGCCGTCGCGGGCTTGGATGCGGAACTGAATTCGGGCATGACGGGTCCTTGGGTGGCCGGGGTGACGGCCGGGTCGTGGGTGGTCTCCTGCGGACTGGGCTGCAGAAACTCCGGTCGCTGCGAGGGCGGGCGCGGCTGCTGGGCAGCACGGGCGCGGTCGGCGTCGTAGGCCGCCTGCAACCGCTTGTTGACCGCCTCCGGTGTCGGCGCGATCCGCGGCTGAGCAGGCCACGGTGGATCGGCGGCAGCACCGCCGCGGCCCCCGCCGCCCTTGCTGCCTTTTCCGCCACCGGCGACCGCGCCGGCTTTGCCCAGCCCGCCGGACTTCCCGGCGACCATCCCGAAGGTCTTCGCCGCTATGTACGCCTTCGCGAGCCCGCCGAGGAAGGAGCGACCGTTGCCGATCTTGGTGGCCGAGAGGGCCCAGAACGGGATCTTGAACAGGATGTAGAACAGCGCGATCGCGGCGATGAGCATGCCGAGCGCGGACAGCGTGGAGCCGAACAGATGCACTCCGCCGGCCAGGAATGTCCGCACGGCGGTGATCAGCACCAGCGACTGGGCAACCTGGATCGCCAGCGTCGCCCCGAGCGCCTTCCACCACCACCGGGCGATGCCGTCGGTGTGCGGCAGGCAATGACACATCAGAAACAGCGGCCCGGTGACGATCAGGATCAACGTGATGACCACGCGGACGACGTAGACGATCAGCAGGGCGATCCCGACAACCACGAGCACCAGCGCCAGCAGGATCATGAAGAACCCGCCGGAGACCGCGCCCTCGACCGCGTCCTTGAGGGTCGACCCGAGCGACGGCGGATTCACCCCGTCGCCGAGCACGGCGGCGGACAGCGCGTTGGCCAGCCGGATGAACTTCTCCGCGAAGAACAACGACAGCGCGGAGGCGAGGAATCCGATCGGAATCCGCGGGCCGATCTCCTTGATCGAGTACCGGCTCTGCACCGTCTCGTGGGACATCACCACGATCCCGGCGACGAGGATCAGCATCCCGTAGCAGGCCAGCACGATCTGCCACGAGTTGTTCCACAGCTCGCCGATACCGGGAAGCTGATCCAGCGTCGGCGTGGTCAGCGCGGTGTGGCCGAGCAACTCCAGGATCGGCGACAGCGCGGCATTGACCAGATCCTTGAACACCCCGTTGATCGCCTTGGCGATGCAGCCGGTGATGTTGGTCAGTCCGCAGTCCGGATCGCCGTTTCCCGTGCTGGGGCCACCCGGCTGCGGACTCGTGCTCGGTGTCGGGGTGGGCTGCGGGATGCAGTCTTCACCCGTGCACGGCGGGTTCCCAGTCGTGCTCGGCGCGGTGGTCGGGCCACCGGGTGTGCACCCGATCTGGCCGGGGAAGCAACTTGTCGGTGGCGGCAGGGCGGTGATCGGCGGCAGCGGCGTCGCCGGGATCGACGGGCGCGGCGTGCCGGTCGGAAAGTGACACGTCGGGTCCGGCGAGTTCGGCGCACACGTGTCGCTGGGGTTGGGCGGCAGCGGCAACGGTGGTGGCGGTTGCTGCGCCGCGGGCTGCGCCAGCGCCGCCTGCTGCGTGCCCGGCTGCCGGGGTGCACCGGGCGAGGCCCACGCAGTGACAGCCAGCGCACCGCCGAGCACCACGGTCAGCCCCAGAGCCAGCAGCCAGACCAGCCGCCGCCGGGAACCACGTCCGGTGCGCTGCTTGGTGGGCGGGGCGAGCAGGACCCGCTCCCGGCGCACCGTCTCCGCCGGGCGTGCGCCGGTGCCGGGCTCGCCGCGATCGGGCTCGGGCGCGCGGGGGTGTCGGGTCGCGGTCATAGCCTCAGGCCCCGACAATCCCGCGCAGGATTTCCACCACGAGGGGCGCCAGCGCCGCCAACCCGTAGCCCCAGCCCGCCGACTTGAACGACTGCTTGGCCTTCTCGACTTCGCCGGGGTCGCCCCCGGCCATCAGGTACCGGACGCCGCCGATGGTGAGGAACACCGTCGCCAGCCCGGCGAGGATGCCGACCAGCCAGTTGCGGATGTTGTCGAAGACCTGCCCGACGCTGCTCGCGATCGCGAGCACCTGTGTCGAGGCCTGCGCCGCATCCGCGGTGAGCGAGCTGAGCAGGACCGCGCTGAGTACCGCGAAGGCAGCCGAGCGGGTCACCGCGCGGCGCACCGGTCGGGCCGGAGAGGTCCGATGACGTGGACATGCGGCATCCGTGTGCGCTGTCGGCCGCGGGTTGCTGACGACGCCCGTGTGGGGTCGGTTCTGATCGGATGCGCTCGACGCGAAGGAGCGCGGCGGCGCGGTGGTGTGCTGGGTTTGGGGATGGGGTGTCACGCGCATCGGCGCACCTCCGAAGTCGGCTCGTGCTCGGCGGTACGCGGAGAGCTGGGTGGGGTCTCCCCGCACCCCAAGAAGCCGGATTTCCGGTCGTTTTTCGACACCGCCCGTGACGATTTTTTGGAAGCGGTCGGCCAGCCGTTGCGCAGACGACCGCTCACAGCGCGTGACAAGTGCGGCTTTTCCTCGACGGGAGCATCCGGCGAGTCGGCGACCAGAGCGGCGACCGCTGCGTCGGCGACGGGGTCTTCGGAGTCGGTGTCGGCGAGCTGATCGCGCAGCCAGGTGACAAGTCGGTCTTCGGCTCGATCACGGGCCTTGAACGCGGTCTTGAGCGCGGTGCCGCGGGCTTGCGCCCAGTCGGTCACCGAGGTTTCGCCGAGCCGTGTCGCCGAGATCAGTTCCGCTTCGGCGGGGGTGAGAATCTGCTCACCGACCGCACGCGCGAGCACCAAGTCGGGGTGCCCGTACGGCGGGCGCGGCGCCGTGGAGCGATAGCCCGAGCCCACCGGCATCGGGGCGTCCAGAGACGCTTCCAGCGCCGCTTGCCCGGCACGACGAGCGGCGAAGTGCAGCCTGGCGATGATGCCGGGATCGGTCAGATCCACCGTCGCCAACGCTTGGACGAATCCGGCGAGTACAGCCGCGTGGACATCTGCCCGATCGAGCGGATACCGCGCCGCCAGCCACCGGGAACTCGAGGCCAGCGACGGCAGTGCCATCCCGACGCACGCGACTGTCCACGCGCCCCCGTGAGCGCGGGAACGCAGCACCAAATGCGCCCACACGTCGTCCTGGGTGCGATGCGGGCACTGCTTGCTCATCACCCGGTCCCGCAGCTCGTCCAGCGGCACCGGCCGCCGCGGCAATCCGGCGAACCGGGCCCCGTCCACGGCCATCGGCTTCGGCCCGGTGACCAGCCACCCGAAGGCGTCGCGCGCGGTGTCCAGCGGCAACAATTCGTGCCCCTCGTGATCGGGCCGGATAGGTGCGGACACAATCTCGTCGTTCGTCATTGATGTGCTCCTGACTGGAGTTGGTGAATCAGCTCCGCCAGGACGCCAGGGCAGCGACAAGAAAAGAACAAGAAAAGAACAAGGATGATCTTCTTAGTAGATGTACGCGGCTACTAAAGCAGCTACCTTGAAGGATTCAGAAAGGGTGCTCGGGGCAGCCTGAACCGACGGCATCCAGGATCGCCTTAGTAGCGTGCGAACTGGTCTTTTAAGTGATTCTTAGTAAGCAGTCGGCGGTCCGTCGTGGGCTCGCGGCGACTCCGGCCGAGCGCTTTTGATTCGGGTCAGAAATTCTTCTTGACCCGAGCCCGGGTTATTCGACAGCAAGTCAATCCGCACGATGTCGTCCTCGAATACTTCCGGACGCTGGGAAAGCGTCGATGTATTCGGGCTCATGTCTAGATGCGTGGGGCGGTGGGCTTCGAGAGTTCGCAAAAAACTTGGGCGAGCGGTGTCGAAAAACGGCCTCAAAACCGGCTTCTTGGGGTGACTTGGCAGACCACGCCGATCACACCGCGAGGAAGGCCACCGATGACTTCAACACCGCATCCCGAGCCCGGACGCCGTCACCGCCGCTTGCCACATCGCGACACGGCGAGCCTCCGCCGTGGCCGGCACCGCGCGCCACGGACCGCACCTGCTACAGCAGCTGCCCGGGGTCCACGTCCGGCGACGTTCTGGTCGTTCGCCGACGCGGAGATGTTGCCCGGTACCGCCCTGCTTCCCGGCTGGCTCGGACGCACGATCGTCACCCTCGTGACGACCTACACACGCCCCGGCGACCGCGTCCTTCTCCTCACCCCGCCGCCATCCCCGCGCGCTCCTCAGCACGCGGCCGGCAACGCCCGCAGCGCCGAGGCGTACGCCGGTCTCGCCGAGGCAGTCTGGACCGTAGCCCGGCTCGGTCGTGGCGCTGACACCGCGACAACGGCACCCGCCTCCAACGACCCGGCCGAGCACACCGACTCCTCCCGCCCTGCCGGAGCCGAGTCGGGGTCGCGACCCCGACTCGGTCGGCTCGGGCTGCACCCGGTGCCCGAACCGCACCCCGACTCCGCGCGCCCTCGGCATCGAGACGGAGACGGACCGCGCGGTGGCTTCGACCTGATCATCACCGCGCTTGATCCGCACGCCACCGACTGGCTCGCACGCACCGACTGGGACGCCCTACTCACCCCGCGCGGCCTCCTCGCAACAGTCACACACAGTGATAGTCGCGACGGCTGGCTGCGCGATCCGAACGCGACTGTGCTGAACACACTGGGTAGTCGGGGGTTGCGGTGTCTCGATCACATCGCCGTGCTCACCGCGCCCGTCCCGGACACGCCGGACTGCCTCACAACCGCCGACCGGATGGGCACCGCAGTGTCTGCGCCGGACTTCTCGCCGCGCGTGGTCGACGCCATAGCGCCGCCGCTGCGCGCGGTGCACCACGACCTCGTTCTGCTCGGGCGGATGTCGCCGGACGCGACGGACGACGGTGCCCTCGACGCGAAGGAGACCTCGGATGTCTAAGCGCACCGGCACGCAGCTCCCCCGCCCGGCGGGGGAGCGGTCCGAAGGTCCCGTTGTGTCGTCGGTGTGGCCGACCGGGACCGACAGCCTGACGGCCCAGCTGACCGAGGGCGGCTACCACGACGCCACCGGCGCCGACCCCGCCCTGATGGCCCCGGCGATCGCCCGCTACGCCATCGCGGCGCTGACCCGGCCCGGTGATGTCGTGCTCGATCCCGACTGCGGCGCGGGCACCACGATCGTCGAAGCGCTGCGGGCCGGACGGCACGCGATCGGGTTGACCGGACAGCGCCGGTGGTGGCGCTTGGCGCGCGCCAACGTGACCGCCACGAAGGCGCGCGGCGTGTTCGTCGACGGCATGGTCCTCATCCTCGACCGACGCCCCGGAACGGCCGTCGCCGCGGCCACGGCCGGGCTGACCGGGCGGATCGATCTCCTCCTGACCACCCTGCGCCCCGGTCCGGTTGGCGACCTCGATGGTGCGCTGGAGAGGTTGCACGGGCTGCTTGCGCAATACCGGCCGCTGCTGCGTCCGGGCGGGCACGTGGTCATCACCAGTGCCCCGCAGCGCCACCCCGTGCGCCACGACCTGCTCGACGTTCCCAGCCGGATCGCGGCGGTCGCCACCGCGGCCGGGCTGGCACCGGTCGCGCGGTGTGTGGCGCTGACCGCCACGGTGCGACGAGGCCGCACCTACACCCGCGCGTCGCTGGCGCAGCGCCGCGCCGCCACCCGAGCCGAACGGGCTCTCGGGCATCCGGTCGCGCTGCCCGCGCACCACACCGCGCTGGTGCTCCGGGCCGATCCCGACGCCGCCGATCCGGCCCTGAACCAGCCCCTCCCGGCGCTGCACGCACCGCCGCGCCCACACCGCCCCGGGCGCGGGACACGGCCCGATTCGGCCGCCGCCTGAGTGCGCGCCATTTCACCGAGCAGCCGTCGGCGCCTTGCCCGTGGCGCAGCGACGTTGAGCCGACATCTCGCGCGGCTCGCGACCTCAAACCCACCTTGCCGAAGGAGCGAATCTCATGGACCTCACCCCGCAACCGGGTCGCCGCCCGCGCCGGGTCTCACCCCGGATCAATCCTCTGTTCTATCCGTTCGTCAGCTATAGCACGCGCAGGCCTGAGTCACCCACCGGATGGCGGCGGCTGCGCGAAGCCCTCACCGGATACCCGCTGGCTCCGTTCGACGACGATGACCGGCGCGAGTCTGCCGATCTGGGCGTCTACCTATATCAGGTGGAGCTTGCCCGGCGGTCGCGGTTGACGCTGTGGCAGCGCACCCGCGACGGCTGGTGGCTGGGGCCCGCACCGTACGGCTACGCCCTGGAACATCACTGGGTGGAGCCGGAGTCCGCTCGTGCGGGGTGGCGGCACCGGCTGGTCGTCGACGCGCTGCGCGCGCCGGTCGTGCCGCTGATCTTCGCCTGGTCTCGGTACGAGAACCTCAGCGACCGCGCCATCACCCGGCGCCTGACCGAACAGCAGCATCCCCGCCCGGTCGATCCCGTGTCCGGCCGGGCACGCGCGTGGAGCCGCGCGGTAGTGCGCACCATCCTGGCCAACCCCGTCTACCTCGGCTACGTCGTGCGTGATCGCACGCTGCGCGGAGAGGATCAGCCGCCGGAAAACTGGACGTGGTCACGGCAGCGCAGCCACCGGGCGCTGGTCGAACCCGCCCTGTTCTGGACGGTCCACAACCGCCGAGCCCGCTGGGTCTCATCGACCCCGGACACCGACACCACCGGACTCACCGACCAGGGTCGGGAGGCGGCGTGACCCAGCATCCGATGAGCACCGTCCACTACCGCGACGAGACGGTCACGCTCTACACCGGCGACGCCACCACCACCCTCGCCGGCCTGGCGGAGAAGTCGGTGGACTGCGTGGTCACCAGCCCGCCGTACTGGGGGCTGCGCGACTACGGGACCGGAACCTGGGTCGGCGGCGATCCCGGTTGCGCGCACCTGGCCGCGATCGGACGCGGCGGCAACATTCCCCAGTCCAAACACCCCGGTCTTTCCTATCCCGCGTCCGCGGCGCATCGCGGTGGCGTGCCGCAGCGCTGCCGCCGGTGCGGCGCCCGCCGCAAGGACAACCAGCACGGTCTGGAGGCGACCCCGCAGGACTACGTCGACCGGCTGCGGGCGGTCTTCGCGCAATTGCACCGTGTCCTGTCCGACACCGGCACGGTGTGGCTGAACCTGGGCGATTCGTACTCCGCCGAACCGCCCGGCCGCACCGGAGACGCGATGCGGGCGAGCACCTTATCCGGCCGTGGCGCGGCGGCGCCGCTGCGGGAATCGGTGCGCCAGGCCGGGGTGGCGCGTACGCGGTCACTGCCGCGGAAGAACCTGGTTGGCATGCCGTGGCGGGTCGCGTTCGCGTTGCAGGCCGACGGCTGGATTCTGCGCAACGCGATCGTGTGGCACAAACCCAACGCCATGCCCGAATCTGTGCGCGATCGGGTCTCGAACCGGTACGAGATGCTGTTCCTGCTGACCAAACAGCAACGGTATTTCTTCGACCTCGACCCGATCCGCGAACCACTCACCCGCCCGGAGGCGGTCGGGGAGGGCATCGTGATCGGCGGTGCGAACAAGGGCCGTCACGGCGGGATCGATGCGACCGCGCGCCGCCGCGGGCACAGCGTGTACGGCAAATACCGGGATGCCGATCCGTTCGCCGGGAAAGCCCACGGGGACGCGATGCGCCCGACCGGGGCTCGGCACACCGCCGCGCATGCTCGGGGCAAGAATCCCGGGGACGTCTGGTCGATCACCACCCGCCCGTTGCGGGAGGCACACTTCGCCGCGTTCCCCGTCGACATCCCGCTGCGCTGTATCGCCGCCGGATGCCCCGACGGCGGTGTGGTGCTCGACCCGTTCAGCGGCGCCGCCACCACCGGCCTGGCCGCGCGCCAGCTCGGCCGCTCCTACCTCGGCATCGACCTCAACCCGGAGTTTCACGACATCGGCCTGCGCCGCCTCGGCTTGTCCGAGCAGGACATCGGGAGGGCCGCGTGACCACCTTCGCTGCACGCTCCCGTAAGGACGACGCCGTCACGCTGGTGACCGCCGACGCGGAAGCCGGAATCCGAAACCTGGCCGAGGATTCGGTGGACTGTCTGGTCACCAGCCCGCCCTACTGGCGGCTGCGTGACTATGCCCCCGACACCTGGACCGACGGTCGGCCCGGCTGCCACCACCGGCCCGCTGGCCTCGGCGACCGGGGTGCCGGGCGGTGGCGGTGCCGAGGCTGCGGGGCCCGGCGTGAGCACCCCCAGATCGGGCTGGAACCGACCGCGGACGACTACATCGAGACTCTGCGCGCGACGTTCTCTGTGGCCCGGCGGGTGCTCACCCCGCGGGCCACGGTGTGGGTCAACCTGGGTGACAGCTACTCCACCAACTCGGACGGCTACTGGTGCACGACCCCAGGGCAAGCAGGGCAGCCGCACTACCGGCCACGAGCAGACGTGCCGTACAAGAATCTGCTCGGCATGCCATGGCGGCTGGCCTTCGCCCTGCAGGACGACGGGTGGATCTTGCGGTCGGCGATCGTCTGGCACAAGCCCCACGCCACGCCCACCCCGATCTCCGATCGGCTCGCGACCCGGCACGAGATGCTCTTCCTGTTTGTCACGCAGCCGGACTACTACTTCGACCTCGATGCGATCCGGCAGCCCTACACCGGCGACCGTGCCCTGTCCCGCCGCGCCCACTACGGCGGCACCAAGCCGAACACGGCACGTGGAATCTGGCCCCGCACACCCGCCGACGGGCAGCGTGGTCGCAACCCCGGCAACGTGTGGACCATCCCGCCCGACCGCACCCGCGCCGGGCATCCCGCACCGTCTCCAGTGGAGATTCCGCGCCGGTGCATCGCGGCCGGATGCCCGCCCGGGGGCCACGTCCTCGACCCGTTCAGCGGCGGCGGGACCACCGGCGTCGCCGCTCGCGCGCTCGGCCGGCGTTTCACCGGCATCGACACCAACGCCGCCTACCACGACCTCGCACTCCGGCGCATCACCGCAGCCGACCCGGACGCAGGGGGGCCGCGATGACCGACGACGACATCGCCTTCGTCGAACCGGAGATCGTTCACGGCGACGCCCGTGACCTTCCAGTCCCGGACGCCAGTGTCGATCTGGTGATCACCAGCCCGCCCTACTTCGGGCTGCGGACCTACCGCGATGGCGACGCCGCCTACCGCGGACAGCTCGGTGCCGA
Organism: Prauserella sp. PE36; assembly: GCF_003311655.1. Taxonomy (NCBI): domain Bacteria; kingdom Bacillati; phylum Actinomycetota; class Actinomycetes; order Pseudonocardiales; family Pseudonocardiaceae; genus Prauserella; species Prauserella sp. PE36. The sequence continues at coordinate 53,691 of NZ_QEQT01000081.1, read as the reverse complement.
AGACACCCCGGGCGCCTATCTCGAGAACCTGATCGCCTGTACCCGCGAGATGATCCGCGTCCTCAAACCGTCCGGGTCAATCTTCATCAACCTCGGTGACAAGTACTCCAGCTACAACAACGGCAAAGGCCGCTCCCTGAACGGAACCCGCGGCGCCGGGCAGGTCCCGGACGGCGGCGACCCACACAGCCGCAGCGTTCCGGCGAAGTCGCTGATCGGCCTGCCCTGGCGCTACGCCCTGCGCTGCGTCGACGAACTCGGGTTGATCTTGCGCGCCGAGATCATCTGGTCCAAACCACACGGACTGCCTGAGTCCGTGCGCGACCGGGTCCGCCGCAGCCACGAAACCTGGTTCCACTTCACGCTCAACCCGCGCTACTACAGCGCCATCGACACCATCAGGCTCCCGCACTCCGCGTCGAGTCTCGCTCGTGTGGCGCCACACCGATCCGATCCTGGCCGCGCGGCACGCGATGGCCGGTACTACCCGGGTGCAGAACAGCAGACCCTGAAACGACGGCAGATGTTGCACCCGCACGGCCGTCTGCCCGGATCCGTATGGGAGATCGCACCTCAACCACTGCGGGTGCCTCCGCACCTTGGTATCGCGCACTTCGCGTCGTTTCCTGTGGAGTGGCCTCGGCGACTCGTCCTCGGGTGGTCGCCGCAGAGCGTGTGCGCCGCCTGCGGGCAGGGCCGCCGCCGGGTCCCGGTCGCCTTCGGCCTGGACATCTCCCGGCCACAGACGCGGCGGGCGCTGGAACTGGTGCGCGAGCACGGCCTGACCGAGGCCCATATGGCCGCGCTGCGAGCCGCGGGACTCAACGACACGCCTCGCGCCCTCGACACCCAGGGCCGTACGGCCGTGCACGAGCATCCCGGTGGGCAGCTCGTCGCCGAGGCGCGGGCCGCGCTGGGCGGCTACGCCCGCGAGTTCCTGCTATCGCGGGCCACCGAGTTCGCCGACGCCTGCGACTGCGCCGACCCGAGCGCTGCCAGCGTTCCCGGTGTAGTGCTCGATCCCTTTGGTGGCACCGGAACCACCGCCTTGGCCGCCGCCGTGCACAGCCGGCGCGCCATCTCGCTGGATGCCAGCCGCGACTACTGCCGACTCGCCACCTGGCGCGTCCACGACCCCCGCCAGCAAGCACGAGCCCGCGGCACCCACCAGGCCCCGGAACCGGTTCCACACGCCGCGTGACACCCGCGCTGGCGTGACGCGGACGACAGGCGGGGCCCACTCGTTCGGGGCCTCCGTTTCTCGCCGATCGACGCTACGATCCCAGGCCCGCACCACCCAGCAGGACACTCTGACCAGCTGGTTTTGCGCTGAACGACAGGCGCTTACACGTGGCGCGGAACGAGGAGACCAGGAGGCACGATTCCCATGTCCGCCCCAGCAGCGACCACGGCCACGGACCGGATCAGCGCCGCGTCCGAGCCGATCAGGGCGGCGTTCTACGGACGCAAGAACAGGACCGACACGATCGCCCTGCGCCTCCTACGCCAGCAGTACCAGCTTTGCGAGCGGGTGTTTCGTCGTAGCGTGGTGATAACCCACTGCTTTTACGGCGACGGCGGGTGGCGCGAGCTGGCCGCGTCTCTGTCCAGCCCAGAACCGGGCGACGATCTGATCGTCTGTGAGAATGCGGAGCGGCTGTCGCGCGATCCGTTCGAGATTCTGGATCGCGAGCGCCTCGCCGCGCAGCACTGCGTCCCGATCGCATACGCGACCCGAGCCCTGGGACCCGGTCTTGGACATGCTGCCGCAGGCGCGTGCACTCACCGCGCTCCTCGGCCGCCGCGTCCTGGGCCCCGGCTATTTCACGATCGGAAACCTGTACATGAGCGGACAAGGGGGTGTGAGCGTTGGCAGGGGAACACGAGCGCCGCGACGACGCCACCGGACGTCTGACTCCTGACGAACCACCGGAACTGGTCGCCGAAATCCGGACCGTGGAAGGAAACGAGGCTCAGCGACTGGCCGCAGAACAAGCACGAGTGTTGTGGGAGGTGACACAATGGCAGGCCCGGAACAAGTCCGCGCGTGGGCTGGACAACGCAGCGTAGGACGCGCACGGAGCCCCTACAGCAAAGCGGCAGCGGGTGGCGAGTCGATCAACGCCGCCGCACAGTCACGTCTGTTGCGGTTCGCATGGCTGGGACGTGTGTCTACTCGCGACATGCAGGACCCCACACTGTCCTTGCCACGTCAGCTGGGCTCGTCCCAGCGCGCCCTCCCAGAGAACGGGCTGATCGTTACACACTTCTATGACGTCGAATCAGGGCGTATGGACCTCGACACGCGCGGGGGTGGGAACGCGCACGAACAGTTCGACATCCCGATCACTCGGGACGGCGGCATCCAAGACTTGCTCGCCGAGGTCGAACGTCCCGATCGGCGATTCGACTACGTCATCTGCGAATCCATCGAGCGTGCCGCCCGGCACATGTACTACGGTACTACCATCGAGCATCGCCTAGAGCGTGCGGGAGTTCGCCTGCTGGCAGCCGACGAGCCCTTCCAACTGACTACGGAAGCTGGTCGTAAGCCCAAGACGGCCACACAGTTGCTGACTCGCCGGGTCAAACAGAGTATTTCCGAGTTCTACGTCGTCGACATGTTGGAGAAGTCTTGGGACGGCTTCGCCATCCACACGGAAGCCGGATATAACGTCGGCAAGCCCTGCTACGGCTATCGCGCCCGCCACGTCCCGCACCCGGTCCCCGCCAAACGAGCCAAGGGGATCAAGAAGACCTTTCTCGAACCCGAACCCGCCCAGGCACCGGCTGTCCGCACGATCTTTCACTGGCGTATCAGTGAACGACTTGGCTATCAAGCTATCGCTGACCGCCTGAATCGGGATGTGGGCAGCTACCCGCCTCCCGTGCCCATCGACCCAACCCGCGCGGTTGGCCGCTGGACCTACTCGAACGTGCGTGACCTGCTCGCCAACCCGAAGTACACCGGGCATATGGTCTGGAACCGGAAGGCGCGCAAGACCGGTCACAACCGGACCAACCCCATCACTGAGTGGATCTGGTCGGAGGATCCGGTGCACGAGCCACTTGTCGCTCTCGAGGACTGGCTTAAGTCCCAGGATGTCAGCGGACACCGTTTTGGTTCCCGCAGCACCGACAACACCAACCAGGAACATCCTCAGACCAAACGCTCCTACCTTTTGCGCACCTACTTGTTCTGCGGTTCATGCAATCGGCGCATGTACGGCAAGACGCGTCGCGGTCGCGCTTACTACGTCTGCGCGCCGAAGAAGGGCTACGGTCCTGACAACCACCCCGTGAGTTTCTGGGTGCGAGAGCGCGTCATCGTCGACCAGCTCAACGTCTTCCTCTCCACTCACGTCTTCGGTACCTACCGCCGCGACCTACTCGCAGATAGCGCACGCGACCTTCGCGCTTCCGCCCAACGGGAGCGCGAACAACGCCTCGTCGCCATCCGTAGTGAGATCAGAGACACAGAGCGCATGATCAAGAATGTCGTGCGCAGCTTCGCGCTGATCGACGAGCCAACCGAAGACCTGATGCGCGACATCAACCAGCAGCGGGCTGAGCTGCGCAAACGTAAGGCCACGCTCGAAGCTGACCTCGCCGAAGCTGAGGATGAGCACGAGCAGGCGCCGAACCCGGATCTCCTCGACGTACTGCCCGTGGGTGAGATCCAGATCGAGGAGCTGCCCGAGGGCGTTGCTCGGCGGCTGTTCGAGGCGCTACGGCTAGAGCTGCACTACGACAAGAGCACTAATCAGCTCAGGTGCACCGTGACGCTGACTGCCCAGCTCCTACCGGCAACGCGTCTAGCCGCTCACGAAGCGATCGTGCTGCCTTTCGAGCGACCGGATCGCTCTGAGCAGCGAAAACACCACCAAGTGAACGAGGAGTATGGTATGTCTCACACCGCCACACCCGTTCCCATCCTTGGAGCGCCCCCGGCAGGACTCGAACCTGCGACCTAGAGATTAGAAGGCTCTTGCTCTATCCAGCTGAGCTACGAGGGCCCATGGTGACAACCGAAGGCCATGTCACTCAGCCGCCAGCTTAGTCACCACTGATTACTTGATCGCCGGACACCGGCGAATCGTTTCACCCGTCACCCGGCCTGGTGAGCGAGCTCGCCGTTGTTGGACGATCACGTGTTCAGCCGCTGGTCTGCCAGGTGGCCACGGGTGCGCTGCCCGTGGATCGACAGCGCACCCGCGGCGGGCCGCGCTCGGGGACACGGCCCCCTGGGACACCCCGTCCACGCGTTCCCCTGGCGTGCCGGTGTGGGTGCCCAGCTCGGGCGGCCGCGTTTTTCGGCGGCCGCTGTCCGGGTTCAGTTCCAGATCTGAATCGCCCTCACGACATAAGGCGCCTGCGGGACGAACGTGCCCGGCCCTGGATAGGTACTGAAATCCCCTTCGGTCGCGCAGTGCCGATCCTGATAGACGGTGACCTGACGCTCGAGCCGGTTGGCGAACGAGCGGGCGTCGACGCCCTCCGGCAGCGGCACGCACTCCTCCGGGTTGGTGCCGCGCAGGTCGAACCGGGTGATCTGGCCGCCGTAGAACTCGCCCGTCCAGGCACAGAACTCTCCCGGCTCACAAGCGAATCCGGGTGGGGACGGCTGCTGCCCGCCGACGTCGGCCTGCGCGACACCGGCCGCGCACAGCATTCCCAGCGTGGCCAGCAGAAGGGCCTTCGGGACGCGCCTGCTCAGTACGGAAAAGCGTCGAGACATTTCGTGAATCCCCCTGTGTTCGGGCGAAATCGCCGTGGAATGTGCTGAGCTCCACGATGCCGAAGGCCGGAGGGAATGTCAGCGGGCAATTTCGGTTCTGTGGACAACTGCCCCTTTCCCGCCCGTCGGAGTAGGAGTTGTCCACACTTTCCGGAAAGCCCTTGTGGGAAGGTGCCGGTGCTGCTACGCGGGGCGGGGTCCGGTGGAGTCGCGCACGACCAGCTCCACCGGCAGGGTGACCGGGGGAGGTGCCTTACGCCCCGCGAGCAGCCGCAACGCGAGCTCACCGGCGAGCCTGCCCTTGCGCTGCAGGTCCTGCCGCACGGTCGTCAGCGCGGGCTCGGCCCACGCGGCCGGCGGGGTGTCGTCGAATCCCACCACCGACAGCTCACCCGGCACCCTCAGCCCGCGCTGCCGCGCCGCGGCCAGCGCGCCCAGGGCCAGCTCGTCCGACATGCACAAGAGTGCGGTCGGCCGCGGGTCGCCGTCGAGCAGCTCGCCGGCCGCTTGTCTCGCCTGTTCACGCGAGGTCCCCGACGTTTCCCACACGGGCACGCCGGTGACACCGGCCGTCGCGAGGGTGTCCACATATCCCGCCAGCCGCTCCCGGTTGTCCCGGAACATGCTCTTCGCCGCCTCTTCCGCGGTCATCGGCCCGCCACGGGGTTCCGAGAGGCACTGAGCGGAGAGGATGCCGAATCGCCGGTGCCCCAGGTCGAGCAGATGCCGCGCCGCGGCGATGGCGCCACCGCGGTCGTCCGTGCTGACCCTCGCCGCGCCGGACACGTACGGCTGGTCGATCACCACGAGCGGCAGACCCCGGTCTCGCACGGCGCGCAGTGCCGGGGCGCCGTCCGCCAGCGAGTACGCCACGGCCAGGTCGGCCTGGGCGTTCAGCACCCGGTCCGCGGGCGGGCCGCCGTGGTCCCCGCCGGGCAGCAGGAGCAGCGCGTGCCCCTCGCGGTCGACCTCGGCGGCGAGTGCGTCGAGTGTGATCGACAGCGCCGGGTCGGAGAAGGCCGCCGACACGCCCGTGTCGAGCATGAAGGCGATGGCGCCGACGCGACGGGTCGCGAGGCTGCGCGCCACCGGGTCGGGTCCCGCGTAGCCGAGCCGCTTCGCCGTCCGCAGGACCTCCTCGCGCAACGCAGCCGAGAGCTGGTCGGGGCGGTTGAAGGCGTTCGAGACCGTCGTGCGGGAGACACCCACCTCGTCCGCGACGTCGTCGAGTGTCGGTTGCCTTCGCCGCGTGCTGGCCACCCGCGCAGTCTAATCGGTAGTCCCCCTTGCGCTCTCTGAAGCGCTTAAGACATTCTGAGGCAAGGATTCTCGAGGAAGGAGCCGGCGGCGTGCGGCGGTTCGCGGTGATCATGGTCTTCGCCTTCAACGGTGCGACGCTCGGTTCATGGGCCCCGCGAACACCCGCATTGAGCGACCAGATCGGGATCGGCCCGGGTCCGTTCGGGCTCGCGCTCCTCGCGGCCAGCGTCGGCATGCTCATCGCGGCGAGCGTGTCGGGCCGCATCGTCGAGCGCGTCGGCGCTCGGGCGGTCATCGTGGCTTCGGCGATCGCCGTGTGCCTCGTCCTTCCGCTGGTCGGTTCCGCGCAGTCCGTGCTGTGGCTCGCACTCGCCCTGTTCGGTCTCGGCGCGTCCTCGGGCGTGCTGGACGTGTCCATGAACATCGCGGGCGTCGCGGTGGAACGCGCGGAAGGCAAGCCGATCATGCCGTTGTTCCACGCCGGATTCAGCTTCGGCGCGCTCGCAGGTTCCGGCGGCGCGGCGCTGGCCGCGAGCGCAGGCTGGTCGCCGTTGCGGCATCTCGTCGTGGCGGTGCTGGTGGGCGCGGTCATGCTCGCCGCCGTCGTGCGGGTCCTACCAGGTGTCGCGCCCAGGACCGAGCAAGCGAGCGGCTCGCCGGCCGCGGCGACCCCGCTCGTCCGGCGGCCCGCGCTGTGGCTGCTCGCGGCGATCGCGCTGTGCTCGGCTATCGCGGAGGGCGCCAGCTCCGACTGGTCCGCTCTGCTGTTGGTGAACGAACAGGGCGCGAGCGAGGGTGCGGCCGCGCTCGCCTACGCCGGCTTCTCCCTCGCGATGGCCTTCGCGCGGCTCGCTGGATCCTGGACACAGGCGCGATTCGGTTCGGCGAAGGTGCTCGTCTCCGGTGCCGCGTGTGCGGGCACGGGCCTCGTCGCCGCCGCCGTCGCCGGGATGCCCGCCGTCAGCTACGTCGGCTTCCTGCTGGCCGGGGCGGGGCTCGCGGCGTGTTTCCCCATCGCGCTGGGCCTCGCGGGCGAAGCCGGCAAGCGGTCCGACGACAGTGGCGGCGAGCGTGAGGTGGCGTTCGTCACCGCGATCGCCTACACGGGCTTTCTCGCCGGCCCGCCGGTGATCGGGGGCATCGCGCAGCTGACGTCGCTGTCGGCGTCGTTCGTCGTCGTCGGCCTGGTCGCGGCCGTGATCGCACCGGCCGCCGTCGCCGCCACCCGGTTCGTCGCGAAGGAGCGTGCGAGCCGCGCCTCATCGCACGCGGTCCGCTGAATCGTGTCCACCCACGTCGTCCTACCCTCGTAGCGTGTCCACCGAAGCCGACCCTGCCCAGGACGCCCCCACCCGACGCCGGGCAGGCATGGCTCCACTGCTCGCGATCGGAGCGCTGCTCGCGGTCATCGTCGCCGTGGGGCTCGTCGCGCTCACCGGAGGCGCCGGCGCCGTGGTCGCCGGCCTTACCGATCCCGGCATCGTCACGCGCTACGGCATCACCGTGGTGCGGGTCGGAGCCGACGCCGCGGCGGCCATCTGCATCGGCTCGCTGCTGCTCGCGGCATTCCTCGTGCCACCGCAGAAGTCGGGAACGCTCGCCGCGGACGGCTACGCAGCTGTGCGCACGGCCGGGATCGCGGCGTGGGTGTGGTTCGTCTTCGCGATCGCTTCGGTGCTCTTCAGCGCGGCCGACGGCGCCGGACGCCCGTTCACGGAGGTGCTCCGGCCGGAGGTCCTGCTCAACTTCATCGATGCCATCGAGCAGCCGAAGGCGTGGCTCTGGACGGCGCTCATCGCCCTGCTGCTCGCGCTCGGCTGCCGGCTCGTGCTGTCGTGGGGCTGGACCACGGCGCTGTTCTTCCTGTCGGTCGGGGGCCTGCTCCCTGTCGCGGTGACCGGTCACTCGGCCAGCGGCGGCTCGCACGACCTGGCGACCAACAGCCTGCTCTACCACCTCGTCGGCGCGGCGTTGTGGGTCGGCGGGCTCATCGCGCTGCTCGCGCACGCCAGGCGGCGGGGTGCGCACCTGTCGCTCGCGGCGTCGCGATTCTCCAAGATCGCACTGGTCAGCTGGGTCGTCATGGCCGCGTCCGGCGTCATCAACGCGCTCGTGCGCGTGAGCCCCGGTCAGCTGCTGACCACCGACTACGGCCTGCTGGTGCTCGGCAAGATCGTGGCCCTGCTCGTGCTCGGTGTGTTCGGTCACCAGCAGCGACAGCGCAGCGTGCGTGACCTCAACGACGGCGCGGGCGGTGGACAGCTCGTGCGGCTCGCCGCGGTCGAGGTGCTCGTCATGGCCGTCACGATCGGCCTCGCGACCGCGCTGTCCCGGACCCCTCCGCCCCAGGAGATCCTCGCCCAGCCCTCGACAGTCGAGTTGCTCCTCGGCTACGTCCTGAACGGAGAGCCGACCGCGTGGCGACTGCTCACGGACTGGCGCTTCGACCTCATCTACGGCACGGCGGCGATCGTGCTGGCCGTGCTCTACCTCGCCGGTGCGCGCCGGCTGCGCAAGCGTGGCGACGCGTGGCCGGTCGGGCGCACGGTGGCCTGGGTGGCAGGGTGCGTACTGCTGCTGATCGCCACCTCATCGGGCATCGGCCGGTACGCGCCGGCGATGTTCAGCATGCACATGGTCAACCACATGCTGCTGTCGATGGCGATTCCGGTGCTGTTCGTCCTCGGTGGCCCGGTCACCCTGGCGCTGCGGGCACTGCCCACCGCGGGCCGTAGCGCGCCCCCGGGGCCGCGCGAGTGGCTGCTGGCCTTCGTGCACTCGCCGGTGGCGCGCGTGCTGACCCACCCGATCGTCGCGTTGCTGCTGTTCGTCGGCTCCTTCTACGGGCTGTACTACTCCGGGTTGTTCGACGCCGCGCTGAACCACCACTGGGCGCACCTGGCGATGAACGCCCACTTCCTGCTGGCCGGTTACGTCTTCTACTGGCCGGTGATCGGTGTGGACCCGGCGCCGCGCAGGCTGCCACCGCTGGGCCGGCTCGGGATGGTCTTCGCGTCGATGCCGTTCCACGCCTTCTTCGGTGTGACGCTGATGAACATGCAGACCGTGATCGGCGAGGACTTCTACCGGTCGCTTGATCTGCCGTGGGTGAGCAACCTGCTGACCGACCAGCGGCTCGGCGGCGGCATCGCGTGGGCGTCCGGGGAACTGCCCGTGCTGCTGGTGATGGTGGCGCTGCTCATCCAGTGGGCGAGGGCCGACGAGCGGGAGGCGCGCCGCCGTGACCGCCGCGAGGAGGCGACGGGGGAGCAGGACCTGGCCTCGTACAACGCCATGCTCAAGCAGCTTGCCGAGCAGGGCGAGCCGAGGAAGTAGCCCGTAGCAGAGGGCACTGACGATTTCTCGCGCTCCGCCGCGAGTTGTTCGACTCGCGCGAAGTTGTCCACAGATTCAGTTCGTGTCCGTTCTCGGTCCGTTCGCGGGGGCAGCCTGGAAGCCGGAAGAACGACCACGGCGAAGGTGAGGGCAATGGCCATCGGCGAGACCCTGCTGACGATCGTCGGCAACGTGTGCAGCGAGCTGTCCCGGCGCAAGCTCGCGAACGGCGACGAGGTGCTCAGCTTCTGGCTGCGAAGCAACGAACGGCGTTACGACAAGGAGTCCGGGCAGTGGCGGGACGGCCGGGGGATGGCCGTGCGGGTCACGTGCTGGCGGCGCATGGCCGGCACGGTCGGCGCGTCACTGTCGAAGGGCGATCCGGTGATCGTCAGCGGGCGGCTGTACGCGGCCGAGTTCGAGAGCGGAGGACAGCAGCGCTCCATTCCCGAGCTCGAGGCGCTGGCGATCGGACCCAACCTGTCGTGGTGTACCGCGACCGTGCGACGCCTTGGACGCAACGGTGACCCACCCGCACCGGCGGCGCTGAGCGAGGAGGCGGTGGACCGCGAACGAGAACGAATACCGGCGGCGTGAGCTACTCAGGGTGGCACTGCGCTGGGTAGAGGGGGCATCACCCTGCGAGAAAACGCTCTACGGTCGGTGCCGGGACGGTGACCGGCGTCAGGGAGCCGACGGGCTCGCTCTACGATCGCAGCATGGCCGAGTTCATCTACACCATGAAGAAGGTGCGCAAGACCGTCGGGGACAAGGTCATCCTCGACGACGTCAGCACCGCGTTCTACCCCGGCGCGAAGATCGGCGTGGTGGGTCCGAACGGTGCTGGCAAGTCCACCGTGCTGAGGATCATGGCGGGGCTCGACCAACCGAGCAACGGTGAGGCCTTCCTCCAGCCCGGCGCGAGCGTCGGCATCCTCCTCCAGGAGCCGCCGCTCAACGAGGAGAAGACGGTCAGGGGCAACGTCGAGGAGGGCCTCGGCGAGATCAAGGTGAAGCTCGACCGCTTCAACGAGATCGCCGAGCAGATGGCCACCGACTACAGCGACGCCCTCATGGAGGAGATGGGCAAGCTGCAGGAGGAACTCGACCACGCCGACGCCTGGGAGCTCGACTCGCAGCTGGAACAGGCGATGGACGCCCTGCGCTGCCCGCCCGGCGACGAGCCGGTGACCCACCTTTCCGGTGGTGAGCGCCGCCGGGTCGCGCTGTGCAAGCTGCTGCTGTCGAAGCCCGATCTGTTGCTGCTCGACGAGCCCACCAACCACCTGGACGCGGAGAGCGTGCTCTGGCTGGAGCAGTTCCTGGCGACCTACCCGGGCGCCGTGCTGGCGGTCACGCACGACAGGTACTTCCTGGACAACGTCGCCCAGTGGATCATGGAGCTCGACCGGGGCCGTGTCGTCGGTTACGAGGGCAACTACTCGACCTACCTGGAGAAGAAGCGCGAACGGCTGGAGGTGCAGGGCAAAAAGGACGCGAAGCTCGCGAAGCGCCTGCAGACCGAGCTGGAGTGGGTGCGGTCCAACGCGAAGGCCAGGCAGACCAAGTCGCGGTCCCGTCTCGAGCGGTACGAGCAGATGGCCGCCGAGGCCGAGAAGACCCGGAAGCTGGACTTCGAGGAGATCCAGATCCCGCCGGGTCCCCGGCTCGGCAGCGTGGTGGTCGAGGTCCAGGGTCTGAAGAAGGGCTTCGACGACCGGCTGCTGATCGACGACCTGTCGTTCACGTTGCCGCGCAACGGCATCGTGGGCGTGATCGGACCGAACGGTGTCGGTAAGACCACGCTGTTCAAGACGATCGTCGGCCTGGAGGAGCCTGACGCGGGCAGCGTGAAGATCGGCGAGACCGTCAAGCTGTCCTATGTGGACCAGCAGCGGGCCGGCATCGATCCGGACAAGACGGTGTGGCAGGTCGTCTCCGACGGGCTGGACTACATCCACGTCGGCCAGACGGAGATGCCGTCGCGGGCCTACGTCAGCGCGTTCGGCTTCAAGGGGCCGGACCAGCAGAAGCCGGCCGGGGTGCTCTCCGGTGGTGAACGCAACAGGCTCAACCTCGCTATGACGTTGAAGCAGGGTGGGAACCTGATCCTGCTCGACGAGCCGACCAACGACCTGGACGTCGAGACGCTGGGCTCGCTGGAGAACGCGCTGGAGCAGTTCCCCGGCTGTGCGGTGGTCATCTCCCACGACCGGTGGTTCCTGGACCGCGTGGCGACCCACATCCTCGCGTGGGAGGGCGACGACACCAATCCGGCCAAGTGGTTCTGGTTCGAGGGGAACTTCGAGGGCTACGAGAAGAACAAGGTCGAGCGCATGGGCGCGGAAGCCGCCCGGCCCCACCGGGTGACACACCGGAAGCTCACCCGCGACTGACCGAGGCACTTCTGCTGGAATGTGAATAGCCCTCACAGAGCGGAGTCCCCGTGGTAGCCATCACGCACGCAGGCCGAACCGTGACGAACGGCCGTTCTCCCGTTGTTCGCAGTGGTGCGGATGGGGCGAACGGGCCCGTGGAGCGGCTCGTCGAGCAGGCGACGGCGCTCGAGCTGCGCGCACCCGAGCTGGCGCTCGTCCTCGGCGAGCGGGCCGCCTCGCTCGCCGAGGCCGCCGGTTTCAACGAGCTGTGGGTGCGTGCCGAGAGCGTCGTCGTGCACGCTCGCGTGCAGCTGGGGCACCGCGCGTCCACCGTGGGCAGAGCGGTGGCAGCGCTGCGGGCCGCGGAGGACGCGGGGCTGCCGGTGGTGGCCGCGCAGCTGCGCACGGACCTCGCCGTGTGCTCGCGCAGCGTGGGGGCACCGTTGACGGGGCTGGCCGCGTTGCGGCCCGTGCTCACCGTGAGCGGCCTGTCGGCTACGCAGCGGGCGGCGGCCCTGTGCCACCTCGTCGGCTGCCTCGGCACGCTGGGCCGCAAGGCCGAGCTCGACCGGGTGCTCATGGAGGGCGACCGGCTCGTCACGGGCGACACCGGCCTGGGCGCCGACGACAAACTGCTCGCGCGGGCGCTGATCCGGGTCGCCGTGTCGGCGCACCGGCGCCGCCATGGCGACGTGGTCGGCGCGGCCGACGCGGCGCGTACCGGGCTCGGTTTCCTCGATCACCTGGAGGACAAGGGCACCGACGGCGGGCTCGCGCGTGTGCGGTTGACGTTGGAGCTGGTCTGCGCGCTGCTCGACCGAGGTGAGGGCGAGCTGGCGCTGGAGGCGGCTCAGCCGCTGCTGGCCGAGCCGGAACGGGCGGCGAGCGTCGCTCCCACCGGCTGGCTCCGGCTGGCGCTCGCCACGCGCGTGCTGGCGAGCAACGGCTCCGCCGACGCGGCGGGCCGGATGCTGCGCGACGCGCTGCACAGCGTCGGCAGGCACGAGCTGCACGCGCTGGCGTCGCGGCTCTGGCTGGAGCTCGCGAACATCGAGGAGCGGATCGGCGAGCCGTCGGAGGCCATCGCCTGCCTGCACAACGCCCGCTCCTCCGAGCACTTGCACGCGCGTGCGCGCAGCCAGGCGCGTGCGTCGTTGACCGGGGAGTTCGGCTCGGGGGAACAGGCGCCCGTCGATCTCGCCGACGTGGTGGCCACGGCCGCCGAGGTCACCCCACCCGCCGTCACGCGCAGGCCGGAGCCGGAAGCGGCTCCCGAGCCAGCGGCGACGTCCGCATCCGCCGCGACGGCGGCCGGCCCGATGACTACGGCCACGGCTGCGGCCGATCAGGCGACCGCGCCAGCGAGTGCGGAGGGCGCGGCGTCGGCATCGGCGACGCCGCCCGCCTCGTCCGTCACCGAGACCCCCTCGCCGGCATCCGCCGGAGCAACTGGCGCGTGGGCCGCAGCCGAGCCCGAACCGTTCAACCCGGGCGCGGCCGGTTCCGCGGTGGCGAGTAAGCACTCGGCCGAACCGGCCTCCACTCCGGCTCGCTCCACGCGGCCGAAGGTCGTGTTGCCGATGCTGCGCCTCGCCCCGGAGCTGGAACGGGAGGAGACCACACCGACCGGCGATGTGAACACGGTCGAGACCCTCGCACCCGAACCCGCCGTCGCCGAGGAGGCGCAGGCGACCGCCCCCGAGCCCACCCCAGAACCAGCGCCCAAGCCGGAGTGGCAGGAGGCCGTCGCGCGGCCCGAACCGGAGCCGGTGAGCAGGCCACGGGAACACCAGGCGTCCGGGCGCAGCACACGGCACGATTCCGAGCACGGTTCGGTCGCCGCGCGCTCGGTGCTCGACCGGCTCGGCATCTCGCCGGGCGCGGGCGGCGGCAGGCGCCGCGCCGCGCACTCCGACGAGCGTGAACAGCGGCCGGTGCGGTCCACGGTGGAGTCACCGGCGGCGAGCAGGCCCGAACCGCCTGCGGAGAAGCCCCCACCGGTGGAGAAGCCGTCCAGCGAGGACGCCGCCGAGACCGGCTCGGCGCCGTCGGACGGCTACGGCTGGCTGCCCCGGTTGAGGCTGCCGCCGTCGCTGGCGCCCCTCGACGAGCTGGGGCCCGATTTCGGTTCTGACACCGGCTCGTCCATCGCGGCGGAGCCGAGTTCCCTCGGCTCCGGTCTCCCGCTCGACGAGCCGCCGCCCGACGCCGGGCTCGCGGAGCTGCTCGCGCGGGCGCTCGCCGAGCACCGGGCGGGCACGTCGAGCGCGGCCGCCCTGGTCAAGCAGCTCGGAACGGACGACGACGTGCGGGACGGGTCGCGCCGGGTCAACGGCGGGCCCCACCACGACTTCTGACGCCGGAACCGGGCGCCGCACCGAGCCGCCACAGCCGATTTGCTCAGTCACAGTAAGGTAAAACCTGGATCGGCACATCGTGGTGTCAAGGCCAGGAGTGGAGAGTTGCGTTGCCTGACATGAGCTCGACCGGTGTCTCGACCCGGCCCGTCGGCGGGCCCGAGGACCTCCTCAACGGGCGGAGGACGAAAAGCCCGGAACAGATCCGCGACGAGCTGGTCGACACAGCCGCGCGGCAGGCGCCGGACATCGCCGAGCTGATCCGCCTGTACTACCGGCTCACGCCGGCCGAGGAGATCATCGGCGACGATCCCGTCGACCTCGTCGGTGCCGTTCGCTCGCACCTGGAGCTGGCCCAGCAGCGCGTGCCGGGCCGCCCCGCGGTGCGGCTGCTGAATCCCACCGCCGCACAGGACGGCTGGACGCGGGAGGCCACCGTCGTCCAGCTCGTCACCGACGACATGCCGTACCTCGTGGACTCGGTCGCCGCCGAGCTGTCCCGCGGGGGTGTGCAGGTGCAGCGCATCGTGCACCCGATCGTCGTGGTCGACAGGGACCTGACCGGCGAGCTGCGCGACGTGTTCCCGCAGGCCGACGCCGCGGAGCCGCCGGAGGGCGCCGCCGCGGAGTCCTGGATGTACCTCGAGATCGATCCGATCGGCGATCCGAACCGGGCCCGCGAGCTCGACAACCGGCTCACCGCCGTGCTGGGAGACGTGCGCGAGGTCGTCGAGGACACGCAGAAGATGATCGAGGCCGCGTGTGGAATCGCCGACGACCTCGACACGAACCCGCCGCCGCTGTCCGCGGACGAGGTCCACGACGGGGCCGAGCTCCTGCGCTGGCTCGCCGCCGGGCACTTCACGTTCCTCGGCTACCGGCACTACGAGCTCGTCGAGGACCCGGACACCCAGGAGCCCGCGCTGCGGGCCGCGCTGGCCTCCGGCCTCGGGGTGCTGCGCCAGGACAGCCTCGCCGCCCGCAGCCTCACGGCGGGTCCTGACTCGGTCACGCAGGCGCTCGCGCCGACGCTGCTCGTGCTGACGCAGGCGAGCGCACCGTCCACTGTGCACCGTCCCGTGTACCCGTACTACATCGGCGTCAAGACCTTCGACGAGCGCGGCAACGTCAGCGGTGAGCACCGCTTCCTCGGCATGTTCACCACGTCGGCACTGCACGAGGACGTGCTCGACATCCCCGTGATCGAGGGCAGGGTGCGCGAGGTCATCCACCGCGCGGGCTTCCCGATGGAGTCCTACTCGGGCCAGCGGATGCTGGAGGTGCTGCAGAACTGGCCGCGCGCGGACCTGTTCTCGGCCGACGTCGACTCGCTCTACGCCACCGCGACCGGGGCGATCACGCTCGCCGACCGGCGCAGGCTGCGGCTGTTCCTGCGCCGCGATCCCTACGGCCGCTTCTACTCGTGCCTGGTGTTCCTGCCGCGGGACCGCTACACGACGCGTTCGCGGCTCGCGATGCAGGAGGTGCTGCTGGAGGAGCTGGAGGGCACCTCGCTCGAGTACGGCACGCGGCTCGGCGAGACCCTGCTGGCTCAGGTGCACTTCATCGTCCACACCGATCCGGCCAGCGTCGTGGATCCGGACACGCTGCGCATCCAGGAGCGGCTCAACGAGGCGGTCCGCAGCTGGGACGACCTGATGGTCGAGGCGATACTGGCCGAGCGGCGCGAACGGGCGGGCAACGGCAAGGCGGTCACGTTCGCAGGTGAGGAGTCGGCGACCGAGCAGGGCCAGCGCTTCGCCGCCGTGTTCCCTGAGGCGTACAAAGAGGACTTCACCGCCGAGGTCGCGCTGGCTGACCTGCGGACACTGGAGTCGCTGGACGGCCCCGGCGACGTGCGCCTTTCGTTCTACCTGCCCGACGGCGCCGCGGCGGGGGAGCGGCGCTTCAAGCTGTACCTGCTCGGCGAGGGCGTGACGCTGTCGCAGGTGCTGCCGCTGCTGCAGCGCATGGGCGTCGAGGTGGTCGACGAGCGTCCGTACGAGCTGGCGCGCGAGGACGGCATGCGCTCGTGGATCTACGACTTCGGCCTGCGCATCGAGCCGAGGGTGCTGGAGTCGATCGGCGAGGCCGCCGAGCAGGACCTGCAGGTGCGCTTCCAGGACGCCTTCGCCGCCGCGTGGCGTGGCGACTGCGAGGTCGACGGCTTCAACGCGCTGGTGCTGCGGGCCGGGCTGACGTGGCGGCAGGCGTCGGTGCTGCGTGCCTACGCCCGCTACCTGCGCCAGGCCGGCAGCCCGTACTCCCAGGAGTACATCGAGAACACGGTGCTCGCGCACACCGGCATCGCCACGGAGCTGGTGCGGCTGTTCGAGACGCGCTTCGCGCTGGAGCACTCGAACGGCGAGCGGGCCGACCACGTACAGGCGCAGCTCGACGACATCAACGCGCGGATCGATCAGGTGACGAGCCTCGACGAGGACCGGATCCTGCGCAGGCTGGCGGCGGTGATCGTGGCGACCCTGCGCACGAACTACTGGGTCACCGACGCGGACGGCGCGGTGCGGCCCTACCTGGCGTTCAAGCTCGACCCGCAGCAGGTGCCGGACCTGCCGGAGCCGAGGCCCGCGTTCGAGATCTTCGTGTATTCGCCGAGGGTCGAGGGTGTGCACCTTCGGTTCGGGTCGGTCGCGCGTGGTGGCCTGCGCTGGTCGGACCGGCGGGAGGACTTCCGCACGGAGATTTTGGGCCTGGTCAAGGCGCAGGCGGTGAAGAACGCCGTGATCGTGCCGGTCGGCGCGAAGGGCGGGTTCGTCGTCAAGCGCCCGCCCGCGCCCACGGGCGACCCCGGGCTGGACCGGGAGGCCTACCAGGCCGAGGGCGTGGCCTGCTACCGCATGTTCATCTCCGGGCTGCTGGATCTCACCGACAACCTCGTCGAGGGCAGCACGGTGCCCGCCCCCGACGTCGTCCGGTACGACGGCGACGACAACTACCTCGTCGTGGCCGCGGACAAGGGCACGGCGAAGTTCTCCGACCTCGCCAACGAGGTGGCCACGAGCTACGGCTTCTGGCTCGGCGACGCGTTCGCCTCCGGCGGCTCGATGGGCTACGACCACAAGGCGATGGGCATCACGGCCAAGGGTGCCTGGGAGAGCGTCAAGCGGCACTTCCGGGAGCTCGGCGTGGACACGCAGAGCGAGGAGTTCACCGTCGTCGGCATCGGTGACATGGCCGGGGACGTGTTCGGCAACGGGATGCTGCTCTCCGAGCACATCCGGCTCGTCGCCGCGTTCAACCACCTGCACGTCTTCCTCGACCCGAACCCGGACGCGGCGGCGTCCTTCCGCGAGCGCAAGCGCTTGTTCGAGCTGCCGCGCTCGTCGTGGGACGACTACGACCGCTCGCTGATCAGCGAGGGTGGCGGCGTCTTCCCGCGCAGCGCCAAGACCATCCCCATCACGCCGCAGGTTCGCGAGGCGCTGGGGCTGGCCGAGGGCGTGCAGAAGATGTCTCCGGCCGAGCTGGTGAACGCGATCCTGCTCGCGCCCGTCGACCTGTTGTGGAACGGCGGCATCGGCACGTACGTGAAGGCCGAGACCGAGCGCCACGCCGACGCGGGGGACAAGGCCAACGACGCGGTGCGCGTCAACGGCAGCCAGCTCCGCGTGAAGGTGGTGGGCGAGGGTGGCAACCTCGGCCTGACCCAGCGGGGCCGCATCGAGTTCGCCCGCCACGGCGGCAAGGTCAACACCGACGCGCTCGACAACTCGGCGGGCGTGGACTGCTCCGACCACGAGGTCAACATCAAGATCATGCTTGACCAGCTGATCGGCTCGGGCGAGCTGGACCGCGAGCGGCGCAACGAGCTGCTGCTGGAGATGACCGACGAGGTCGGCGAGATGGTGCTCACCGACAACCGCAAGCAGAACGCGGTGCTCGGTGTCAGCAGGGCACACGCTGAGTCGATGCTGTCGGTGCACCGCAGGCTCGTCAGCGCGCTGGAGGCCAAGGGCGCGGTGGACCGCGAGCTGGAGGCGCTGCCCGCCGACGCGGAGTTCGCGAAGCTGGAGAAGGCCGGCCTCGGCCTGACCTCGCCGGAGATCGCGACGTTGCTGGCGCACGTGAAGCTCGACCTCAAGGACGAGCTGCTCGCCAGCGAACTGCCCGATGTCGAGGTGTTCGCCCGCAGGCTGCCCGAGTACTTCCCGACGCCGCTGCGCGAACACTTCGGCGGCGCGATCGGCCGCCACCCGCTGCGCCGCCAGATCACCACGACGCTGCTGGTCAACGAGGTCGTCGACGGCGCGGGCGTGTCGTACGCGTTCCGGCTCGCCGAGGAGCTCAACGCCACGGCGACCGACGCCGTGCGCGCCTACGCCGTGGTGACCGGCGTCTTCGGCCTGCCGACGCTGTGGGACAGCATCGCCGCACTCGACAACGTCGTGCCCGCGAACGTGGCCGACCACATGGTGCTGGAGACCCGCAGGCTGCTCGACCGCGCGGCCCGCTGGTTCCTCACCAACCGGCCGCAGCCGCTCGCCGTCGGCGCCGAGATCAACCGGTTCGGCTCCACGGTCAGCCAGCTCGTGCCGAAACTCGACGAGCTGCTCCGCGGGCAGGAGGTCGAGGCCGTGCGGGCCAAGGCCGACGAGTTCGTGAGCGAGGGCGTGCCCCGTGAGCTGGCCACCCGCATCTCGCTGCTGCTCTACAGCTACTGCCTGCTCGACATCACGGAGGTCGCCGAGCTGGCCGAGCGCGAGGTCGGGCTCGACACCGAGCGCAGCCCGCTGGAGACCGCGGAACTGTACTACGCGATGTCCGACCACCTGGGGCTCGAGCGCATGCTGACCTCGGTGAACGCGCTGGAGCGCGGCAACCGCTGGCACGCGCTCGCCAGGCTCGCCCTGCGCGACGACCTGTACTCGTCGCTGCGGGCGATCACGCTTGACGCGCTCCAGCACAGCGATCCGGAGGACACCGCACAGGAGAAGATCGCGAAGTGGGAGCAGGCCAACTCCTCCCGTCTCGCCCGCGCGCGCGTGACGCTGGAGGAGATCGAGCGCTCCGGCAGGCTCGACCTCGCCACAATTTCGGTCGCGGCGAGGCAGATCCGCAGTACGGTGCGCTGATGGGCGAGTACGTGACACTGGTCCGGCCGCGCTGGTCGGACATGGACGCCTTCGGGCACGTCAACCACGCGAACATGGTGACCCTCCTCGAGGAGGCGCGGGTGCCGCTGCTGTTCGACGACGCCTCCGCCGAGGGGCTCGGCGATTTCGCCCGTGGCATCGTCGTGGTGCGGCTCGCGGTCGACTACCGTTCGCCCGTGGTGGTGAACGGTCACGACGTCCGGGTGGAGATCACGTTGAGCGAGCTGAAGATGGCTTCGTTCACGCTGGCCTACCGCGTCTACAACGGACCGTCCGAACAGGACAAAGTGGCCGTGGTGGCGAGCACCACGCTCGCGCCGTACGACCTCGCCGCCGCCCGCCCGCGCAGGCTCACCAGCGCGGAGCGGGACTTCCTCGGCGCCCGCATCCCAGGAGCCGAGTCGTGACCGAACTGCGCATCCCCGACGCCGCCGACCGCGAGACGCTCGGCGCCTTCATCGCCAGGGCGGTCCGGCTCGACGGCAACGCCGTCATCCGGCTCCGCACGCGCAGGCCCGGTGTGCTGGAGGCGTGGGCGGCGACGCCGTTCGACGTGCTCGTCACGCGGGCCGTCGAGGGTGACGTGGCCCCTGCCGACGTCACGGTGTCGGGCAGTGAGCTGCTCGCCGCGCTCACCGTGACGCCGGGCGAGGTGATGGATCCCGGCCCGCCGCGCGACCTGCTGTGGCGCTCGGAGCTGCCGGCGGCGACGTCGTGGCAGCAGGTGGACACGCTGCCCGCGGCCGTCGTCGCCGACCTCGCCGACCGGGGTGTGGCGCTCGCGCGGGAGAACGTGGGCCCGCACGGAACGCCGCCCGCGTCGCTGATGGACCAGACCGTGCTGACGGTGTCGGGTGGGAGCCTGGAGATCAAGGTGCCGATGCGGTGCCTGTTCGCGATGTCGGGCATGGGCTTCGTGGACTCGTCGGTGAGCGACGACGTTGTGCGGGTGACCGCGACGGACTCGTGGCTGCGCCTCGACGCCCGCTATGGCGCCGTGCTGCGCCGCAGGCACGCGCTCCTTCCACTCCTGCTCTAGCACCGCCAGCCGCAGTGAAGGCCACCTTCACTGCGTTGAACGAACACAGCGGCGCGGAGCGCCTCCGTTTGGGTGGTGGCGGGAGACGGGTGGGCGCAGGCATGGTGGCCTTCACTGCGGTCACGGAAGGTGCCAGAGTGGGGGCATGACCGAGGACAAGCCCGGTGAGGACCCCACCGCGGAGTTTCTGGACAGCGTGCGTGCCGAGGAGCCGCCGTGGCGCGTCGACCGGCCGCCGGAGGCGGAGCAGGGCACGACCTACGCCGCCGAGGAGCAGAAGCTGAGCCGGGCGCGTCAGGTGGCGAAGGCCGTGGGTGACGCCGCGCCGTTCGTGCCGCTGGCGACCGCGGCCGGCTGGGTGGCCGCGGAGGCGCTCGACGACGTCGGCGACGGTGCCGACCCCGGGCTCGACCCCGGCGCTGGGCTCACCTGACTCACGTGCCGAGCATGCCGCGCATGTGCTCGATCTCGTCGGTCTGGCCGGTGATGATCTCCTGAGCCATCGCGATGGCCCTTGGTTCGATGCCGTGGCCGAGCTGCTGTTCGGCCATCGTGAGCGCGCCCTGGTGGTGCGTGATCATCAGTTGCAGGAACTGCCGGTCGAACTCGGCGCCCCGCGCGGCACGCAGCGCGTCGAGCTGCTCCTGCGTCGCCATGCCCGGCATGAGCGCGTGATCGTGCCCGCCGTGCCCGTCGTGTTCGGCGTGGCCGCCGTGCTGACCCCCGGCGTGCCCGAACTCCCGCAGCCAGGACTCCATCACGGAGATCTCGGCTTCCTGTGAGGCGGCGATCCGGCCCGCGATGCCCTTGACCTGATCGCTCGTGGCGTGCCGCGCGGCGAGGTCGGTCATCGTGATCGCCTGCTGATGGTGGGGAATCATGTTGGTCATGTACTGCCGGTCGGCGTCGTTCGGCCGCACCGCCTTCTGATGCTCCGCCGCCTCACTGCCCGGCACCACGCTCGCCTGCTCGCCCGGCCTGCCGGGCACGATCACGTCCGAGCCGCCCTGTTCGCCCTCCGGAGGAGCCTCCTCGGCCGTGCAGCCCGCCAGTGCCAAGAAGAATATGGCGGCCACACCCGCCACCAGCCGCCGTCCCATGCGCGCAAGCGAACCCGGTCCGCCGGCCGGAAGTCAATATCGAACGCCGTTGCGCCGCTGAAAACCATCCATTCGTCGCTATCAAGCAGAAGACGGCCCGGCGACAATGGTGCGAACCTTGCCGGTCGAGAGGAGAACTCGAGAGTGAAGCCTCGGAGACGTCTTCGGTTGAGCGGGCTCCTCGTCGCCGCGGCGGCGGTACTGGTGGCGGGCAGCACCACCGCCACCGCCTCCGCGCAGAACACGAGCCCCGGGGTGGACGAGATCGTCCACAGCCCCAACATGCGGCAGATCGCCAACCTGCCGAAGGAAGGCCCCTTCGCCACGCAGGAGGCCTTCAACAGCGACATCGCGTTCACGAAGAACCACGCGATCGTCGGCAACTACGACGGTTTCACCATCTACGACATCCGCAAGCCGCACAAGCCGCGCGTCGTCAGCCAGGTGCTCTGCCCAGGCGGGCAGAACGACGTCTCGGTGTCGGGCGACCTGCTCTTCCTGTCGACCGACTACGCGCGCACCAACGACTCCTGCACGAGCGAGCCGTCGGTGGCCTCCGACCCCAATGCGTGGGAAGGCATCAAGGTCTTCGACATCAGCGACCTCGCGAACCCGGAGTACGTCGCGTCCGTGCGCACCGACTGCGGCTCGCACACGCACACGATGGTGCCGGACCAGCAGCGCGAGTCCGTCTACCTCTACGTGTCCTCCTACTCGCCCGCGGCGAACCTGCCGAACTGCCAGCCCCCGCACGACAAGATCTCCATCGTCGAGGTGCCCACGAAACACCCCGAGCGGGCGGCGGTCGTGGCCACGCCGGTGCTCTTCCCTGACGGCGGCAACCCCGGCGGCCCCAACCCGGACGGCACCAACCGCTCGGCGACCACGGGCTGTCACGACCTCACGGCCTACCCGGAGAAGAACCTCTTGGCGGGCGCGTGCATGGGTGACGGCGTGCTGTTCGATCTCTCGGACAAGCTGAACCCGCGCGTGATCGACCGCGTGCAGGACAACGTGAACTTCGCCTTCTGGCACTCGGCGACGTTCAACAACTCCGGCACGAAGGTCGTCTACACCGACGAGCTCGGTGGCGGTGGCCTGCCCACCTGCAACGCGACCTTCGGGCCGAACCGCGGCGCGGACGGCATCTACGACATCACCGGCCGCGGCGACGACCGCAAGCTGGAGTTCCGCAGCTACTACAAGCTGCCGAGGCACCAGACCGAGAACGAGAACTGCGTGGCGCACAACGGCTCGCTGATCCCGGTCAAGGGCCGCGACATCATGGTCCAGGCCTGGTACCAGGGCGGGATCTCGGTGTGGGACTTCACCGACTCGGCCAACCCCAAGGAGATCGGCTGGGAGCGCGGTCCGCTGTCGGACACCCAGCGAATCACCGGTGGTTCGTGGTCGGCGTACTACTACAACGGCCACATCTACTCGTCGGACATCCAGAAGGGCTTCGACGTGCTGGCCATCAACGACTGGCGCACCGCGCCGGCGAAGTCGGTCCGCTACGACGAGTTCAACGCACAGACCCAGCCGAGCTACGGTCGCGGCTGACCGGTCACGGCTGAACCCACAACCACGCGGCGGCGTCTGCCGCCAGCCTTCCCTCCACGAGGGGAGCGCTGGCGAGCAGCACGTCGCCGCGTGGCACGGGCACGGGCGCCGCTGACGTGTTCAGCGCGCAGATGAGGCCACCGGGGCTTCGCCGGTAGGCGAAACAGCCCGGCGGCGCCCCGTACCACTCCACGTCGTCACCCGCGAAGCCCGGATGCTCGCGGCGCAGCTCGATCGCTCTGCGGTACAGCGAGAGCGTCGACTCCTCGTCCTCCAGCTGCGCCTCGACGGTGAACGGCGCCCAGCCGGAGGGGATCGACTCCCAGCCGCCCGGCAACGCGGAGAAACCGAACGGCGGCGCGGTGCCCTCCCATGGGATCGGCGCCCGCGAACCCTCCTCGGTGTCGCCGAGGCCGAGCTCCTCACCTGCCCGCAGGCTCACCGCACCCGGAAGACCCAGCAGGACGAGCGCCATGGACCGCGCCCGGTTCAATCCCCGCGTGCCGCCCCCGTAGCGCGTCACCTGCCTCGGCAGGCCGTGCCCCGCCAGCGCCCAGGCCGGCGGCGCGCCGACGGACGCGACCGTGGCCAGCGAGCGCTCGACGGCTGCCTGCAGCGCGTCGGCATCGAACGGCGTGCGCGCGAGCCGGGGGTGCACGGCGAGGTGCAGCTCACCCGGCCGCAGGTACCGGGCGAAACGCTCGTCGTCGGCGATGTCGAGCCCGCCCAGCGACACCGCGTGCGGGTACTCGTCGATCACCTTGCGGATGGCCTGGTGGATCTCGTGCACGCCGTCGTCGTCGAAACGGGGATCCGTGCGCCCCCGCGGATCGGCGTCGGGCAGGTCGCGGTGCTTGGCCATGCCCGAGGCGGCCGCGAGGTGGATCCCATCGGCGCCGCGGTCGAGCCAGAACCGCAGCGTGCGCTCGAAGTCGGCCCGCACCTCGGGGTTGGTCCAGTTCAGATCCGGCTCATGGGGCCCGAACAGGTGCAGGTACCACTGGCCGTCGGCCACGCGAGTCCAGGCCGGGCCGCCGTCCCGCGCGCGCCAGTCGTTCGGCGGCAGCTCGCCGTGCTCGCCCCGGCCGTCGCGGAAGTGGTAGCGCTCGCGCTCGGGGCTGCCCGGTGCGGCGGAGAGGGCGGCCGCGAACCAGATGTGCTTGTCGCTCGTGTGGTTCGCCACGAGGTCGAGCACGACCCGAAGCCCGGCCGCGTGCGCCTCGGCCAGCAGCGAGTCGACCGTGTCGAGGTTGCCCAGCACGGGATCGACCGCACGGGGGCCCGCGATGTCGTAGCCGTCGTCGGCCATGGGGGAGAGGTAGAACGGCGTCAGCCGCAGCGCGTGCACCCCGAGCAGGTCGAGGTAGCCGAGCCTGCCCCTGATGCCCTCGAGGTCGCCGACGCCGTCTCCGTCGAAGTCCGCGAACAAGCGCACGGGCAGCTCGTAGAAGACTGCGTCCTGCCACCAGCGGGCGCCGGCCGGTGCGGAGGGCCGTGCGGTGTCTCTGCCGGCTCTGCGCACCAGCGGTCACACCCAGCTGTTCATCATCGACTGGGCGGCCATCTCCAGGTACTGCCAGAGCTGGGTGCGGTACGGCTCCTCGATGCCGCTCTCGTCCACGGCGACGCGCATCGCGCGCAGCCACGCGTCCCGCTCGATCGGTCCGATCTTGAACGGCGCGTGCCGCATGCGCAGCCGGGGGTGCCCACGCTGGTCGGAGTAGGTGTGCGGGCCGCCCCAGTACTGCATGAGGAACAGCCGCAGCCGGTCCTCGGCGGGACCGAGGTCCTCCTCCGGGTAGAGCGGGCGCAGCACCTCGTCGTCGGCGACCTCGGCGTAGAAGCGGGCGACGATCTTGCGGAACGTCGGCTCGCCACCCACCGCCTCGTAGAACGTACGGGGATCCGGCGTCTCGCTCACTTCAGCCACCTCTCCATTCTGCCGTGCGTTGCTCACGATCTTCAGTTCGCGGTGCCCGTCGAACCGTTTCCGAAGAAGCGGCCGAGCGGCGGCTCGAAGCCGGCCCGTTCGAAGGCGGGGAGGATCTCCGCGCGCAGGGCTCGCTGCACCGCCCATTGGCGGCCTGGCCGCACCTTGACCGTGAGCCGCAGCTGCGTGCCCTCGGGCGTGACGTTCTCCACACCGAGCACCTCCGGCGGTTCCAGCACGTCCGGCGCGATCGCCGGCCGTGCCGCGGCCTCGGCCGCGACCTCCTCCAGCAGCGTGGTCGCCCGCTGGACGTCGGTGTTGTAGCTCAGCGGGATGTCGACCACGCCCACGGCGTAGCCCTGGCTGGAGTTGCCGACGCGCAGCACCTCGCCGTTACGGACGTACCAGACGGTGCCGTTGAGGTCGCGCAGCGTGGTGATGCGCAGGCCCACCGCCTCGACGGTGCCGACGGCCTCGCCGACGTCGACGACATCGCCGACGCCGTACTGGTCCTCCAGCATCATGAAGATCCCGGAGAGGAAGTCCCGCACCAGGTTCTGCGCACCGAACCCGATCGCCACACCGACGATGCCGGCCGAGGCGAGGATCGGGGCGAGGTTGATGCCGATCTCGCCGAGGACCATGACGAATGCGAGGCCGTAGATCACCACGGTGGTGAGCGACTTCAGCACCGAGCCGATCGTCATCGCCCGCTGGCGGCGTCTTTCGATCACCACGGGACCGAGCACCTCCGGCGCGCGCTCGCGCAGGGGACGCAGCAGCGCGGGCAGCCTGCCCGAGCCGCCGTCGGCGTCGTCGGCAGGCGTTCTGGTGAGCCGGTCGATGAGCTTGCGGACCAGGTACCGCACGAGGACGGCGACCACGACGATCAGCAGGATGCTCAACGGCTTGGCGACGAGCCAGTTCGCCGAGCCCGCCAGCCACTCGTTCCCGGTGAGCCGCCAGATCTGCTGGCACCAGGTGCCAGCCTCGTTGATGCAGGACGGCGGGTCGCTGAGCAACTGCTCCACTTCGGGGAACGCTCCTTCCATGTTTGTGACGCCGCACACTCTCCAGGTCCGGTGAGTCCCCCGATTACGGCATGTTGACCACGTCGAGTCCAACCACAACCGTACTGGGAAGTGACACGTTGCCTAACGCACGTGCGTTCTGGCCCCGGTCTGTGGTCGACTAGGGCAACACCGGTGGAGGTGGTCGCGTGCCAGACCGACAACCGAGCCCCCACGGCGCCCATACCCGGCATCCGGCCGGGCAGGCGCCGGAGGCCAAGCTGTGCGCGCCCGTAGGCGCCGTGATCGGCGGCCCACATGCCAGTGGGCCACAGCCGACCGGACCTCCGGCGCGTGGGGGCCGGATCACTCGCTCGCACGGTCAGCGGCGGTCGAGGGATCCGGGAGGCGGCGGTTCGTCGGGACCTGGCTGGGGCAAGCGGCGTGTGCTGCTGCTCAACACGACGTTCGAACCACTCACCGCGTTACCTCTACGCCGCGCCATCGTGCTGCTCGTGTGTGGCAAGGCGGAGGTCGTGCACGAGGATCCCACGGGGCTGACGCTGCACGCCGCCACCATGGCGGTCGAGGTTCCTTCGGTGATCAGGCTGAGCACCTACGTGCGCGTACCCTATCGTGCCCAGGTTCCGCTCACGCGGGCCGGGTTGATGCACCGGGATCGCTTCCGCTGCGCGTACTGCGGGGCTCGCGCGGAGACGATCGACCATGTGGTGCCGCGCAGCCGCGGCGGTGCGCACTCGTGGCAGAACTGTGTGGCCTGCTGTGCGAAATGCAACCACCGCAAGGCGGACAAGCTGCTGTCGGAGATCGGCTGGCGGTTGCGCGTCGTGCCGACGGCGCCGCACGGTCCGCACTGGAGGCTGCTCGCGCACTCCACGGAGGCCGACCCGCTGTGGCGGCAATACCTCGGCGCCCCGGCCGCGTGATCGTCACGCGGCCAGGGGCGTGCCGTGGTGGGTATTCACTTCGTCGTTACGTCTTCAGGTCGGGCGGGAACGCTGCGTGGACGTTCCGCCTCAGGCGGTGACGCGCGTGCCGCGGGTGACCCTGGTACCGCGGGTGACGCGGGTGCCCGCCGTCACCCTGGTGCCGCGGGTGACTCGGGTGCCCCTCGTGACCCTGGTGCCCGCCGTGACTCGCGTGCCCCTCGTGACCCGAGTCCCGGCCGTGACGCGGGTGCCGCGGGTGACTCGCGTACCGCGCGTGACCCGAGTCCCGGCCGTCACCCGAGTGCCGCAGGTGACGCGTGTACCCCGCGTGACCCGTGTACCACGCTCGGCGGATTCGGCGAAAAGCGACGAAACGGTGTTGTGGTTCGACTCGGCGGGGGTCAGGACGGTGTGCATGGCAAGTCCTCCTGTGACCGGGGTGTGACCTATTGGGGATGGGGGGTGAGGCGCAAGGCCCGTACAGGTGAAAAACGTACGAGCAATCAAGTAGGGGAACAAGATGCGAGAGCCGGGTGCCGCCGCCCGTACGGTGAGTTGCGACCTTTCGCGAACGGCGTTTCGGCTCAACGTGGGATTCCCGGCGTGGCAAGCGGCGGACGGGACCTCTCGAGCGACGGACGGCACTGTCGGTTCGCCGTGGCAGGTGAGGTGTGACCGTGGGCCGTCGGATACCCTGCGGTCGTGAGCATCCTCGAGACGACTCTGGTCTTCGCGGTGATCCCGCTCGCCATCTACGGTGTGTTCGCCTTGGCCACCCTGCGTTCGAGGTTCGCAGGTAGGCCGAGGTACCGGCCGGGGCAGGCGTGGGAGTTCCCGCCGATGTGGTGGAGTGCCAACCCGGCTGGCGCCGGTGATGCGCGCGCGGCTGGTGAGACGGCGAGCCCGTCGAAGGTTCGGGGAGGTGCCCGTGGGAGCTGGTGAGCTGACCACTCAGAGCCCGTCGACCGGGCTCGAGGGAACCGAACTGCAGCCCGGCGCGGCCGTTACCGCCAGCGGACGCGTGTCCGTGGCGCAGATGTACGAGCCCGCTGCTCCGAAAGGCCCATTCACGACCGCCCAACTGGCCCGCCTCGACGAGGCGTTGACGCTGGCCAGCAGGGAGACCGGCCTGGAGTTCAGTATCTACCTCGGCGAGCTCGGAAACGACAGCCGTGTGGGTGCGGAGTCGCTGCACGACAGCCTCGGCGCGCAGGGCGACCACGCCGTGCTGATCGCGGTTTCCCCCGGCGAGCGCGTGGTCGAGGTCGTCACCGGTGGCGAGGCCATGTACCGCCTGCCCGACCGCGGCGCCAAGCTCGCGGTGATGAGCATGGTCGCCTCCTTCAAGGAGGGCGACCTCATCGGCGGCCTCGTCAGCGGGCTGCGCATGCTGGCCGACTCGGCCGGCCCCGCCCCGCACTGACAAGTCACCCCAGAGGCCCCCAAGGCCACCTTTGTTGCGTTCAACGCAACAAAGGTGGCCTTGGGGGCTGTTTGCTGAGCGGGGGTCAGCTCTCGTCGAACTCGCGGGCCGCCAGCGCCCGCACGATGCCGGCCCTGCCCTCCGACACCAGGCGGCGCAGCGCGGGCGAGTGCTCGCCCTCGAGCCACGCGTCGGCGGCGGCGACGCCCTCCCGGTTCACCGCCCACGACGGGTACAGGCCCACCACCGTCGGCTGCGCGCGCTCGCTGGACCGGCGCGCCCACACCTCGTCGATCGCGTCGAAGTACTTCGCGACGTAGTCGCCGAGCAGGTGCTTCTGCGCCGGGTGCGAGAACCCGGCGATGATCGCCTCGTTCACGGCGTTGGGCAGCTCGTCGTCATAGACGGCGCGCTCCCACGCCTTCGCCTTCGCCTCCGCGGTCGGGCGCAGTGCCCGCGACCGCTCCGCGTGCCTGCGGCCCGTCGCCGTGTCGTCGCGCGCCTGCTCCGCGTCGATCTCCGCGTCGCCGGCCTTGCCGTGCGCCACGAGCGCGTGCAGCAGCCGCCAGCGCAGGTCCGTGTCGACCGTGAGGCCCTCCAGCTTCGCCGAGCCGTCCAGCCAGCCCGCCAGCACGGCCGCCGTGTCGTCGTCGAGCACCGAGCCCGCCAGCGAGTTGACGAATGCCAGCTGGTGGTCCGAGCCCGGCTCGGCGCCTCGGGCCAGCTCGAGCAGGCGCGCCGTGAACGACGGCCAGCCGTGCTCGCGCGCCCACTTCTCCTCGGCGTAGGAGTTCAGGGCGGTCTGCGCTTGCAGCAGCAGCCGCTGTACCACGCCGACCTCGGTCTCCGCGTGGATGCCGCGCTGGACGAGCGTGACGAAGTCGCGGGCCTTCAGCTCGGCTTCACGGGTCATCTCCCAGGCCGCCGACCAGCACAGCGTGCGCGGCAGCGGCTCGGTGATGTCGCCGATGCGGTCGATGAGCGTGACGAGCGAGTCGTTGTCGAGCCGCATCGTGCAGTAGGTCAGGTCGTCGTCGTTGACCAGCACGAGCTTGCCGGCCGGCACGCCCACCAGGTCGGGCACCTCGGTCCGCTCGCCGTCGACGTCGAGCTCCACGCGCCGCGTGCGCACGAGCTTGCCCGAGCCGTCGTCGTCGTAGACGCCGACCGCCACCCGGTGGGTGCGCAGCTCGCCCTCGCCCGGCTTGGCGCCGCCCTGCAGCACCGCGAACGACGTGAAGCGTCCCTCGCCGTCGACCTCGAAGCGCGGGCGCAGCGAGTTGAGCCCCGTCGTCTCGAGCCACTGGGCGCTCCACCAGGACAGGTCACGGCCGGACGCCTCCTCCAGCGCGCCCAGCAGGTCCTCGAGCGTCGCGTTGTCCCACGCGTGCTTGCGGAAGTACACCCGCAGGCCCGCGAGGAAGTTCTCGAGCCCGACATAGGCGACGAGCTGCTTGAGCACGCTCGCGCCCTTGGCGTAGGTGATGCCGTCGAAGTTCACCTCGACGGCGTGCAGGTCGACGATGTCGGCCGCGATCGGATGCGTCGAGGGCAGCTGGTCCTGCCGGTAGGCCCACGACTTCTCGATGTTGGCGAAGCTCGTCCACGCACCCGTGTACTCGGTCGCCTCGGCCTGCGCGAGCACGCTCGCGAACGTCGCGAACGACTCGTTCAGCCACAGGTCGTCCCACCAGCGCATGGTCACGAGGTCGCCGAACCACATGTGCGCCATCTCGTGCAGCAGCGTCTCGGCGCGCCGTTCGTAGGCGTAGCGAGTGACCCTGCTGCGGAAGACGTAGTCCTCCAGGAACGTCACGGCGCCGGCGTTCTCCATCGCGCCCGCGTTGAACTCGGGCACGAACAGCTGGTCGTACTTCGAGAAGGGGTACGGGGTGCCGAAGTTCTCGTGGTAGAAGCCGAAGCCCTGCTTGGTCTCGGTGAACAGGCGCTCGGCGTCCATGTACTCGGCGAGCGAAGCCCGGCAGTAGATGCCCAGCGGGATCGTCTTGTGCTCGTCGGAGTACTCGTCGCGCCACTCCGCGTAGGGCCCGGCGATGAGGGCCACCAGGTACGTGGAGATCCGCTCGGACACGGCGAAAACGGTGCGGACCGCGCCTTCCGGAGTGTCCTCTTGGGACTCCACGAGGGCGTTGGAGACGACCTTCCAGTCCTTCGGCGCGATGACCGTCAGCCGGTACGTCGCCTTGAGGTCGGGCTGGTCGAAGCACGCGAACATGCGCTTGGCGTCGGCGGTCTCGAACTGCGTGTAGAGGTACACGCCTCCGTCGACCGGGTCGACGAAACGGTGCAGGCCCTCGCCGGTGTTCATGTACCGGCAGTCGGCCTCCACCACGAGCTCGTTGCTCGCGGCGAGCTCGGGGAGGGCCACCCCGTCGTCCTCGACGTAGCCCGACACGTCCAGCGCCGTGCCGTTGAGCGTCGCGGAACGGACACCCTCGGCCACGATGTCCACCCATGACGTCTCGCCCGGTCGCGCGGCCGAGAAGGTGATCCTCGTCTTGGAGTCGAACGTCTTCTCACCGGGTCGGCCGTGGCCGTCCGTCAGGTCGAGCTCGACGTCGTAGGACTCCACGTCGAGGAGTTCGGCACGCTGTTTGGCTTGGTCGCGGGTCAGGTTTGGGGCGGGCACTGGCACCTCTGTGCTGGTAGCGGTTGTGGGTTTCGATCTGCTCGGGGCATCAAATCATGGGAACGCGGGCCGTCGCGACGGGGAACAAGTCGCGCGCCGACGCTGTTGCGCCGTGGTAGGGGAGTTGCTTACCCGCCGGTGACCGGAACCAATCAGGAGAGCCCATGCCTACAGAGCGGCAAGACGGCAGGACGCGTGTCGATTTCTACTTCGACCCGGTGTGTCCCTTCGCGTGGATCACCTCGCGCTGGATCCTCGAGGTCGAGAAACACCGCGACCTGGATCTGCGCTTCCGGGTGATGAGCCTCGCGGTGCTGAACGAGGGCCGGGACCTGCCCCAGGACTACCGCGAACTGCTGGACAAGGCGTGGGGACCGGTGCGCGTGGCGGTCGCGCTCGCACAGCGGCACGGCGAGGACGTGCTGCGCGATTACTACACGGGGTTCGGTACCCGCTACCACAACCAGGGCAACAAGGACGTCGAGATCGTGCTCAAGGAAGTCCTGGCCGAGGTCTCGGCGCCGGCCGAGCTGCTCGACGCCGCGACGTCGACCGAGTACGACGAGGCGCTGCGCAAGAGCCATCACGAGGGCATGGACCCGGTGGGCATGGACGTGGGCACGCCGACGATCCACATCGACGGCGTCGCCTTCTTCGGCCCGGTGCTCTCCTCGATCCCGAAGGGCGAGGAGGCGCTGAAGATCTTCGACGGCGCGCGGTTGCTCGCCGGCTACCCGGACTTCTTCGAGCTTAAGCGGACTCGGACGGGCGAGCTGAACTTCGACTGAGCGGGCATGACAGATCTGCAGTGAAGGCCACCTTCACTGCGTTCAACGCAGTGAAGGTGGCCTTCACTGCAGAGCGAGCGCGGCGTCGGTGACGTCGGCCGGGCACGGGGACAGCTCCCTGGCCCGGGTCGCGTCCAGCTCGCCGGCCTCAACGGCGGCGCGCAGCGCGGCGAGCCTCGCCAGCGTCTCGCGCGCCGCCTGGGTGAACTCCCGGTCCACCGGCTCGCCGTGTCCCGGCACCACCACACGGGGTGTCAGCGCGAGCACGCCGTCGAGCGCCGAGGGCCACGCGTGCAGCGTCGTGTCGGGGCCGAACGACTCGGCCGTGAACGAACCGCCCGGCGCGTGCTCCACCAGGTCGCCCGCGAACACCACGCCCGCGTCCGGCACCTGCACCACGAGGTCGTGCCCGGTGTGCGCGGGGCCGAAGTGGTCGAGCACCACCCGCCTGCCCCCGAGGTTCAGCTCCGTCCTGCCCGTGACGAGGCGATCGGGCAGCACGATCCGGGTGGCCTCGAGGGCGGCGGCCACGTCGGCCCGTCCCTCGTCGCGGTAGCGCCGGGCCCACCGTTGGCGGTCCCCGGGGCCCTCGGCCGCCAGGACCGCCCGGCAGCCCTCGTGCGCCCACACCTCGCAGGGCTCGAACGCCGCCGTGCCGAAGCCGTGGTCGAAGTGCGCGTGCGTGAGCACGACCGTCCACGGCAGCGTGGTCAGCTCCCGCACGGCGGCGGCCAGCTCACCGCCCTGTGCCGCGTCGCCGCGCGTGTCGACCACCAGGCAGCCGCGCTCGCCCAGCACGAGCCCGGTGGACAGGTCCAGCTCCTCGTGCCGGCGGACGTACACGCCGTCGCCGAGGTTCACCCACCGCCCGTCAGCCACGCTCGTACACCCCTTCCCTGAGCCTCGGCACCACCCGCGACGAGCCCACGGCCACCGCGTGCCCGACGAGCCCGCCGTGACCGTTCTCCCGCAGTTCCCGGCCCGAGGCCGAGCCCGCCACCAGTGCCCCGGCCTCCGGTCCGGCCGCCCGCCACGCCAGCGCCGCGAGTGATGCCTCGGGCGACAGCCGCCGCGCGCCCAGGTCGAGCAGCGCGGCCACGACGGCACCCGCGCCCAGGTGGTCTTCCACGCACGGCCGCAGCGGCCCCGTCGCGCCCGGTCCGGCTCGCAGGTGGACGCCCCAGCGCTCGCCGCAGGGCACCACGCCGACCGGTGCGTCCCCGGCCAGCGCCAGGGCGGCCTCGGCCACGGCGTGCGCGTTGCGCAGGCACGCGGTGAGCACGTGCGCGCCGGTGGCGGCGGCCTCGGCCGACAGCGTCGCGCCGTTGGGGGAGCGCAGCGGCACCTCGGTGCCCTCGGGCGGGTCCTCGCCGAGCCAGTGCACGGGCCGCACCCGGTGCCCTTCCGCCAGCGCAAGGTCCACCCGGGTGGAAAACGACAGCACGTCGACCACGACCAGCACGGCGCACCCGGCGCCGAGCGCGGCAACCCCCTCGGCACCCCACTCGAGGCGCACGTCGTGACCTGCCTGCCGGAAGACGTTCACGGCGTCAGCTTGCCGGGTGGTGCGCGGTCGTGCCCTGCGGGGATGGCACACTCCGTGCCGTGCGTGTCTATCTGGGATCCGACCATGCGGGCTTCGAGCTCAAGAACCACCTCGTCGCTCACCTCGAGAAGCAGGGTCACGAGGTGACCGACGTCGGTCCGCACGTCTACGACGCGGCGGACGACTACCCGGCCTTCTGCATCGAGACCGCGCGGCGCGTGGTCGCCGACGAGGGCAGCCTCGGCATCGTGATCGGCGGTTCGGGCAACGGCGAGCAGATCGCCGCCAACAAGGTGCCCGGCGCGCGGGCCGGTCTCGCGTGGAGCGTCGAGACGGCCAAGCTGACCCGCGAGCACAACCACGCCCAGCTCATCGGCGTCGGCGCGCGGATGCACACCAAGGACGAGGCGACCGAGATCGTCGAGGCGTTCCTGGCCACCCCGCCCGACCTCGACGCCCGTCATTCGCGGCGCGTGCAGCAGATCAGCGACTACGAGACCACCGGAAACCCGCCGGCCCTGCCGGAGGCCTGATGCCCGAAGGGCACACCCTGCACCGGCTCGCGCGGCTGCACCAGCGGCGCTACGCCGGCGCGCCGGTGCGGGTGTCCAGCCCTCAGGGCAGGTTCGGCGCCGAGGCGGCCCGGCTCGACGGGCAGGTACTGCACAGCGCCGAGGCGTACGGCAAGCACCTTTTCCACAACTACGGTCCACAGGGGACGGTGCACGTCCACCTTGGGCTGTACGGCACGTTCACCGAGGCGAAACTGCCGGAAACACCGCCCGTCGGGCAGGTGCGCATGCGGCTGTCCGGACGGACACATTGGACGGACCTGCGCGGGCCGACGCGGTGTGAGCTGCTCTCCGAGCCCGAAGCCGAGGCCATCAAGGCGAGGCTCGGCCCCGACCCGCTGCGCCGGGACGCCGAGCCGGAGCGGGCGTGGGAGCGCATCTCCCGCTCGCGCACGACGATCGCGGCGCTGCTGATGGACCAGTCGGTGCTGGCAGGCGTCGGCAACGTCTACCGCGCCGAGGTGCTGTTCCGGCACGGCATCGCGCCGATGCTGCCCGGACGCTCGCTGGACTCCGTGCTGTGGAAGGACGTCTGGGACGACCTCGTGACGTTGATGCGGGCGGGTGTGCGCACCGGGCGGATCGACACGGTGGCCGACGAGCACCTGCCCGAGGTGACCGGTCGCGCCCCTCGGCAGGACCGCCACGGGGGTGAGGTCTACGTCTACCGGCGGACGGGGCAGCCGTGCCTGGTATGCGGCACACCCATCGCACACAAAGAACTGGCAGGCCGGAACCTGTACTGGTGTCCGACCTGCCAGCCTTCGTGACGGGTTCTCGTCAGTTCACTCAGAAGCCGCCGAAGTCGCCTCCGAAGTCACCCCCGCCGAAGTCACCCCCGCCGAAGTCGCCACCTCCGAAGTCGCCACCGCCGTCGCCGTAATCACCGCCGTCACCGCCGTCACCGCCTTCACCACCGGCGTCACCGGACTCGGCGGCGTCCTCCTGGCCCGCGTCGTAGCCCGCTTCCCAGGCTCCGGCGCTCGCGATGCCCGCCATGCCGGAGAACATCGCGCTGAACAGCAGCATCGAGCCGAGGCCCCAGGCGCCGGCCACGAGCGCGGGCTTCCACCACGGCTCGCTGTACCAGCCCCTCGGCACCGGCCTGCCGGCGACACGGCCGCCGGGGTAGTAGTGCGGCGTGTTCTGGCCGGGCTCGGGCGACGCCTCGTAGTGATGCCCCTCGACCTCCACCGCGCGATGCTCGGTGACCTTGCCCGCACGCTCGCGCTCGGCGTCCTCGGGCAGGGCTGGACCGGGGTCCATGCCCATCGCCTCGCGGGCCGCTCGCACGTAGTACAGGCCCTCGAGCGCGGTCTCCTTGACGAGCCGGGCCTGCTCGGCGGTCTGCGCCTGTTCCATCTGCGAGCCCGCGGCGTTGTAGCGCTCGGCCGCGTCGGCCATCGCCTGCTGTGACGCCGTGTCGGTGCCCGTGAGGTTCAGCACCTGACCGCCGAGCCGCTCGAGCCAGCGGCGAGCCTCTGACTTGGCGTCCTCGAGCTGGCGCCGCTTGGCCTCCTGCTGAGAACGGACCAGGTAGAAGCCGCCGCCGACGACGATCAGTAGGAGCACGATCACGACGATCGCGGTACCCATGGGTCACTCCCGGTTGTTTTGGTTCGTTGAACCGGACAACGCGGACGTTACCCGTCGAGTTCCCGTGGCGTCACCAGGCGCGGCCGACGGTGTAGGACTCGGTGTAGATGTCCTGCTTGCGCACGACGTCGCCCGACTCCGGCGCGGCCCACATCTGGTTGCCACCGGCGTAGATGCCCACGTGGTAGACGCTGCCACCATCGGAGAAGAACAGCAGGTCACCGGGCACCTTGTCGCCCTTGCCGATCTGCGGCACGGCAGCGCGCTGGTCGCTCGACGTGCGCGGCAGGTCGATGCCGACCTTGCTGTGGACGTACTGCGTGAAGCCGGAGCAGTCGAAGCTGTCCGGGCCGCTGGCGCCGTACGAGTACGGCTTGCCCGCCTGGCTCGCCGCCGCGTCGACGATGCGCTGGTTGACCGGCTTGTGTGCCTGCACGGTCTGCTCGGCCGACAGGGAGGGGTCGTGGATCTCGTCGCCCCGGTAGTTGAGCCGCCAGTGCGACGTGCGCTCGACCGGCACGGCGATCGAGGCCACACCGTCGTGGTTGGT
Source organism: Prauserella sp. PE36 (assembly GCF_003311655.1). NCBI lineage: Bacteria > Bacillati > Actinomycetota > Actinomycetes > Pseudonocardiales > Pseudonocardiaceae > Prauserella > Prauserella sp. PE36. The sequence goes on along the minus strand of NZ_QEQT01000081.1, from coordinate 17,791 downwards.
CTGCCCGGTCTTCGAGACCGACCACGGCTGGTCCGGCCCGGCTCGCCACTCCAGGTCCACCGGCTCGCCGGGCAGCGGCCGGTCGCCCATGCCGGTGAGCTTGCCGGTGAACGTCACCTGCGAGCCCGGCGCGACGGATTTCGGCGGCGCGTCGATGCTCTGCGAGGTCGGCACGACCGCCGAGGACGTCCCGGCGAAGCCGAGCAGCGTTCCGGCTCCGACGGCGGCGATGATGGCGGACCGTTTCCAGGATGTCGTGGGCACGCGTTTCCTCCACAGAAATTCGGTTCTACGGAATGTGTTCCCCCGACTACCGCCGTGGCTTTCCCGCCATCGGCGACCGGAAACGGTAAACACGCGAATCCGCTGGAAGGCGAGCCCTTCTTTCACTGAAGAAGGTGATGTGGGAAACAAATCGGCGAATGACGTTTAATCCGGGTTCGCGCGTCGACCAGGGAATGTTTCGAACCGTCAGGTGAATGCGACACGTGGTGTTCGGTGTCGCAGATCACAGCCTCAGGGTGGCCTGGCTCACCACTGGCCTCCAGAACTAGAACACGTTATAGTTCTGGCGCATGAAGTTCACACTGTCGGTGGCCCTGAGCCCGCTCGACCAGCTCACCGAGCTCGCCGCGACGGCGGAGGAGTGCGGGTTCGCCTCGGTCGCGCTGCCCGACTCGCTCTTCTACTCGGAGACGGTGTCGGCGGACTACCCCTACACCCCCGACGGCAGCCGGTTCTGGGACGAGGAGACCCCGTGGGTCGACCCGCTGATCGCCGCAGGGGCGATGGGCGCCGTCACCAGCCGGATCCGCTTCTACACGTCCGTGCTCAAGCTCGGCTCGCGCAACCCCGTGCTGCTCGCCAGGCAGGTCGGCTCCGTCGCCAACCTCACCGGAGGCCGCTTCGGGCTCGGCCTGGGCGTGGGCTGGTCGCCCGAGGAGTTCGAGTGGTGCGGCGCGCCCTACGAGCACCGAGGAAAGCGCGTCGACGAGGCCATCGAGGTGCTGCGCCTCATCCTCGGCGGCGGCATGGTCGAGTACCACGGCCGGTTCTTCGACTTCGGCAGGCTACGGATGAGCCCGGCGCCGGAGCGGCCCGTGCCGTTCTACATCGGCGGGCACACCGAGGTGGCGCTGCGGCGCGCGGCCAGGGCCGGTGACGGCTGGGCCTCGGCGATGATGAAGTTCGACGACCTGTCCACGACGATCCAGCGCCTGCGCGAGCTGCGCGCGGAGTACGGGCGCGCCGACGAGCCGTTCGAGATCCAGGCCGTCTGCGTCGACCGCTTCGGCCTCGATGGCTACCGGCAGCAGGCCGAGATCGGCGTCACCGACGTGATCACCGTGCCGTGGGTGTTGCAGGGCCTCGGTTTCGACGCACCGGTGTCGGCGAAGAAGGACGCGATCAAGAAGTTCGCCGACGAGATCATCGACAAGTTCAAGGAGGCCTGAGCCGTGAGTGTCACCGTGTGCTGGGACCCGGAGGCGGAGCAGCCGCCAGCGCGCCTCGCGGCGTGGCGGTCGATGCAGGCCGTCGTGGCGGGGGAGAAGGACCAGTGGCTCACGCTGTTCCACCCCGACGGCGTGATCGAGGACCCGGTTGGCCCGTCGATGTTCGACGAGGAGGGCAAGGGCCACCACGGCACGGACGGCATCTCCGCGTTCTGGGACAAGACGATCGCGAACGTCGAACGGTTCGAGTTCGTGATCAGGGATTCGCACGCGGCGGGCGACGAGGTGGCCAACGTCGGCACGATCACGACGTACCTGCCGGGCAACTACCGCGTCGACACCGACGGCGTGTTCGTCTACAAAGTGGGCGAGGACGGCCGGATCGTGTCGATGCGCGCGTTCTGGGAGACCGAGCGCGCGATGGCGACGGCGCGGCAGGTCTCCGCGTAGACACCGGCGGCGCGCGCGTGAGGCACAGGTTCGCGCCGTGCGTCCGGCGGGGCGACTGGTCGGGGCCGTGCCGACGACGGCGTATGCATGTCGCCTTGTGCTGGGGGCAGGCACTCCCGGCACGAGGTGCCGGGAGTGCCTGGCGGCCCTGCCGTGAGGCGCTTCGACACCCCGCGGGTCAGCGGGTCCAGGTGCGGCAGCTCACCGTCGGACCCGTTGATCCGGGCCCGGTCCTGGAGCTCGGCCGGAATCACTCCCAGTCGTAGCCGCGGTAGCGCAGGGCCTGCCTGCGCGCGAGTGATGCCCGCCCACCGGTTCCCGATCCCGAAGCGACGGGGATCCATGGCTGTGTTCGGCGGAACGGCCGGGTGGCGCGCTCAGTAGTCCCACTCCCAGCCGCCCTCCATGCCGGGAGACGACAGGATCAGCGAACCGTTGGCTTCGGGCACGATCAGCTCGAGAGTGCCGGCGTACTTCTGGTTCGGCCCGAAGTTCTGCATCGTGATGCTGGCGTTCGGGTCCGTGCACATCCCGGACTCCGCGGCGTGGGTGACGCCGTTGGCATCGATCTCGGAGAAGCTGTACGGGTTCAGGACGCCGAGGGCCATGCTCGCGGTCTCGGCGCTGCTGCCGGTCGCGACGCGCACGTGAAGCAACAGCGTGCGACCGCTCTCGGCGGCCATACCGTACTGGTCACACGACGGGTCGACCTCCACCTTGTCGATGGCGAACAGAACGTTGGTGTCGTCCCCGACCTGCCCGCCGAACCCGGCGAACCCGGCCTCCTCGCCGAGCTGCTTGACGATGTTGCCGCGCTCGTTGCGTTCGGGCTCGTCGGCGGCTTGTTCCGCAGTGGCCTCGCTCGCGGTGGCCTCGGTCGTGGCGGCGGGCAGCTCTGGAGCGGAGCCGCTGCCAGCGGTGTCGTTCGAGCAGCCGGCAAGGATGGCGGCAGTTGCGCAGGCAGCAGCGAGGGCGGGGACGGATCTCATGGGTGTTGGTTCCTTACTCTGGTTGTGCGGTGAGGGGTCACCCGCCGACGTCGTAGATGGCGTATCCGGCGGCCACGAGGATCAGGAACAGGATGCGGAAGCCTGTACCGACGGCGCCGGTCACGAGCCGGGAGCCGGGTGGTCCCACCACGCTGGGTAGGGCGGCGGCAGGTACGGCGGTCATCGTGGCGTGGGTCCCCTCCGTGGCGGTGCGCGCGCACCGGTTCAGAGGGAACATCTGAGGGGCTTCGCCGCCCATTACCCGGTGTGCCCTGATCGTTATCGCGGGCACCCAAGCCCGGGGCTGCTTGCGGTATGCGGAGATGAACCGCCGCTGTGCGGCGGCGCAGGATCGAGCCAGCTCCGCGCGGCCCGGACCGTCGCCCTGAATCCCTTTACGTACCAACCACTTGTCGGCGCGGTCGATGCCGGCAAGGACGTTCCATTCCCGGAACTGCCACGTTCGCCGCACTGCCGGTGCTCGTCAAGGCGGGCCTGGTCGGCGGCAAGCGCGTTCCTGACACCGTGGCCGAACATCCATCCGAATGCCCGTGTCGAGCTGCGGCGAGGCGATCGGCCCGACGACGAGCCTGGTGGGGGGGCCGCCGGTGTTCTGGTTCCGGTCGGTTAGTGGCCCGTTTATGGCCCAAGACGGCGAACAGCGGCTCCCCATGATCGGGAACCGCCGCCTTGAAGTGGGTTTGACCTGCGTAAACGTTCTGGAGCGGGCGACGGGAATCGAACCCGCACCACCAGTTTGGAAGACTGGGGCTCTACCATTGAGCTACGCCCGCATGCGACCGGTGACCAGCCGCCCCGGTAGTGTAGCGGTACACGCTAAGGTGGTCGCACACCGCCCAGGCGTGGCGGTCACGGGGTGTGGCGCAGCTTGGTAGCGCATTCGCTTTGGGAGCGAAGGGTCGCAGGTTCAAATCCTGTCACCCCGACAGCGTCAGCCGAAGGGCCACCGCATAGTGCGGCGGCCTTTCGGCGTCTCGTACAGGGGCGTTGTGCTCAGTACAGGGCGTTCATGCCCTGCCAGTCACCGAGTCCCAGCGTGCGCTGCTTGGTGTCGCAGTCGGCGTACGTCGGGTACATCGTCAGGTCGCTCTCGAAGGCGTGGTCCAGGCCGAACGCGTGGCCCCACTCGTGGGTCGCCACGCTCTCCAGGTCCACCAGGCCGACACAGTTCGCGGGCATCACGTCGGTGAAGCCCTTATTCGACGCCAGGTAGATGTCGGCCTCCGCGTAGAAGCCCGTGTCCACGTATGCGGCCAGGCACGTGATCGCCAGGATCTCCGGCGAGTCGGTGGGGCCCCAGCTGATGGTGTTGTAGTTGTTCGGGAACTTGCTCGTGCACTGTCCGGCGCTGTCGATGTTCGCGTACAACGTGTGGTTGCCCTGGTAGGCGCCGCGTGCCGAGAACTGGTGTGTCGGCAGCCCGCAGTCGTTGTCGCCCAGGGTCATGTTCTGGTTCGCCCAGCGCAGGGCCGACAACGTCGTGCTCGCGGGCAGGCCTGCTCGCGAGGCCGTGCTCGAGTTGTACCACCACGCCAGCGTGCGGTTCCACCGTCCGCCGATGAGGACGTAGCTCGACTGCGCACACGGGTCGGCCTGCGTTGCCCGCTGGGTGCCGCCAACCCGGTCGGCCTTCGCGCTCACCATGCCGTCGTCGTTGGTCACCGTCAGGTCGATGCTGCCGGTCCTGGTCAGCGCGCTCACCGTCACCGACATGCCCCGCTCGGGCACCCGGGCACCGACGCCCAGCGCCGCGGTCACCGTCCTGCCCGCCAGCCCGCAGGCCGCGGCCGGCACCGGCGTCGCCAGTTCCGCCGCGTGGATCGGACCCGCGCCGGGACACTCGGGACCCGGTGGTGCGGCCTCGGCCGCCGCGCTCGCCGAACCGACCACCGAGGCCAGCGCCAACAGCACGGACGCGAGCAGGACGGTCGTTCTCCGTGCTTTCCGCATAGGTTCCCCGTTCACCGCGATCGGCGGAATTTCCCCAGTGGCGCAAGGAAAATCGCGCACAGGGGCGCGATTTTCGTACGGAGAATTATCCGGAGGTGGGCCATCCCGCTGACACCGCCGGATGGCCGAACGCCGATGCGGCGCGATCGGTGGGGAACTTCAGGCGTGCTCGCCCGCTATCCGGTCGATCTCCGCCACCAGCTTGTCCACTTCGGACTCCGTGGTGTACGGCGCGATCCCGGCACGCACGGCGCCCGTGTCGCCGAGTCCGAGGTGACGCGCGCACTCCAGGGCATAGAACGTGCCTGCCGGCGCGTTGACGCCGCGCTCGCCGAGTTCGGCGTACACACGCTCCGGCGCGACACCGTCCACTGAGAACAGAACCGTCGGCGTGCGATGCCGCTCGGGCGAGCCGTACAGCACCACGCCGTCGATCGCGCGGAGCCCGGCCTCGAGCCGCCTGGCCAGCGTGTCCTCGTGCTCCTCCAGCGCGCGCAACGAGGTTGTCAGGCGGTCGCGCCGGGACCCCGCGCCGGGCACCAGTTCCGCGATGAAGTCGATCGCTGCCGTGGTCCCGGCCAGCAGCTCGTAGGGCAGGGTGCCGAGCTCGAAGCGTTCGGGGACCACGTTGGTCGAGGGCAGCAGCTTGTCCGGGTGGAGCGTCTCCAGTAGCGCCGGGCTCGCCGCGGCGAAACCCAGGTGAGGCCCGAAGAACTTGTACGGCGAGCACACGTAGAAGTCGGCGCCGAACGAGCGCAGGTCGACCGGGGTGTGGGCGGTGAGATGCACCCCGTCGACGTAGCAGAGGGCCCCGGCCTCGTGTGCCTTCGCGGCGATCGCGGCGACGTCCGGCCTGGTGCCGAGCAGGTTCGACGCCGCCGTCACCGCCACGAGCCGGGTGCGCTCGGAGAGCAGGTCCGCGACGGCGGACACCGCCAGCTCACCCGTGGCCGGATCGAAGTCGGCCCAGCGGACGGTGGCGCCGCGCACCTCGGCGGCCTGGACCCACGGGCGGATGTTCGCGTCGTGGTCGAGCCTGGTCACCACCACCTCGTCGCCGGGTCCCCAGTCCTTGGCGAGTGCGCGGGAGAGGTCGTAGGTCAGCTGGGTCATGCTCCGCCCGAAGATCACGCCCTCGGGTTCGGCGCCCACCAGGTCGGCCGCCGCCCGCCGGGCGTCCACCACGATGCCGTCGGCGCGGCGTTCGGCCGCTGTCACCGAGCCACGGTTGGCGATCGCCGAGCACAACGTCCGCGCCACGGCGTCGCCGACCACGGTCGGCACCTGTGATCCGCCAGGGCCGTCGAAGTGAGCCGCGCCCTCGGTCAGGGCCGGGAAGTGCTTCCTGATCCGCTCCACGTCATAGGACATGCGGCCGAGTATGCCCGGACGCGGGCACGAAAATCAGACCTTGCGATGCCGGGCGCCCGCGTGCTCCGGGTCGGGGAGCAGCAGTTCGTCGAACACGGTCCGGTAGTGGACCATGGCCTCGCGCAGATCCTCCGTGGAGGACTGGCCCGTGCGGTGCCGTTCGACGACGTCGTGTGCCGTGCGGTAGTGGCCGATCGTGCGCGAGTGCTTCACCGACAACGCGGCGGCCTGCTGTTCGTGGTCGCCGGTGGGGTAGCCACGATCGGCCATCAGCGCTGCGAGCAGCCGGTCGGCGTCCACCACGGCGTCCGCGGGACGGTCGACGAACTGCTGCTGGATCAGGTTCCAGCTCTCCGTGTACCGCACGCGTGCCTCGTCGGACAGCGGGCGGATCGAGAGCTGCTCGTGTTCGGCCTCGCGCTGGGCGAGCTCGCGCTCGGCGCGGCGCTTGCTCGGTGCGTGCTCGACCTCGCGGTCGTACTCGGGGCCGAACCGCTCACGCAGGTGCTTGCGCTGCAACTGGCGGCGGACGGCGAGTGCGACCACCACGATGACCAGGACGATGGCCAGCGCGACAAGGGTGATGACTGCTCCAGTCGGCATCAGGTCCTCCTAGGCTCACTCGATCGAGTTACCACTGAGCGGCAAGGGGAAACCTCGACATGCGGAAGGCCCCCGCTGCCGCGCGTTGCAGCGGGGGCCTTGCCGGCGAGCCGCCTAGTGGGTCGACGCCTTCTCGGCGCCCGCTCCGGTGAGTGAGCGGACCTCCATCTCCTTGTACTTCTCCTCGAGGTGCTCCTTCGACAGCACCGTGCCGAGCCAGCCGAGGAAGAACGACACCGGGATGGACACCAGGCCCGGGTTCTGCAGCGGGAACCAGTGGAAGTCGGCGCCCGTGATCATCGATTTCTCCGTGCCCGACACGGCGGGGGAGAAGACGATGAGCACGATCGTCACCGTCAGGCCGCCGTAGATCGACCACAGCGCGCCATTGGTGTTGAACCGCTTCCAGAACAGCGAGTAGAGAATCGTCGGCAGGTTCGCCGACGCCGCCACCGCGAACGCGAGCGCCACGAGGAACGCCACGTTCTGGTCCTTGGCGAGGATGCCGCCGACGATCGCGACGGCCCCGATCACGCACGCGGTGATGCGGGCGACCCTGACCTCGGTGTTCTTGCTGTCGACCTTGCCCTTCTTGATCACGTTGGCGTAGACGTCGTGTGCGAAGGACGCCGACGCCGTGATCGTCAGCCCGGCCACCACGGCGAGGATCGTGGCGAACGCGACCGCCGCGATGAAGCCGAGCAGCACCGGTCCGCCGAGCGCCTCCGCCAGCAGCGGCGCCGCGGAGTTCTCCGCGCCCGGTGCGTTGCTGATGGTCTCGGAGCCGACGATCGCCGCGGCACCGTAGCCCAGCACCAGGGTGAACAGGTAGAACAGGCCGATGAGCACGATGGCCCACACCACGGAGCGGCGGGCTTCCTTCGCCGTCGGCACCGTGTAGAAGCGCATCAGCACGTGCGGCAGGCCAGCCGTGCCGAGCACCAGTGCGATGCCCAGCGACAGGAAGTCCAACTGGGACGTGCCGCTGACGCCGTAACGCTCACCCGGGTTGAGCAGCGCGTCGTTGCCGCCCGCCCGCTCGGAGGCCGAGCCGAGCAGCTCGGAGAGGTTCAGTCCGTACCGGCCGAGCACCCACACCGTCATCGCGAACGTGCCGGCGATCAGCAGCGCCGCCTTGATGATCTGCACCCAGGTGGTGCCCTTCATGCCACCCACGAGCACGTAGGTGATCATCACGACGCCGACCACCGCGATCACCACGGCCTGACCCGCGTCGGCCTCGATGCCCAGCAGCAGCGACACGAGGCCGCCCGCCCCGGCCATCTGCGCCAGCAGGTAGAAGAACGACACGGCGAGCGTGGACGTCGCCGCCGCCGCGCGCACCGGACGCTGCCGCATCCGGAACGCGAGCACGTCGCCCATCGTGAACTTGCCGGTGTTGCGGAGCAGCTCGGCGACGAGCAGCAGCGCCACGAGCCAGGCCACGAGGAACCCGATGGAGTAGAGGAAGCCGTCATAGCCGTAGACGGCGATCGCGCCCGCGATCCCGAGGAACGAGGCGGCCGAAAGGTAGTCGCCCGCGATCGCGGTGCCGTTCTGCGGGCCGGAGAACGCGCGGCCCGCGGCGTAGTAGTCCGACGCGGTCTTGGTGTTGCGCGAGGCGCGGAACACGACCACCAGCGTCGCGACGACGAACAGCCCGAAGATGCTGATGTTGAGGGCGGGGCTGCCGCCCTCGACGCCCTGGGCGAGATTCACTGCGCGCCTCCCTCGATGTCCTCGCGGATCTTGTCCGCGATCGGGTCGAGCTTGCGGTTGGCGTACCGCACGTACAACCACGTGATCAGGAAGGTCGACACGAACTGCAGCAGCCCGAAGACCAGGCCGATGTTGATGTTGCCGATGACCTTGGTGGACATGAAGCCGTGCGCGTAGTCCGCCAGCACCACGTAGAGCAGGTACCAGGCGAGGAAGAGCACGGTCATGGGGAAGACGAAGTTCCGCAGCCTCTTGCGCAGCTGTTTGAACTCCGCGCTGGCGTGGACCTCTGCCCAGGTTTCCGGCCCAGGCGGATGGGTCGGCTCGGTGGTACTCACGGTGACCTCCTCGTCACGGCACGGGGAAAGTGCTGGCCGACACAGTAGGAGGACACAGCGAAACGCCGGAATCGTCAGCGGACCAACCGGCGCGTGATGCGACGAACGGCAGACGAACGGCGGGCCGTCCACGACGAGTGGCCCAGATCACGCGCGACGGCGGAGCGGTCGGCGAAAGGTGACGTGCGGTGCTCGTGCAGGTGCAGCCTGAGCATGGCGGCGGTGGACCACGGCGGCGGCCTGCCGAACAAGGACACCACGATCATGGTCGCGAACGCCAGCGGCACCGACCACGGCGCCGGCTGGACGAGCAGGATCGCCAGCCAGCCGTCGGCGGGCGGGCCCGACACGGTGAGCAGGAACGCGCCCGCCGTCGCGACGAGGCCCACCGCGACTCCGGCGATGGCGCCGGGAGCGGTGAGTCTTCGCCACCAGATGCCGAGCACGAGCAGCGGGCAGAACGTCGAGGCGGCGACAGTGAAGCCCCAGGTCACCAGCGTGCCGGCGTCGAAACGTGCCGCGGGCAGGGCGAGCAGCACAACCGTGACGGCGGCGCCCACCACGGCGACGCGCAGCTGCCGCAGCCCGCCGGGCACGAGGTCGTGGGAGATGGCTCCGGCGACCACGAGCAGGAGGCCGAGTGACGTCGCGAGGAACGCCGCGAACGCGCCCGCCGTGAGCAGCCCGGTGAACAGCGTGCCCGCCGAACCGTCGTCGACCTGGGCGGGCAGCGCCACCACCGCGCTGTCGGTCGCTCCGGACAGGTACAGGTGTGGCACGAGCACCCTGCCCAGCACGCCGTAGATGCCGGGGAACAGGTAGAACACGCTGAGCAGCGCCACCGTGAGCGCCGCGGTGCGCCGGGCCGCCCGCCCGTCGGGGCTCGTGTGGAACCGCATGATCACGTGCGGCAGGCCCATCGTGCCGAGCATCGTCGCGATCAGCACCGCCCACGTGCCGAGCAGCGGGTAGCCCTCGTCGTGCAGATCCAGCAGCGGACGCTCCCAGCCCGCTGCGCCCGGGGCCGCCTCGCCGCGCAGCTCGGGCACCGGGCTGCCGTCCTCGAACACCACCGTGCTGCCCGCCGGGACCTGCCACTCGCCTGGCGGGACGGGCCGCGTGCCGCCGTCCGGCTCCACCACCCGTGCCCCCTCCGGCACGTCGAGCGTGGCGCCGACCCGGAACACGACCTCGGTGTCGTGGTCGAACCGCGTGAACTCGACGGGGTGCACGGCCTCGTCCCGCACGCCGGGGCCCGCCTGCACGAGCAGCCAGATCGCGGGAATGATGAACAGCAGCAACTTGAACACGAACTGGAAGGCCTGCACGTACGTCGCCGCACGCATGCCGCCGAGCGCGAGCGTCGCGCTCACCGCCGCGCCCGAGATCGCCACCCCGACCCAGTACGGCGTGCCGCTGACGACGCTGAGCACGAGCCCCGCCGTGCGGAACTGCGGCACGAGGTAGAGCGCGCCGATCACCAGCACCACCACGGCGGCGAGCCTGCGCAGTGACGGCGACGCCAGCCGCGCCTCGGCGAAGTCCGGCACCGTCAGCGCACCCGAGCGGCGCATCGGCGCGGCCACGAGCGCGAGCATCGCGATGTAGCCGGCGGTGAAGCCGACCGGGTACCACAGCGAGCCGACACCGTCCTTCACGACGAGCCCCGCGACCCCGAGGAACGACGCCGCCGAAAGGTACTCGCCGGACACGGCGGCGGAGTTGAGCAGCGGGGAGACGCGCCGCGACGCCACCAGGAAGTCCGACGTGGTCCGCATCGCGGCCACGCCACGCAGTCCGATGAGGAGGGTCACCAGCACGACGGGAGCGACCGCGAACGCGACGATCATTCGTCCTCCGCGCGCTCCGCGCGGCGCAGGTGCCAGAAGCCCAGCGCGACCATCGCGGGGAACGGAATGAGCACCGGGGCGAGCCACGCCAGCGGGATGCCGAGCACGCGCACGTCCACCAGCTGCGGCCACATGGCCAGCAGCAGTGGCAGCCCGAAGATCAGCGTCAGCAGGAGCCCGAGCGCGAGCGCCGCGCCCCGCAGCTGGACCCGGTACAGCGCGACCGCCCTCGGCGCCTCGGCTGGATCGAGCGTCGTGGGCCGCCACCGGCCGCGGTAGCGGCGGCGCGCGTGGGCGAGCCGCGTCTGCGGACTGGTGACGGTGACCCTGCGGCCGGTCATGGCTGTCCCGCGCTCACGTCTGCTGTTCGAGCTCGCCGCGCTGGGCCGCCCGCAGCAGTCGTTCGCGCAGCTCCCGCGCGTGCCGCCGGCTCACCGGGACGTCGCCGAGTTCGGTGTGGGCCAGCAGGCCGCCCACGGAGTCGCTGCGCAGCTCCCGCACGGCCCCGAGCGCGACGAGGAACCCGCGGTGCGTGCGCACGAAGCCGGCGCTCTCCCAGTACTCCTCGAGCCGCGAGATCGGCATCCGCACCAGGTGCACCCCTGAGCGGGAGTGCAGCCGCACGTAGTCGCCGTGCGCCTCCACGAACAGCACGTCGCGGCGGCGGACGTAGCGCGTGCGGCCGCCCGACTCGACGGGCAGCGCCGCCATGGCGTCGGGCGGGGTGTGGTTGCGCTGGGGCTCCTCGGCAGGCGCCATGCGCGTGACGCGCGCCAGCGCCTCGGCGAGCCGCTCGGCCCGCACCGGTTTGAGCAGGTAGTCCACCGCGCCGATGCCGAACGCGGCCACCGCGTGCTCGTCGAACGCGGTCACGAACACGATCACCGGCGGCTCGGCGAGCTTGCGCAGCAGCGAGCCGAGCTCGAGCCCGTCGAGCCCCGGCATGGAGATGTCGAGGAACACGGCGTCGAACTGGCCGTTCTGGATGAGCTTGAGCGCGGTGAGCGGTGCGCCGGCCGCGGTGACCTCGGTGACCTCGGGCGCCTCGCGCAGCAGGCTGCACAGGTCCTCGAGCGCGGCGGGCACGTCGTCGACCGCCAGCACGCGCAGCCCGGCCGGTGTCCCGCTCACGGCATGACCCCCGGCTGGAACCTCGGCACTCGCACGATCACCCTGGTGCCCTCGCCCTGCGCTGTCTCCACGACCAATCCGAACCACGGCCCGTACACGTTACGCAGCCGCCGGTCGACGTTCGCGAGGCCCATGCTGGTCGACGCTCCTTCCCCGGCGAGCAGGGCCCGGGCCTTCTCGGGGTCCATTCCCACTCCATCGTCCTCGACGCTGATCACGCAGTCAGAGCCCTCGGCCTCGCCGAGGACGTGCACGGTGCCGCCGTCGGACTCTCCCTCGATGCCGTGCCGGACGGCGTTCTCCACGATCGGCTGCAGCACGAGGTAGGGGATCGCCACCGCGAGCACCTCGGGCGCGACCCGGATCTGCACGCGCAGCCGGTCGCCGAGCACGGCGCGCTGCAACGCCAGGTACGTCTCGATCGCGTGGAACTCGTCGGCCACCGTCGTGTACTCGCCGTGGCTGGCGAGGCTGTAGCGGATGTAGTCGGCGAAATCGAGCATCAGCTCCCGCGAGCGCGCGGGGTCGGGCCGTACGAGGCTGGCGATCACGGTGAGGGCGTTGTAGACGAAGTGGGGCGAGATCTCCGCGCGCAGCGCCCGCAGCTCGGCCTCGGCGGCCTGCTCGGCCGACTCCTCGAGCAGGCTCCGCTCCAGCGCCGCGACCAGCACGCTCGCCACCTCGCGCAGTGCCGCCATCCTGGCGGTGCCCGCGACCACGAGCACCCCGGCGAGCTCGTCGTGGACCACGAGCGGCTCCGCCACCACCTCGGCCCGGCGGCAGCGGCTCTCGGTGTGCAGCACCTCGTCGACCATGGCCGCCGTGTCGACGTCCCTCGGCAGCGTGCCCGCGACCACCAGGTTGGCGGAGAGATCGGCGAGGCCAACGCCGTCGGCGGCCAGCAGCCGCCGGATGCCCTTGGCCGCGGCCCGCACGCGTGGCCCGGACAGGCCGTCGGCGAGGTCGTCCGAGACGTGCCTCGTCGTCTCCAGGATCGCGGCGGGGTCGCGCAGGCGTCGTGACCAGAGGGAACCCCTGCCAGGTCCCTCCTCGGCAGGCACTGACATGCGCGCTCCCACCCTCGTCGACGGGTACGCCGAATCTAACGGCACGCGTCGCGCAGCGGGAGGGGCAGGGGCGCCGGATGGTGACAAATCGGGTAAACACCCCACGGCGGGGGTGTCCAGCGGGCCGCCGGAAGCCCATAATGGTCTTGGTGATGCCGCTATGGCACTGCACGACGAAGAGCAGAGACAGCTCGAGGAGATCGAGCGCCGCCTGGCCGAGGACGACCCCCGGCTCGCCCAGCGGCTCGAGAAGCTGCGCCCACTCGGTGTGTCGCGGATCGGCCTGGCCATCTTGGGAATGCTCGCGCTCTTCGTGGGCGGGCTGGTCACGATCGCCATCGGAGCGGAGATCTCCTCGCCGGTGCTGGGAATCGTCGGCGTCGTACTGGCCGTGGGCCTGCCCACGGTGATCATCTGGCGGCTCTGGTTGAGAAGGCTGAGGTAACAAAGCTTTTCTAGACTGGTCCGCGTGAGCTCCCCTTCCACTCCCGCGCGCCCTCGGCTGTTCCGACCGTCGTCCTGGCCCGAACGCAAACGGATTGCCGACATCCTCCGGCTGGAAACGGTTGGCGGGATGCTCCTGCTCGTCGGTGCCGTGGTGGCGCTGGTGTGGGCCAACTCGCCCTGGTCGGACGCCTACGGCTCACTGCGGGACCTCACCTTCGGCCCTTCCGCGCTGCACCTGGATCTGACCCTCTCGGAGTGGGCGGCGGACGGCCTGCTCGCGATCTTCTTCTTCGTCGTGGGGCTGGAACTCAAGCGCGAGTTCGTCGTGGGCGATCTGCGGGACCCGCGCCGGGCAGCCGTGCCCGTCGTCGCCGCGCTCGGCGGTATCGTGCTGCCCGCGTTGATCTACGTGCTCGTCAACTGGGGTGATGAGTCGGCACTGCGCGGCTGGGCCATCCCCACCGCCACCGACATCGCGTTCGCCGTGGCCGTGCTCGCCGTGATCGGCAGGCACCTGCCCTCGGCGCTGCGCACGTTCCTCCTGACGCTCGCGGTGGTCGACGACCTCGTGGCGATCCTGATCATCGCGCTGTTCTACACCGAGGAGCTCTCGCTCCTGCCGCTGCTGCTGTTCGTGCTGCCCGTCGCGGTGTTCGCCGTGCTGGTGCAGCGGCGGGTGCGCTCGTGGTGGCTGCTGCTGCCGCTGGCCGTCACCGCGTGGGCGCTGCTGCACGCCTCCGGGGTGCACGCGACCGTCGCGGGTGTGGTGCTCGGCTTCACCGTGCCCGCGCTGAGCCGCAAGGGCGAGACCACGGGACTGGCGGAGCGGTTCGAGCACCGGTGGCGGCCGGTGTCCGCCGGCGTCGCGGTGCCGATCTTCGCGTTCATGGCCGCCGGCGTGACCGTCGGCGGGCTCGACGGGCTCGGCGCCGCGTTCGGCGACCGGGTGGCGATTGGCATCGTGGCGGGCCTCGTGCTCGGGAAGGCGATCGGCATCTTCGGCTCCACCTATCTGATGGCGCGGTTCACCAGGGCCCAACTCGACGGTGACCTCGCGTGGATAGACGTCTTCGGCATCGCCGTGCTCGCGGGCATCGGTTTCACCGTGTCCCTGCTCGTCGGTGACCTCGCGTTCGGCGCGGGCACCGAGCGGGACGAGCACGTGAAGCTGGCGATCCTCTCCGCCTCGCTCGTGGCCGCGCTGATCGCCGCGGTGATCCTGCGCGTGCGCAACCGCGTGTACTGCCGCATTCACGAGGAGGAGAACCGCGACGAGAACGCCGACGGCATCCCCGACATCCACCAGACCGGCGAGGAGGAAGCCGGCGAGCCGGACCCCGCACCCGACCGTTCCCGTCGGCAGTGAAGGCCACCTTGCCTGCGTTGAACGCAGGCAAGGTGGCCTTCACTGCGGTGAGGGGGCTGTGAGGGGGAGTGGGCGGGGTGTGAGCGCGGACCCGTGCTCGTCCAGCTGGCTCACTGGCCTAGACTCGGACATCGGTCCCCTCCTGACCTGCGGTCGGTGGACCGATCCATATACCGAAACTGTCCCGGCTAGGAGAAAACGTTGAAGAGCACCGTCGAGCAGCTGAGCCCGACGCGCGTGAAGATCAATGTCGAGGTGCCGTTCGACGAGCTCAAACCGAACTTCGACCGCGCCTACCGCAAGATCGCTCAGCAGGTCCGGATTCCCGGCTTCCGGCCCGGCAAGGCCCCGGCCCGCGTTCTCGAGAGCCGGATCGGCCGTGCCCCGGTGCTCGACGAGGTCGTCAACGAGGCCATCCCGGCGAAGTACCTGGAGGCCGTCCGGACCGGTGAGGTCCGCACCCTCGGCCAGCCCGACTTCGAGGTGACCAAGCTCGAGGACCGTGAGGTCCTGGAGTTCAGCGCCGAGGTCGACGTGCGCCCCGAGATCACCCTCCCCGACCTCGACGACCTCGAGGTGAGCGTGGCCGACGTCGAGCTCGAGGACTCGGAGGTCGACGAGCAGCTCGACGAGCTGCGCGCCCGCTTCGGCACCCTCACCGGTGTCGACCGGCCCGCGGAGAACGGTGACTTCGTCTCCATCGACCTCGCGGCGACCGTCGACGGCGAGGAGGTGCCGGACGCGTCCACGTCCGGGCTGTCCTACGAGATCGGCTCCGGTCAGCTCGTCGACGGCATCGACGAGGCGATCATCGGCGCTAACGCGGGCGAGACCAAGACGTTCACCACCAAGCTGGTGGCCGGTGAGCACGCCGGCAAGGACGCCGAGGTCACCGTCAAGGTCAACTCGATCAAGCAGCGCGAGCTGCCCGAGGCCGACGACGAGTTCGCCCAGCTCGCGAGCGAGTTCGACACGCTCGACGAGCTGAAGGACGACCTGCGCGAGCGGCTCGGCCGCATGAAGAAGATGCAGCAGGGCGTCGAGGCGAGGGACAAGGTCCTCGAGGCGCTCTTGGAGCGGGTCGAGGTGCCGCTCCCGGAGAAGGTCCTCGAGGCCGAGATCTCCAACCGCAAGCACGACGCGATCCACCCCTTCGACCACGACGAGGACGCCTTCAAGGCCTCGCTCGAGGCGCAGGGCGGCAACCCCGAGGAGTGGGAGAACGAGGTCCGCACCGAGGCCGAAAAGTCCGTGCGCACCCAGCTCCTGCTGGACACCATCGCGGACGAGAAGAACGTCCAGGTGAACGACTCGGAGCTGACCGAGCGGATCATCTACCAGGCCCAGCGCTTCGGCGTCAGCCCGGACGAGTACGTCCAGCGCGCCCAGCAGTCGGGCCAGCTCGGCGCGATCTTCGCCGACGTGCGCCGCGGCAAGGCGCTCGCGTCGGTCGTGCGCGGTGCGACGGTCACCGACGCGTCGGGTGCCGCCATCGACCTCGAGGAGCTGTTCGGCCCCGAGGAGCAGGCGGAGGCAGCGGCCGAGGACGCCGGCGAGCAGCCGGAGACCGAGGCCGGTGAGACCGGGGTCACGGAGGAGGCGGCCGCGACCCCGAACAAGTGACCCATTCTCATGCTCTGAGCGAACTCGGGCGGTGTCAGGCATTCGGCGCCGCCCGAGTTCGTTAGGGTCGGTTGCAAGATCTGAGACTTCTGAAAAGGCAGGCAGACGTGACGCAGCACATGCCAGAGGGGCGTACCAGCACCGCGGGGCTCAACCTGACCGACTCGGTGTACGAGCGGCTGCTGCAGGAGCGCATCGTGGTGCTCGGGTCCGAGGTCAATGACGAGGTCGCGAACCGCATCACCGCGCAGCTGCTGCTGCTCGCCGCGGAGGACTCCCAGTCGGACATCCGCTTCTACATCAACTCGCCCGGTGGCTCCGTGACCGCAGGTTTCGCCATCTACGACACGATGCAGCTCATCGAGCCGGACGTGGCGACCTACGCGATGGGCATGGCGGCCTCCATGGGGCAGTTCCTCCTGTCCTCGGGCACGCCCGGCAAGCGCTACGCGCTGCAGCACGCCCGCATCCTCATGCACCAGCCTTCGGCGGGCGTCGGCGGCACGGCGTCCGACATCGCCATCCAGGCCGAGGTGTTCGGCAAGTGGAAGCAGGAGCTGGCGCGGATCACCGCGGACCAGACGGGTCAGAGCGTGGAACAGATCCTCGCCGACGGTGACCGCGACCGCTGGTTCACCGCCGACGAGGCCAAGGACTACGGCTTCGTCGACCAGGTGCTCACCCGCGAGAACCCGCACCCGAACACGAACTCGAACTGACCGGGCCGGTAGGAGGAGAAAGACCCATGAACAACTCGTATCTTCCGCAGTCCCGGTACGTGCTGCCCTCGTACGTGGAGCGCACCAGCTACGGCGTCAAGGAGTCCAACCCGTACAACAAGCTGTACGAGGAGCGCGTCATCTTCCTCGGCGTGCAGGTTGACGACGCCTCGGCCAACGACGTGATGGCCCAGCTGCTGCACCTCGAGCACGAGGACCCGGACCGCGACATCACGATCTACATCAACTCGCCCGGTGGCTCGTTCACCGCGCTGATGGCGATCTACGACACGATGCAGTACGTCCGCCCCGACATCCAGACGGTGTGCCTTGGCCAGGCCGCCTCGGCCGCCGCGGTGCTGCTGGCCGCGGGCACCAAGGGCAAGCGGCTCGCGCTGCCCAACGCCCGCGTGCTGATCCACCAGCCCGCCACCGAGGGCACCTACGGCCAGGTGTCGGACCTGGAGATCCAGGCCAACGAGATCCAGCGCGTGCGCCGCCTCATGGAGGTCACGCTGGCCAAGCACACGAACAAGACCGCCGACGAGGTCAAGGCCGACATCGAGCGCGACAAGATCCTCACGCCGGACGAGGCCAAGGAGTACGGGATCATCGACGAGGTGCTCCCGTACCGCAAGGCTTCCGACAGCTGAGTCGACGGCCCGCGGGTGGGTGCGTGTCGGGCGACGACAC
>NZ_QEQT01000080.1:0-47143 GCF_003311655.1 Prauserella sp. PE36 | reverse complement strand
CCGCACCGCCTTCGGCACTGACCTTGCCCTGCCCACCGCCGAACTGCTGCACCGGCTACGCGGCATCCCGGAATCACCCTGGGGCGAGTACGGCGCCAACGGCCTCACCGCCATGAAGATGAGCGCGCTGCTGCGCGAGTACGGCATCCGCTCCGGCAACATCCGCTTCCCCGACGGCCAACGCAAAGGCTACGAACGGGCCGACTTCACCGACTCCTGGGCGCGCTACTGCCCCGAACTCGGCCCCCTTCCGGAGGGGGAGCCGTCCCAGCCGTCCCAGCCTCATCACCCCAGGTCAGCCCGGGACGGCTCAAAACCCTGGGACGGCTCAAGCCGTCCCACCAGAAAAGCCGTCCCAGGCCTGACCAGCGACGGGACGCCTGGGACGGCTGGGACGCCCCACCCCCTCCGACTCGTCCACAACGACGCCTGAACGCCCCGCACCGACCCCGAACTAAGCGAGGAGAGCGCCATGCACAGGACCACCACAGCCATCCACACGATCAACAGCAAGGGACACACCGCATGGCCACGCCACGCCAACACCTCACCATCGCCGATGTCTGCAGCGACCTCGGCATCTCACGACGAACCTTCCACGAATGGCGAGCAAAGGGGCGAGCCCCACGCTGCCTGAAATTGCCCAACGGCGACATTCGAATCCGGCGCGCCGAGTACGACCGGTGGCTTGAAGGCTGCGAGGAGGCTGCGGCTTGAGTTACGGCGAAACCACTTTCGACGTTCGAATCTGGAGCATTGACGTCTACAAGGGGAAGCGCAAGACGACGTACTGGGTCCGCTGGAAGGTCGCAAAACTTCCGCCGTTCAAAGAGCCGTTCTCGCATCGAGGGCTTGCGGAGAGCTTCCGCTCGGATCTGCAATCGGCTGCCGGTCGAGGCGAGGCATTCCGGCTTGCGGACGGCCTTCCGGTTTCAATGGTGCGGCAGTCCAAGTCGGTGTCGTGGTACGAGGCGGTCTGCCAGTACGTCGACATGAAGTGGCCGAAGGCGGCCGCCACTTATCGGCAGACGATCGCGGAATCACTAACCCCTGCCACCTTGGTGATGCTCAACGACGAATCCGGAAGCCCCGGGGAAAAGCTGATCAGGTCGGCCCTCAACAACTGGGTCTTCAACAGCAGACGACGTGAGTCGGGCGGGAAGCCAGTCGGCATTGACGATGCCATTCGGTGGATCAAGAGAAACTCTGCGCCCCTTTCTCGCGTGCTAGACCCGGAGGTTTCTCGCAGGCTGCATGATTCAGTCGTGTCAAGAATCGACGGCAAGCCGCTCGCGCGCAGTGTGGCTCGGCAGCGTCGGATGATACTGAACAACTTTCTCAACTATTGCGTCGAGAGAGGGTGGCTCCTGGCTAACCCAGTAAAGGAGATCAAATGGTCCGCGCCTAAGCCGTCTCGCGCGATCGATCGCCGACGTGTGGCGAATCCGATCCAGGTAAGGACGTTGCTTCGTGAGGTGCGGGCGACGAAACGAAGTGGTGCCCGCCTGTACGCATGTTATGCGGCGATGTATTTCGCGGGGTTGCGTCCAGAGGAGGCGGTGAACTTGAACGTGGAGAACCTGACGTTGCCAGAGCCCAAGTGGGACAGCCGAAAGGAAGAGTGGGTGTATGACTGGGGCGAGATCTACGTAGAGGAAGCGACACCGCATGCCGGGAGTGCCTGGACCGACAGCGGGAAGCCACGGGACAGGCGCGGTCTCAAGCATCGCGAACGCGGTGAGGGACGCCCGGTGCCGTGTCCGCCAGAGCTGACGGCGATCCTGCGCGAACACCTAGACCAGTTCGGGACAGGCCCGCGTGGAGAGCTGTTTGTCGGTGACGGTGGGGGAGAGGTCCCGGCGGTCACCTGGCATCGCGTGTGGCGCGCTGCGCGCCAAGCGACGTTCACGGAGTCGGTCGCGTCGGGTCCGCTCGTTGCTCGTCCTTACGACTTGAGGCACGCGGCAGTCTCGACGTGGCTCAACGCTGGCATCGACCCGACGGAGGTCGCGGAATGGGCCGGGCACTCGGTGGACGTGCTGTTGCAGGTCTACGCGAAGTGTCTGGACGGGCAGGACCGCGTTTCCAAGGCGAAGGTCCAACGTGCGCTCGGGCACCGGTAGAACCGGGGAACTTCGGCACGTCCTCGGCACAACGGGCCGCTAACCACCGCTCCGAGGCGCACTCAACCGCACACTGCAAAACCGCCCCTTGGCCGCGAAAGCGCTGGTCAAGGGGCGGTTTTCAGAGGTCTTTGGGTGCGCCCCCGGCAGGATTCGAACCTGCGACACCCGCTTTAGGAGAGCGGTGCTCTATCCCCTGAGCTACGGAGGCTGGTCGTGCCCGGGCCTTAGCTTAGCCGTACCGGCCGCGCGTGGGTGAGGCGGACCTTGACTACGCGCGAGTTGCTCACTGTAATACCCAGACTACCAGTGGGTAACCAGCCCCTTGGATGCGGCGCGGAGGCATCGGTTGATCAAGGTCATGTTCGCCGACGACGAGGAACTGGTCCGGTCGGGGTTGCGGGCGATGATGTCCGTCGCGCCGGACATCGAGGTCGTCGGGGAGGCCGTTGACGGCAGATCGGCCGTGGAGACCGCCCGGCGCTACCAGCCCGACGTCGCCCTCCTCGACATCAAGATGCGCGCCCCCGACGACGGTATCCGGGCGTTGCGGGCGATCCAGGCGTTGCCGGCGCCGCCGCGGGTGGCGATGCTCACCACCTTCGACGTCGACTCCTACGTCAGCCTCGCCCTGAGCTTCGGCGCCAACGGGTTCCTGCTGAAGGACATCGAGCCCGCCGTGCTGGTGCGGGCCGTGCGCGACCTGGCCCGCGGCGGGGCCGTGCTCGACCCCAGCGTCGCCGCCCGCATGGTCAACGCCCACCGCGACGAGCAGCGTGCCGCCGCTCCCGCTCGCAAGCTGCTGGCCTCGCTCTCCGAGCGCGAGCGCGAGGTGGTTGGGCTCATCGGCCAGGGACTGTCCAACGCCGAGATCGGCGGGTCGCTGCACCTCTCCGAGGCCACCGTGAAGGGCTACGTCTCGGCCGTGCTCTCCAAGATCGGCGCGGCCAACCGCGTCCAGGCCGCCCTGCTGGCCTACCGGGGTGGCCTGGTCGAGTGACGCCGCGTTAAGGACAGTCTCAGCTCAAGCGGTAAGACTGTTCCCATGCGCATTCTCGTTGTCGACGACGATCGGGCCGTTCGCGAGTCCCTGCGGCGGTCCCTGGAGTTCAACGGCTACCAGGTCGACGTCGCCAGCGACGGAGCGCAGGCGCTGGAGAAGGTGACCGGTGACCGGCCGGACGCCATGGTGCTCGACGTCATGATGCCCCGGCTCGACGGCCTCGAGGTCGCCCGCAGGCTGCGCAGCACCGGCGACGACCTGCCGATTCTGGTGCTCACGGCGCGGGACACCGTTTCCGATCGCGTCTCCGGGCTCGACGCGGGTGCCGACGACTACCTGCCCAAGCCCTTCGCGCTGGAGGAACTGCTCGCCAGGCTGCGCGCACTCCTGCGTCGCGCCAGTGCGGAGTCGCAGAACTCGCAGCATTCCGAGGTGCTGTCGTTCTCCGACCTCACCCTGGACCCCGGCACCCGCGAGGTGCGCAGGGGCGAGCGGCCGATCAGCCTGACCCGCACCGAGTTCGCCCTGCTCGAGTTGTTCATGTCCTATCCGAAGCACGTGCTCACGCGCAGCCGCATCCTGGAGGAGGTGTGGGGCTACGACTTCCCCACCTCGGGCAACGCCCTGGAGGTCTACGTCGGCTATCTGCGGCGCAAGACCGAGGCCGAGGGTGAGCCCCGGCTGATCCACACGGTGCGTGGCGTCGGCTACGTGCTGCGAGAGACCCCACCGTGACACAGGCACCACCCATGTCCGCCGTTCCCGGTGTCGAACCACCTCAGTCGCACCCGCCGAAGAAAGCCGAAAGTCCGCGCCGATTCTCGCTGCGTACGCGGGTCATGCTGCTCGCGGCCAGCTGCGTCGGCGGCGCGGTCGCCCTCGTCTCGCTCGTCGCCTACCTCACCGTGCGCGGCAACCTCTACCAGCAGTTCGACGACAGCCTCATCGAGCGGGCCAACGCCGCGGTGACCAGCGTCCCCGTCCAGGCCCAGTTCCGGGAGGTGCCCGCCGCGCTGCTGGTGAGCAGCGACATCGACATCGGCCTGCTCCAGGCCGGCGCTGGCCTCACCTGGCCTGAGCGTGGCGAGCCGCCGCCCGTCGGTGACGCCGAGCGCGCCGTGGCGGTCGGCACCGCAGAGTCGTCGCTGCGCACCGACACCGCGACCGACATGCGCGTGGTCGCCCTGCCCTCGGGGCCAGGGCAGGCGCTCGTCCTCGCGCAATCGCTTGCGCCCACGAAGCGAACGCTTGCGGAGCTGTCGCTCGTGCTCTTCCTGTTCGGCGGGGCGGGAATCGTCGTCGCCGCCGCGGCCGGTACCGCGGTCGCCCGCGCCGGCCTGCGTCCGGTCGAGCGGCTCACCTCCGCGACCGAGCGCGTCGCCCGCACGATGGACCTCCGGCCGATCCCGGTGACCGGCGACGACGAGCTGTCGCGGCTGACCCACAGCTTCAACACCATGCTCGCGGCCGTCGCCGACTCGCAGGAGCGGCAACGCCAGCTCGTCGCCGACGCCGGGCATGAGCTACGGACGCCGTTGACGTCGTTGCGCACCAACCTGGAGCTGCTCCTCGCCACGAGCCGGGAAGGCGCACGGCCGCTGGCCGAGCGCGACAGAGTGGAGATGGAGGCCGACATCCGTGGCCAGCTCGACGAGCTGACGCAGCTGATCGGTGACCTCGTGGAGCTGGCCCGCGAGAGCGAGCCGAGGATCGAGAACGAGCGCGTCGACCTCGCCGAGGTGGTCGAGCGTGCCCTCGACCGTGCGCGGCGCCGGGCGGGCGAGACCGAGTTCGACGTGATGCTCGAACCGTGGGTGCTCGCGGGTGACCCGGCCGTGCTGGAACGGGCGGTGCTGAACCTGCTCGACAACGCGGTCAAGTTCTCGCCCGAGGGCTCCACGGTGCAGGTCCGGCTCCGCGCGCTCGGCGACGGCACCGCCGTGATCGAGGTCTCCGACGCGGGCCCCGGCATCGCGGACGAGGACCTGCCGAAGGTGTTCGAACGCTTCTACCGCTCCTCCGAGGCCCGCACGCTGCCCGGCTCCGGGCTCGGGCTGGCGATCGTCAAACAGGCGACCGAACGGCACGGCGGTGCCGTCTATGCCGGCCGCAGCGAGGCAGGTGGAGCGCTG
The DNA here is from genome assembly GCF_003311655.1 of Prauserella sp. PE36. NCBI lineage: Bacteria > Bacillati > Actinomycetota > Actinomycetes > Pseudonocardiales > Pseudonocardiaceae > Prauserella > Prauserella sp. PE36. The sequence goes on along the minus strand of NZ_QEQT01000080.1, from coordinate 41,885 downwards.
ATGACGATCCGCCTGCCGGGCGTCCCGGGCTGACTTCTGTTTGATCGTGTAGAATTTTGTGAGAAATTCTGTGTAGTTCGGCTGCGGTTGCGGGATGGAGTCAACGTGCTGGCGCGGCAGCGGCAAGCGATCATCCTGGAGGAGGCGCGCCGGACCGGTGCGGTCCGGGTGAGCGATCTCGTCGAGCGGCTCGGCGTCTCCGACATGACCGTACGCCGCGACCTCGACGTCCTCGCCAGCCGAGGGCTGGTGGAGAAGGTCTACGGCGGCGCCACGTCCGTGGCGAGTCACAGCACCGACGAGCCCGGTTTCGAGGCGAAGTCGGTCCGCCAGCTCGAGCACAAGCAGGCCATCGCCGCCATCGCCGCCAGGCTCGTCCGCCCCGGCACCGCGATCGGTATCTCGGCGGGCACCACCACGTGGACCTTCGCCCGCGCGCTCGACACCATCCCAGGCCTCACGATCGTCACCAACTCCATCCGCGTCGCCGACGTCCTGCGCGACTCGAGCCAGCCCGACCGGACCGTGGTGCTCACCGGGGGCGTCCGCACGCCCTCCGACGCGCTCGTCGGCCCGATCGCCGCGCAGAGCCTGCGCAGCCTGCACCTCGACCTGGTCTTCCTTGGGGTGCATGGCATGGCCGACGGGCCCGGGTTCACCACCCCGAACCTCACCGAGAGCGAGACCGACCGCGCGCTCGTGGAGGCCGGGCGCAGGCTGGTGGTGCTCGCCGACCACACCAAGTGGGGCACGGTCGGCATCTCGACCATCGCCGAGCTGGCAGAGGCCAGCGTTGTGGTGAGCGACGACGAGCTGCCCGACGATGCGCGGCGAATCCTGTCCGAACACGTGGGAGAGCTCATGATCGCCCCGGCGACACGCCACTCCGGAGCAGGCGAGTGAACAAGACCGTTCGTCACCTCGCCGACGGCCGCGAGATCATCTACTTCGACGAGCACGAGCTCGCACAGCCCCGCGAGGCCGTGGACACCCGCGACCTGCCCGCCGTCTCGGCCGCGTCGGAGATCCGCTGCGACCCGCTGACCGGCGAGTGGGTCGCGATGGCTGCCCACAGGCAGACCCGTACCTACAAGCCGCCTGCCGACCTGTGCCCGCTGTGCCCGACGCGCCCCGGCAAGCCGAGCGAGGTGCCCGAGGCCGACTACGACGTCGTGGTGTTCGAGAACCGGTTCCCTTCGTTCGCCAAGAACGTGTCGGGCGAGGCCACCACGGTGGACGGCGCAGGGCTGGTCCCGCTCGCGCCCGGCCGGGGGCGCTGCGAGGTCGTCTGCTTCACCAGCGACCACGAGCGGTCGTTCGGCGAGCTGAGCGCCGAGCGGGTCCGCACGGTCGTCGACGTGTGGGCCGACCGCACGGCTGCACTGTCCGAACTGGACGGTGTTGAGCAGGTCTTTCCCTTCGAGAACAGGGGCGAGGAGATCGGCGTCACCCTGCACCATCCGCACGGCCAGATCTACGCCTACCCGTTCGTCACCCCGAGGACCGAGCGGATGCTCGCCACCGCCGCCGCCTACCGCGCCGAGCACGGCAGGCACGTCATGGGCGACGTGCTCGCCAATGAGCACAAGGCGGGCACGCGCGTCGTCGCCGAGGGCCGGTTCTGGACCGCCTTCGTGCCGCCCGCGGCGCGTTGGCCGGTGCAGGTGCAGGTGGTGCCACACCGCCAGGTCGCCGACCTCACCGAGCTCGACGCCGCCGAGCGCGACGACTTCGCGCGGGTGTACCTACAGGTGCTGCGCCGGTGCGACGGCCTTTACGACCGACCGCTGCCCTACGTCGCGGGCTGGTACCAGTCGCCCCGCCACCGCGACCGCGAGCTTTCCTGGCTGCACCTCGAGCTGTTCTCGGTGCTGCGGTCCAGGGACAAGCTGAAGTACCTCGCCGGCTCGGAGTCGGGCATGGCCGTGTGGGTGAACGACTCCACCCCGGAGCAGATCGCGGAGCGGCTGCGCGCCGCGGGCTGAGCCGCTTCCACGTGCTCCCCACAGGTTCAGTTCAGCAAGCTCTCAGGAGCTTGGCCCATCATGGGTGCATGACCGAGAACGACCCCACAGCTGCGGACAAGTCCGGCGCATCGGCACCAGGAGGCCCGGAGCACGGTGGTTGGCCGGGACCGGACGAGCCGAACCCGTGGTCGGCGCAGGGCCAGGTGCCCCAGGGGCAGCCCACCCAGCCCGGTCATCAGTACCCGGCCGCTCAGCACACTGTGCCCGGCCCGTCCTACCCGGCGGCCACGTTCGCGGCGCACACCCAGCCCACGAGCGGACCGGGGCAGCAGCGTAAGGGCACGGCGAGACTCGTTGCCGGAGTCGCGGTGCTCGCGCTGCTGGTCGGAGGTGGCGCGGGTGTCGCGGGCGGGTATCTCGCCGCGGACAACAGCCCGGCAGCCGGCAGCTCGGTCAACGCGCTCGACCAGACCCCACCCGCCCAGCAGACGGGCAACGCCCCGGCGGGCACCGTCGAGGCGGCAGCGCAGAAACTCATGCCGAGCGTCGTGCAGCTCCAGGTGGAAGGTCAGCGGGCCGCCAACGAGGGTTCCGGTTTCATCATCAGCGACGACGGCTACATCCTCACCAACAACCATGTGGTCGAGGGCGCCGCGAACGGTGGCACCGTCACGGTGGTCTTCCAGAACGGCGACCGCGCCGAGGCGTCGATCGTCGGGCGCGACCCGACAACCGACATCGCGGTGGTGCGCGCCGAGGGCGTCAGCAACCTCCCGGTCGTGGAGCTCGGCCGCTCCGACGACCTCCGGGTCGGTCAGCAGGTGGTGGCCATCGGCTCGCCGTTCGAGCTCGCCGGAACGGTCACGGCGGGCATCGTCAGCTCGCTGCACCGACCCGTCTCCGCCGGTGGCTCGGGCGACCAGGCGACCGTGATGGACGCGATCCAGACCGACGCCGCGATCAACCCCGGCAACTCTGGCGGCCCGCTGGCCAACATGTCCGGGCAGGTCGTGGGCATCAACTCGGTGATCTACAGCCCGCAGTCCACATCCGGCGGCGAGGGCGGCAACGTCGGCATCGGCTTCGCGATCCCGATCGACCAGGCGCGGCGCACGGCCGACGACATCATCGAGAACGGCCACGCCACCCAGACCTACATCGGCGCGACCGTCGGCGACGCCCCCAACGGCGGCGCGGCCATCGGCGAGGTGATGCCCGGCAGCCCCGCCGAGAAGGCAGGCCTCAAGGCAGGCGACGTGGTCACCAAGTTCGACGACCGAGTGATCGAGGACGCCAACGCACTCGTCGCCGCCGTCCGGACCAGGGCACCGGGGGAGCAGGTCACCCTCACGCTCCAGGACAACAAGACGCTCGAGGTGACCCTCGGCGGCCAGCCGGTCGAAGGCAACTGAACCACCGACGCTCGGCCGCGGTGGCGGCCGAGACCAGCTCCGGCCTCGGTCGCCGGAATCCATAGCCCACGCGCAACCGGGACCCCCTTGCCCGGTTGCGCGTGGTTGCGTCAGGGGGCCGTCAGCTCGGTGAACCAGCGGCGCTCGTGCTTCCCGCTCCAGCGCAGCCGCAGGCCCGCCTCCGCCGCGGACGTGCCGATGGCGTCCATCCCCAGCCAGGCCCAGCCGAACCAGCCGCCCGCCTCGGCGGGGCCGCCCACACGAACTCGTTCCCTGCACAGGCCGTGACCGGGTGGCTCCACCTCGACGACCGCGCTGCCGCCCGGGCCCAGCAGCCGGGCGACTCGCCGCAGCAGGCGCACCGGGTCGCCGCCGATGCCGATGTTGCCGTCGGCCAGCAGCACGTGCCGCCACCGGCCTTCGCCGGGCACCCTGGCGAACACGTCCCTGCGCAGCGCGATCGCTCCCCGGCGCAGGGCGAGCCGCACAGCGACCGGCGAGCTGTCTATTCCCAGCGTGGCGACGCCCCGCGCACCGAGCGCGGCGGCGAGCCTGCCGGGGCCGCATCCCACGTCGAGGGTGGGACCCGCGCAGCGCGAGAGCAGCAGGCCGTCCCCGGTCTCCGGAGGGCGCCGCCAGCGTTCGACGGGCAGCGCGATCCGTTCGCCGCTCGCCAGCTCCAGCCAGCAGCTGCCGCCGAGCAGGCCGCGGTCGAACTCGCCGCTCATCGCGAGTGGACGGTGCGTAGCACCGCCGCGAATCGCCCCTCCGGGGCCATCGCGGCCACCAGGCCAGCGTCGGACATCCTGTCCACATCGGACAGGCGGGTGGCGGTTCCCGTGCGCAGCCCGGCGGACTCGAGTGCCCTCCGCGTGAGCGCGCCGGTGTCCGGACGCGACATCGGCACGGCTCCGAGCGCCCGCGCCCGTTCGGGATCGCGCAGCGCCAGCGCCCACCAGCCGCCGTCCTCGGCGGGACCCAGCACGGCCTCGTCGCGGCGCAGAAGGTCCGCGGTCGAGCGCAACAGCCCTGGCGTCACCTGCGGGGTGTCCATCCCGACCTGCAGCACGGGGAGGCGGTCCGTCGCGACGGCTGTGTCGGTGTGCGCGTGCACGAGGCGCTCCGCGAAGTCCTCGCCGCGCTGGGGGATCACCGTGCAGCGCCGCAACGCCACCCGCAACTCGGTGCTCCGCGCGGCGGCTGGCAGGTCGCCGGTCAGTGCGACGACCGGGACGGTGCCCGGCGTTGCCAGCACGGCGTCGAGTGTGTCGAGCAGTGCCGCGGCGGCCAGCTCGGCGGCCTGCGCCGGGGTCGCGGGCGGGCACAGCCGCGTTTTCGCCAGCCCAGGAACGGGCGCCTTCGCGACCACGAGCACGGCGCAGTCCACGTTCATGTTCGCCACACCTTCGCCATGTCCCGCGCCGCTCGCAGGGTGCCCCGCAGCGAACCCGAGACCTTGGACACCGTGCCACCGGCCCTCGGGCCGTACGGCACGTCGAACTCCCGGACCCGCCAGCCCGCGCGGGCGGCCCTGACCAGCAGTTCCAGCGGGTAGCCGAAGCCGCGGTCCTCGACACGGAGCGCCAGCAGCGCGCGCCGGCGCGCCACCCGCATCGGGGCGATGTCGTGCACGCCGAGGCCCTTGGCGCGCAGCGCCGCGGCCAGCAGCACGTTGCCCGCGCGGGCGTGCCACGGCCACACGCCAGGGGACTCGGGCCTGCGCCGGCCGGCCGCGAGTTCCGCCTCGTCGGCGAGGACCGGCTCCACGAGCTGTGGCAGCAGGCGCGCGTCGAGCGAGCCGTCCGCGTCGAGGAAGCACACGATGTCCGTCCTCGCCGCCAGCAGGCCGGTGTGGACGGCGGCGCCGTAGCCGGGGCGCGGCTCGGCGACCACCGTTGCGCCGAGGCCGGCGGCGACCTCGGCTGAGCGGTCGGTGGAGCCGTTGTCGACCACGATCGCGTGGTAGCCGGGCGGAAGGCCGGCGAGCACGCCGGGCAGGGCGGGTGCCTCGTTCAGGCACGGGAGTACGACGTCGACGCTGTCAGACCTCACGCCGGCCACGGTAGGTCCACCTTGGACAGTAGGGAACCGCTGTGGTGCTTACGAAATCCTGACGTCAATGAAGTTCTTACCGAGTTCTGACGATCACCTTCGATGCGGTGCCGAGGGCCGGGCCTGGGTCTATCGTGCGGCTGTGGTCGAGTCCCCCACGGTGAGCTCGCCTGCCCGCAGGACCCTCGGCATCCGAGGTGACCTGCTCGCCGCCGGGCTCGCCGCACTGCTCGTGGGCGCCGCGGTGGCCGTCGGCGCGTACCTCAACCGGCCCGGCTCCGGCGTGGTCATCTGGGCGGAGGCCGCGCCGCTCTACGGGAGCTGGCTGCCCCACTACGGCAAGGGCACGGTGCTCGCCGTTCTGGTCGCGGTGTGCGTGCTCGCGTGGGGCCCCGCGCTGGCCGGTCGGCTGCCCTGGCGACGCCTCCTCCCGCTCGGTTATGTGGCCTCGCTCGCCTGGATCGTCGCGCTCGCGCTGGTGGACGGGTGGACGCGGGGCTTCGCCCGGCGGCTCGCGACACCGCACGAGTACCTCCACGAGGTTGCCGGGATCACCGACATCCCGGCGATGCTCGCCGGGTTCTCCGACCGGATACTGGCCGGGCAGCCGGACAACTGGACGACGCACGTGGCGGGCCACCCGCCCGGCGCGACGCTGATGTTCGTGTGGCTCGACCGGCTCGGTCTCTCCGGCCCGGTGTGGGCAGCGATCGTTTGCGTGCTCGTCGGCGCGCTGGTGGCGGTGGCGGTGCCCGTCACCATCGCCGCGCTCGGCAGGCCGGAAGCCGCGCGGGCATCGCTGCCGTTCGTGGTGCTCTTCCCCGGCGCCGTCTGGCTCGGCGTGTCCGCCGACGGCCTCTTCGCCGGGGTCACCGCCACCGGCATCGCGCTGCTGGCGCTGGCAACGCGCTGGTTCCGCGAGCGCCGGACCTCCGCGCCCTGGGCGGCGCTCGGCGCGGGGATGCTCCTGGGTTTCGGCATCTTCCTGTCCTACGGACTGCTGCTGCTCGGCCTGGTCGCGCTCGCAGTGGTGCTGTGCGGGCGCAGCGGCAAGGCCCTACTGGCCGTGGCGGCAGGTGCGGCGGGCGTCGCGGCGGTGTTCGCGGTCGCCGGGTTCTGGTGGCTCGACGGCTACCACCTCGTGGTGGAGCGCTACTACCAGGGCATTGCCTCGCGCAGGCCGTACGAGTACTGGGTGTGGGCCAACATCGCGTGTCTGGTGCTGGCGACCGGCCCGGCAGTGGTCGCGGGCGTGCGGAGGCTCCGGGGCTGGGAGCCTGTGGTGGTACTGACCGGGGCGGCGCTGCTCGCGGTGACCGCCGCGGACCTGTCGGGTCTTTCCAAGGCCGAGGTGGAGCGGATCTGGTTACCGTTCGCCGTATGGTTGCTGCCTGCGACGGCGCTGCTGCCGCAGGAGACGCGCCGGTGGTGGCTCGCCGGACAGGCCGCGCTGGCGCTCGCGGTGAACCACCTGGTGCTGACGGTCTGGTGAGGCGTGATGGGTGAGCAGGACGGGCTGGTGCTCGTGGTCGACGACGACGAGAACGTCCGCGACGTCGTGCGCCGCTATCTGGAGATCGCGGGGTTCCGCGTGGAGCTGGCCGGTGACGGCGAGCGGGCGCTGGAGCTGTTCGCCTGGCATCGGCCGGATCTGGTCGTGCTCGACGTGATGATGCCAGGGACCAGCGGGCTGGAGGTGTGCAGGCGCCTGCGGGAGAGCAGCGAGGTGCCGGTGGTGATGCTCACCGCCCTCGGCGAGGAGGAGAACCGGATCGCCGGTCTCCAGCTCGGCGCCGACGACTACGTCACCAAGCCGTTCAGCCCCAGGGAGCTGGCGTTGCGGGTTGCGTCAGTGCTGCGCAGAGCGCGGATGACGGCGCCGAGCTCGCCCGCGCCGGATCTCGTCGACGGGGATCTGCGGCTGGTGCCCGCGGCCCGGCAGGCGACGCTTGACGGCCTGGAGCTGTCGCTGACGGCCCGCGAGTTCGACCTCCTGGCGTTCTTCCTGCACCACCCCGGCGAGGCGTTCTCTCGCACCGACCTGCTGGAGAAGGTGTGGGGCTGGGACTTCGGGGACCAGTCCACGGTGACCGTCCACGTGCGGCGGCTGCGGGAGAAGATCGAGCGTGACCCGGCGAACCCGAGCCGCGTGGTGACGGTCTGGGGCGTCGGCTACCGGTACCAGGCGGAGCGAGCATCATGATCGATTCCGGCGAATCCTTCGCCGACATGCTCCTGCACGCCTGGCACATCCTGCCGGTGGCGCTGTTGTTCGCCCTGCCGGTCGCCGCGCTGGGCGGGCTGGTGCTCTACTGGCTCCGGCGGGGGTCGCTGGCGAGCACGATGACCGTGCTCGTGCTCGTTCCCCTCGCGGCGACGCTGACCGGCGTGCTCGGGGTCAGCGGGTTCATGTTCAGCACCGCGCTGACCACGATGCTGCTCGTGTGCGTGCTGGTGGCGGTGGTGACAGTGCCGGCGGCCATCGTGCTGGGCCGGGTGATCGCGCGGCGCAGCGTGTGGGAGCGGGAGGCCCGCGAGCGGGAACGCACGGCCGAGGCGTCGCGGCGGGAGCTGGTGGCGTGGATCAGTCACGACCTGCGCAGCCCGCTAGCCGGGATCAGGGCCATGGCGGAGGCGCTCGCCGACGGCGTCGTGGCCGAGCCGGGCGAGGTCGCCGGATACGCCCAGCGCATCAACAGCGAGACGGCTCGCCTCTCGGCGATGGTCGACGACCTGTTCGAGCTGTCCAGGATCACGGCGGGCGCGCTGCGGCTGGAGCTCACCGCCGTCCCCCTGCGCGAGGTGGTGAGCGACGCGCTCGCCGCGCAGACCCCCGTGGCCGATCGCAAGCGCGTGCGGGTGCTCGCGAGCGCGCAGACGTGGCCGGTGGTGATCGGCAGCGACCCCGAGCTGGCTCGGATCGTGCGCAACCTCGTGGCCAACGCGATCCGGCACACCCCGCCCGACGGCACGGTGGCCGTGCGCGTAGGCGTCGACGGGCAGGAGGCACTGCTCGCCGTCGACGACGCGTGCGGCGGCATCCCCGAGGAGGAGCTCGCCCGCGTGTTCGACGTCGCCTTCCGCGGCACGCGGGCGCGCACGCCCGAGCCCGCGGGGCCCACGGCGGGCGGCGGCCTCGGCCTGGCCATCGTGAAGGGCCTCGTCGAGGCGCACCGCGGGCGGATCGGCGTGCACAACCGCGACGGCGGCTGCCGCTTCGAGGTGCGCCTACCGCTGGCTGCGCCGTGACACTGGCCTCGCCTTGAGGCCTGGCGAGGTGCCCGACGTTGGCCTCGCCGTGGTGCCTGGCTGCGTGGTGACGCCTGGCTGGGCCCCCGACACCGGCCTCGCCGTGATGCCTGGCCACGTCCTGACCGGCTCGCGCAGCGCCGCGGTGGCGAACTCGGCGATCCCCTCGGCGAATGAGGTTCGCGCCGTGAAGCCCAGCAGCGCCCGTGCCCGCGCTGGGTCCGCGACGACGTGCCGCACATCGGCGGGCCGCGCTCCGCCGACCGTCCTCGGAGTGGGCCCTCCGCACGCCGCCGCCAGCTCGGCCGCGAGCTCGCCGACGGTGTGCGGCTCGCCCGAGCAGACGTTGACGGCCGTCAGCTCGCCGGGGACACCGTCCGCGCGCAGCGCGAGCACGTTGGCGCGTGCCACGTCACGGACGTGCACGAAGTCGCGGCGCTGCCGCCCGTCCTCCAGCACCGTCGGGGCCTCCCCGCGCCGCAGCGCCGAGCGGAACAGTGACGCCACGCCCGCGTACGGCGTGTTCTGGGGCATCCTCGGGCCGTACACGTTGTGGTAGCGCAGCGCCCACACCGTCGCGCCCGTCTGTCTCGCCCACGCCGCCGCGAACAGCTCCTGGGCGAGCTTGGTGGCCGCATAGGTGCTGCGCGGTGCGAGCGGTGCGCCTTCCGGCACGAGCAACGACGCCAGCTCGTCACCACAAACCGGGCACCGGGGCTCGAACCGGCCCGCGTCCACATCGGACCGCCTGCGTCCGGGTGGCACGACCACGCCGTGCTCGGCGCACGCGTACCTGCCCTCCCCGTAGACGACCATCGACGACGCGAGCACGAGCTTGCGCAGTCCGGCCCGGTACATCGCGGCGAGCAGCACCGCCGTGCCGTAGTCGTTGTGCAGGGCATAGGACGGCGTGTCCGAGGGGTCGACCCCGTGCCCCACCACCGCCGCCTGGTGGCACACCGCGTCGACACCGTCCAGCAGATCGTCGAGCAGTGCGCCGTCCGCGACGTCGCCGCGCACGAACCGGTGAGCGCCGGTGTAGTCCGGCGGCTCCTCGCCGCCGTGCGCGGTGGGCAGCAGCCGGTCGAGGACCACGGGCTCGGCGCCCGATTCGGACAGCAGGTCGGCTACGTGGGAGCCGATGAAGCCGGCTCCGCCGGTGACGAGAACACGCACGCAGGCGACGCTAGGTGCGCCCCGGCGGGGTCGCAGCATCCGTGGCGAGGACGTAAGCCTTCGGTCACATGTCGGTCCACCTTCCTGAGCGTTGGGATCGTGGGCGAGTGCGTCAGCGCGTGGGGTTCGCGCTCTACTACGGTGGTGCACATGGAACGCAGTGCACAGCGGCTCGGCCGCGCTCTCGTGGTGATCGTGGACGACCGCGCTGCCCAGGGTGAGAACGAGGAGACCGCCGGGCCACTGGTCACCGAGTTGCTCGAGGAGGCCGGGTTCATCGTCGACGGCACCGTCGTCGTGCGTGCGGACCCCGTGGAGATCCGCAACGCGCTCAACACCGCGGTGATCGGAGGCGTCGACCTCGTGATCACGGTCGGCGCGACAGGTGTGTCCCCGCGCGACGTCACCCCCGACGCGACCGCCGGTGTGCTCGACCGGCCCATCCCGGGCATCGGGGAGGCGCTGCGCTCCTCGGGGCTCGCCGCCGGCGCCATCGACGCCGGGATCTCCCGTGGCCTGGTCGGGGTCTCGGGCAGCACCCTCGTGGTGAACCTCGCCGGTTCCCGCGCGGCCGTGCGCGACGGCATGGCGACCCTGTCCGCACTCGTGCCCTACGTGATCGACGAGCTGTCCGGCCTCGACGAGAACTGACCCGGACCCGCCGTGACCGGTGACGAGGCCAGGCAGCCTCCCGAGACACCTCGTCGATCCCGCCGTCGCAGGATCGACGAGGTGTTCGGCGAAGTCCTTCCCGAGACCACCTCGGACGAGCGGGAGCCGAAGCCCGATCGCTCGGCTCCCGACGACTGGTACCTCGAGAACCGGCCACCTCACCACGACCGGTAGCCCGGCCGTGGTGCGGCTGTCGTCAGTCGCGGACCCGCTGCTCCCGCAGCAGGTCCCTGATCTCGCTGAGCAACTCGACATCGGTCGGTTCGGCCGGACCCGGCTCCTGCCCGCGCTTGCGCCGCTGCTGGATCTTCTGCATCGGCAGCACCAGGATGAAGTAGACCACCGCCGCGATGATCAGGAAGTTGATCGCCGCGTTGATGACCGATCCGAAGTCGAGGAACGTCGAGTCGTTGCCGCTCAGCACGTTGAAGCCGAGCCCCTGGGCCGCGTCGCTGCCCCCGATCGCGTTGATCAGCGGCTTGATCAGGCCCGTGGTGAACGCCGTGACGATCGCCGTGAACGCGGTGCCGATGACCACCGCCACGGCGAGCTCCACGACGTTGCCGCGCATCAGGAAATCCTTGAAGCCCTTCAGCACGCGTGCACTCCCTTCCACTTAGGACACCAGCTAGCGGAGGGTAACCGTCACGGGTTGTCCAAGTGAAACCGCCGCCAGGTGTGCGGCGACGGCCGTGGGAGCCGCCAGGAGCACCAGCGGAGCCTCGTCCTCGCCGAGCGGGCCGTCTCTCGGCCGGCTCGCCTCGGTGAGCACGGTCAGCACCGTCGCGCCGCTGGCCAGGACCTTCTCGTGCTGCTCGGCGGCGCCAAGCGTGACCACGTCGACCCGGGTGCCCGGCCGGAGCAGCTGCGCGACGCCCGCGTCGGCGAGCCGGACGGGCACGGTCGCCGTGCCGGGCGGGGTGCTGTGCGCGCCGACGAGCCGAGCGTCCGTCAGAGGTTCACCCGCCCGGGCGACACCCATGAGTCGTTTCCCGGCGATCCGGGCAGCGTCGGCGAGCGCCCCGGCGGGGCGCAGGGAGTCGGGCATCTGGACCACCCGCACATCGGCGGGACGCAGGGTGGTGCCCAGCGGCAGATCGCGGGCGGCGACGAGAACGGGGCCGCCCGCGTCGCCATCCGCGGTGGCTGGTCGAGCCGCCAGTGCGGCCGCAAGCAGAAACAGCACGGCGGCGAGCGCGCGCCGGATGAGCGTGGCCGGATGGCCACGGGCGAACGCCGGAAGCCGGTGGTGCCACCGGCGTGCCGCGGGCGAATCGTTCATCGCCGTCCCCCATCGTCAGGGCGGAGGGCGGCCGTTCCGCCCTCGACCCGTTCGACGCTAGGAGTGCCCGCCGAGCGCGGGGAAGCGGCGATTCACCAGCCTGTGGACAACAGGGGTGATGTGGACAACCAGGCCCGTCAGGAGGCCGCGGAGCTCGCCGTCGTCGTGGCCGAGGAGGAGGATGCCGAGCTCGTGCTCGAGTCCGAGCTCGACGAGCTGGACGTGCTCGACTCGGACTTGCCAGAGCCGTCCGAGCTCGTGGCCGAGCCGTTCGACGTGCTGCCGGCGGAGCTCGACGAGCGGGACTCGGAGCGCGAGTCGTTGCGGTAGAAGCCGCTGCCCTTGAAGATCACGCCGACCGAACCGAACAGCTTGCGCAGCGCTCCGTCGCACTTCGGGCACTCGCTGAGGCTGGCGTCGGAGAACGACTGGACCACCTCGAACTGGTGGCCGCACTCCTTGCAGGCGTACTGGTAGGTCGGCACTGGGGCTCCTTCGGCGTTGGCACTCGACTCCTAAGAGTGCTAACCCAATTTTGCTTGATGACATTCCGCCAGCGCAATCGAGGCCCAGATCACACTCGATCACTCGCGGGCAGCTCGACCAGCCCAAGGCCAGGGGTGAGCACGGCAGTCATCCGCACGTCGTGCGGTTCGGCAGGAAGGCGCTCGACCAGCTCCGTGTCGCGAATCACTGCCACCAGGTCCGCGCCGGGCGCGGCGAAGCCCAGAGAGCGGTCGTAGTAGCCGGCGCCCCGGCCGAGGCGCACGCCCCGGCGATCGACCGCGAGCGCGGGCAGCAGCACGAGGTCGGCCTCGCCGACGCCGCTCGGGCCCAACCGGGGTCCGTCGGGCTCCAGCACCCCACGAAAACGCCCGGCGACCAGCGAGGACGTGCCGGTGTACTCGGCCCAGTCGAGTGGCCCCGGTGCGGGCGGGACGACGGGCAGGAGCACGCGGGTGCCGGCCTTGCGCAGCACGTCCAGCAGCGCGATCGAGCCGGGTTCGGAGCCGAACGGGACATAGCAGCACGCGGTGGTCGCGGACAGCCCGGCGACCGCGTCGGCCAGCGCGGTGGCCTCGGCGACCCGTTGCTGGGTGGAGACCGCGGCCCTGCCCTTCGCCAGCAAGGCCCGCCACTCGCTCTTGGAAGCCTCCGGCAGCACGCGGTCGGGCACGTCCACGCTGGCTCCTTCCCGGTGGGTCCGAGACTCACCAGGTCAGCGAGTCGTCGTCGCCGGACTGTCATTCTCAGTCAGACACAGCAGATCAGGCTAGGCTTTGCGGCCATGACGGGCGCCACGAGTCACACCACGTTCCGAACCGCCATCGTGCCGGCCGCAGGACTGGGCACGAGATTCCTGCCGACCACGAAGGCCGTGCCCAAGGAACTGCTGCCCGTCGTCGATACCCCCGGCATCGAGCTCGTCGCGAACGAGGCGGCGCAGGCCGGTGCGAAACGTATGGTGATCGTCACATCGCCGGGCAAGGAGTCGGTCGTCAACTACTTCCAGCGCCAGCCGGAACTGGAGGACACGCTCGAGCGCAAGGGCAAGACCGAGCTGCTCGGGAAGGTCCGCAGGGGGCCGGGGCTGCTGGACGTCGAGGTGGCGATCCAGGAGCAGGCACTCGGTCTCGGGCACGCGGTTGCGCAGGCCGAGCCGAACCTGACCGACGAGGACTCCGCGGTGGCCGTGCTGCTGCCCGACGACCTGGTGCTGCCTATCGGGGTGCTCGACAAGATGGCCGAGGTGCGGGCCGTGCACGGCGGCAGTGTGCTGTGTGCCTTCGACATCCCCAAGGAGCGCATCTCGCCCTACGGCGTGTTCGACGTCTCCGACACGGGCGACGCCGACGTCAAGCGCGTGCACGGCATGGTGGAGAAGCCGAAGCCGGAGGACGCGCCCTCGACGTACGCGGCGGCCGGCCGATACCTGCTGGACCGGGCCATCTTCGACGCGCTCAAGCGCATCGAGCCCGGCAGCGGTGGTGAGCTTCAGCTCACCGACGCGGTGGCGTTGCTCATTGCCGAAGACCATCCCGTGCATATCGTTGTGCATCGCGGCGGCAGGCACGACCTCGGCAATCCGGGTGGCTTCCTGCGTGCCGCGGTGGATTTCGCGCTGGAGGACCCCGAGTACGGGCCCTCGCTGCGTGCCTGGCTGAAAGAACGAATCGAGAACGCCGAGTCATGACCGAACCCGAGCCGATCACCGCTGACGAGCCGGAGGCCGCGGGCTTCCGGTCGGTCGACGAGCAGCTCACGCTCACCCTGGGCGCCGCCGTGCGGCCGCGCCCTGTGCGCGTGGCGATCTCCGAGGCGCAGGGCCTGCTCTGCGCGGAGGAGGTCGTCGCCGAGCACGCGCTGCCCGGCTTCGACCAGGCCGCGGTGGACGGCTACGCGGTCCGCAGCGTCGACGTGCGCACTGCCGGTCAGGAGCCGGTGCAGCTGCCGGTCGTCGGCGAGATCCCGGCCGGGTCCCGGCAGCCGCGCAGGCTTCAGCCGGGCCAGGCGGTGCGGGTGGCGACGGGAGCTCCGTTGCCGACGCTCGCCGATGCGGTGGTGCCCACGGCGTTCACCGACGGCCACCAGGCGAAGGTCACCGTGCAGCGTGCGGTGCCCTCGGCCGGATACGTGCGGCGGACCGGTGAGGACGTGCAGATCGGCGACGTCGCCGTGCGCAGCGGCGACACCATCGGCTCCGCGCAGGTCGGCCTGCTGGCAGCCGTCGGCAGGTCGAAGGTGCTGGTCTACCCGCGGCCGAGGGTCTCGATCATCTCGGTCGGCGACGAGCTCGTGGACGTGGATCGCACCCCGTCGGTGGGCCAGGTCTACGACGTCAACTCCTACGCGCTGGCCGCAGCCGCGCGCGACGCGGGCGCCGAGGTGAGCCGCGTCGGCATCGTCCCGCTCGACCCGAAGCGCCTCCGCGAGACCGTCGAGGGCAGGCTGCTGATGTCCGAGGTCGTCGTGGTCGCGGGCGGAGCGGGTGGCAGCACCGGGGAGGAGGTGCACGCCGCGCTGTCCGACCTCGGCGACATCGACCTGCACCGGGTGGCCATGCACCCCGGTTCCGCGCAGGGCTTCGGCAGGCTCGGCCCCGACTCCGTGCCCACGTTCCTCATTCCCGCGAACCCGATGAGCGCGCTCGTGGTGTTCGAGGTGATGATCCGGCCCCTCATCCGCGTGGCTCGTGGCACGCGCAACCCGCACCGCAGGATCGTCGACGCCCGCCTGCTCTCGCCCGTCACCTCGACGAAGGGCCGCAAGGGCTTCCTGCGCGGGCAGCTGCTGCGCGACGAGAGCAACGGCGAGTACCTGGTGCAGCCGCTCGGCACGTCGGGTGCGCACCTGCTCGCGTCGCTCGCGGAGGCGAACTGCCTCATCAACATCGACGAGGACCTCACCGAGGTCGCGGCAGGGGAGCAGGTCAAGGTCACGTTCCTCGCCCAGCGGGCCTGATCACGGGCGATGACGTCGCAGGTGTACGCAGGTCCCTACGGCACCGAGCCCCGCCACCCCGGCTGGCCTGCCAAGCTCGGTCCACTGGTGGTGCGTGCCGGCAGCGTCGCGCTGCGGCCGGTGCACCTGCGGGACGGGCGGGAGTGGAGCCGCATCCGCCTGCGCGACCGCGAGTACCTGGAGAAATGGGAGCCCACCTCGCCGGGATCGTGGACGGACCGCAACGGTTTCGGGGCCTGGCCTCCGCAGTGGCTCTCGTTGCGGGCGCTCGCCAGACGCGGCCAGTGCCTGCCCTTCGCGATCACCGTGGACGGCGCTTTCGCCGGGCAGATCACGCTCGGCAACGTGATCAGGGCCTCGCTGCGGTCGGCGTGGGTGGGCTACTGGGTGTCGTCCGAGCTGGCAGGCGGCGGGGTGGCCACGGCGGCGGTCGCGCTGGCGACCGACCACGCGTTCCGGGCGGCCGGGCTGCACCGGCTCGAGGCGACCGTGCGCCCGGAGAACGTGGCCAGCCTGCGGGTACTTGGTAAGGCGGGTTACCGGCAGGAAGGGCTATTCCTGCGCTATCTCGATGTGGCCGGTGATTGGCGGGACCACATCTCTTTCGCCGTCACCGCCGAGGAGATGGGCGCGGGTTTCGTCGCGCGACTCATTGCCGACGGCAAGGCACAGCCGCCTGAACCGCGTTAACACTTTGTGAGATTTTCACCCGGTTTAGCTATACCTTTGCGTGATACGACCGGCGAGTCGCCGGGTTTTCTGTTACTCCTGTGACTAGCGTGACGAAGGTCAGCGTGGTGACGGGAGTGGGGCGACCACCCGACTGGTCGCGCGATCCACGACGACAGCGGTAACGGTCGGGGGAGGTGACGGGAGATGCCAAGCTCGTTGATCATTGTCGCGCTCGCGGCGGCGTGGCTTGTCGTTCTCGTTCCCATGGTCGCGCGCAAGCGCCAGGAGATCACGCAGACCAACGATTCCGCGTTGGCTGCGCGGGTCGTGCGGAGCGGGAGTGCACACAACCAATGGCGGAGGAGGTTCGCCATGTCCGGAGAAGCCAAGCGGGCCGACGACGAGGACCTAGTCGACTCCGAGTACGACGACCTCGACCAGGATCTCGACGAAGACCTGGACGAGGACTTCGACGAGCCGGAGCCCGAACCCCAACCGGTCCGCAGACCCGTCGCTGAGGACGAGTCGGGCCGCCGTTACCGGCCGGGCCGGGGCGGCTTCGATCCCGAGGCCGCGGAGATCGCTGCCCGCGCCAAGTACGCGTTCCGCCAGCGGGTCGTGCTCGGCCTCATCTTCGTGGTCGTGGTGACCGCGGTGGTCGCGGGCTTCGTGCTGCCGGTCGTGTGGTGGTTCAACGGCCTCGCCGACGTGGTGCTCGTCGGCTACCTCGTCTACCTGCGCAGGCAGGTGCGGATCGAGGACGAGATCCGTCAGCGCAGGCTCGCGCGGTACAACAACGCCGCGAGGCGTGTCCCGAGGCGGCCGGAGCCGCTGGAGGAGTCCGCTCACGTGGAGGTCGTCGACCCCCCGCGCCGCGAACTGGTGGGCCTCGAGCGCAAGCCGGTGCCGACGTCGCGGATCCGCAGGCAGGCCGTGGTCGTGGACCTGGAGGACGAGGATCCCGCCTTCCACGAGCTCGACGACCCCGGTCAGCTGCCGTATCGGAGGGCCGCCGGAGAATAGGACCCCCTCGCTCGATGGGCATAGCGCCACTGTTATGCTCATCGAGCTTCCTCAAGGGGCTGTAGCGCAGTTGGTAGCGCGTCTCGTTCGCATCGAGAAGGTCAGGGGTTCGATTCCCCTCAGCTCCACCCTAGGGGTCTTACTAGAACACGGCACCGAAACAACGCCACGTAGTAGGACCTGAAGACCCTTGGTAGCCACGGGGCCGCCTCCCTTTTGGGAGGCGGCCCTTTTGGCATTTCGGGGTCGGGTGTCGGTTCGTGGCTCCGGCACGGTCACGTCGGTGGTCTGCCAGTCGCTCTGGACGGCGTGCAGATGTGCGAAGGGCTCTCGGAGGCTGTGGTCGGCGATCTGGTCGTCATCGACGTAGATGCTGTGGAAGATCGCTTGGTTGAGCATGCGGCGTTGCTGTTCGTCGCAGCGGCGGTAGAGCTCTTGGGGGTTCTCCAGCAAGGTGAGCGCGGCTTCGATGAGCCGGGCGCTGTCGGAGAGGTTCTCGGTCGTGGTGGTGAGGCGTTCGCCGAGGCGTCGTCGCTGGCGGGCGATCTCGCGGAGCTTGGTCTTGATCTTGTCCTGCCCGATGGTGGAGTCGGCCGCCAGTTCGATGAGGTTCTCTTCGCGGGTGTCCAGCGCCTGCAACTCGGTGGTGAGTTGTTTGTGGAGCAGTCGCTCGGACGCTTCTTGCTCGTCGATGGTGCGGGCGACTTCGGCGCGGACGGTGGCGACGAACTTGGCGCTGAAGCGGATCGTGGCGTAGTGGTTTTCCACGGCGTCTTCGATAAGGGCGACGTTGATGTGCGGTGCTTCACAGCTGCCGTTCTGCTTGTTGCGGCAGAAGAAGTAGGTGTATTCGCTGCCTCGGGAGTTGACGGTGTGCTGGACGATCAGCCGCTGGGTGATGCCCGCTCGTTTGCAGCGTCCGCAGAACAACGAGCCCTTGAGGTAGTGGGGGTGCTCGCGGCGGCGTTCTCCTGCCGTGGAGCGGGATTCGAGGAGATCCTGGACGCGATCGAACAGGTCCTCGTCGATGAGTGGCTCGTGCCGGCCTTGGACCTCCTCGCCATCGACCTCTACGTATCCGAGGTAGTAGCGGTCTCGCAGCATCATGGAGAGCTTGTTGATCGAGACTTGCTTGGCGGGATGGCGACCGGTGGGCCGGGTGCGCAGGCCGCGATCGTAGAGCTCGTCGGACAGGTCTTCCAACGAGTAGTCACCGGTGACGTAGAGCTCGAAAGCAAGCTGGACAAAGGGCGCGCGTTCGGGGTCGACGGCGATGGTGCGGATTTCGCGGCCGTCGAACCGGTCTCGGACGTTGAGGTAGCCCAGCGGCGCGCGGCCGATCGTGCCGCCATTCTTGGCTTTCTGCTTCATCTTGTACGCGATGTCCGCGCCGGACTCCCGCGACTGATACTCGTTGAAGGTGGCCAGGATGCCGTGCATGAGCTGACCGACCGGCGAGTCGTCGATGGACTCGGTGGCCGACACGAGGGTGACCCCGCGCTTACGGAGATCGGCCATGACGATGGCGTCGTCGAGCCGGTTCCGCGCCATCCGGGACAGCTTGTAGACGATGATGTAGTCGACGTCGCCCGCGTTGCGAACTCGCGTGAGCATCCGCTGGAACTCGACTCGCTTCGACATCTCGGTCGCTGTGCGACCAGGCTCGACGTATTCATCAATGATCGTCAAGCCGAGTTGCTCGGCTTTGCGCTGGCATTTGACGCGCTGGGCGGGTATCGAGATACCTTCGGGGTCGTAGTCGTTCTTGACCTGGCCAGCCGATGACACCCGCAGATAGATCACTGCCCGGCTTCCCGGCTCCACCGCTTCGGCGACCGTCGATAGGACGGCAGGGAGAGCGTCATCCCCGAGCAGTTCGTCGACGAGATCGTCGTATGCACTGGTCATCGCGCGCTCGTCTCGGTCGCCGAGTGCTCGGGCTCGATGAACACGTCAACGAGGTGCAGGCCGAGCTCTTCGATAAGGCGTTGGCACGCCGCGCGCTGCGCGTCCAGGGAGGCAGCCGTGGCCGGGGCGTCTGATGCCATACGCCGGTAGGTGACGACCCGAAGCTTCGGCTCCGCTGCGGTCGAGGCCGCCGATAGCGTTGCGGAGAAAACACCTTTGCACCAGTTTCCGGAAGGTTCTGCGTTCGCGCCCGTCATCCCACGCTCTTCTCGTCTATTTCGGAATGGAGATCGCCACAAAATGGCTGCCGCTCGAAAGTCGGCGTCTCCTTTTTCAATTCAAATATTACCTCGATGTGCCGTGATTCTTTACGCCGCTTCCGAATGGTCGATTTGCTGCTCTTCCGATGCAACGTTTGATTCTTGCGTACCGAACGAGTCGTTTTCGGGCGCGTCTTCGTCTTGCCTTGCTGTTGTTGCGAGACTCACGATGACTTTTGCGAGCTTGCGAATGTCAGGCGGATCGTGACGAATGCCTCGGATCGCAACGCCCCCAGAATTGGCGGGATGGCGTTTTCTCTGCCTTCTCTTTCTCTGCGGAGTCATAGGTCACCCGACCCGGAACGGGAGGCCACGTCGTCGGCCGGGCGCACTCGTTGTCCGCTGGACCGCTGGGGGCTCCGGACGGGGCCATCTCCGGTCGGCAGCGACCGCGTAGGCGAGCCCTCGGCTCGTGGTGACGAGTGGTCAGCCCGGAGCCTGTGGGCCGGGGCTGGCCGGACCGCCACGAACGCCTGCTGGACTGGCGGAACGGGGTAGCCCTCCCGCCGGAGTTCATCGTCGACTTCCCGCTGCAGTGCGGTGATGGCTTCGATCGTCAACCCGTCCGGGTAGTGGTTCGTGGCCATCACGCGGCCCGCCGTTGGTCGGGCGGCAGCGCATTCGCGGAGAAGTCGTTGGCCCCGGCCGAGGCGGGGACACCCCACCAGCGCCGGTCGGCGGCGGCGAACTCCTCGGCGGTCACCAGCGGCGGGTGCACCCACACCTCCGACCAGACCCAGTCAGCTTGCGGAGTCGGCTTTCCGTGGTGGGTGCGCCCCCAGACCTGGCGGCCGAGGTACTTCGGGTTACGCAGGATCGCCCGCACAATCGCCACCGTCCACACGCCTGGCTCGCCTGTCTCGGGGTCCAACGGCGCGGGGTAGCGGGACGCGGCGAGTCGGCGACGGATCTCCGTGGTGGACAAGCGATCCTCGCCCCTCCACACGAAAATCATCCGCACCGTGGACGCTTCGACCGGTTCGATCTGCAGCCGAGTGCGCCAGCGCGCTCGTCGGCCCGCCGGAGTGACCCGGACCCGCCGAGCGCGATAGCCATAAGGCACGTCTCCGGTGTTGAAACCGGCGCGAACCAATTCCTCGGACACGGTGCGGGCCGCAACAAGGTTCGCGGCGTGGTAGTCGCGCAGGACGTGCTGCCGCACGCGCCACGACGGCGTGACCTCACCGGTGTCCGGCTCCGTCGCCGACCCGAACAGCCGGGCGCCCATCGCTGTGAGGCGCTGCCCGAAAGTCTGGCGGCCGGCGGTCGCAGCCCAACGCGGAATGCGGTCGCCGGACTCATCCTGCGCGGTGGTGTTCGAAGGCATGGCGGTTCTCCAATTCCGTGAAGGGCTATGAGGCGCGCGAGTTCTGCGTGCGAGCGGCCGTCCGGCCTCCGGCCTGGCGCGGACGCGGCGAGCCAGGGCGGGTGCGTCCGGTTCTCTGGCCGCCTGCTCGCGGTCCCTTGCCGCGCGCGGAAGTCGGCCCGCGGTCGGACTGATGGCCGGGTTCTTCGGCGCGCAAGGAGGTCAGAAGCCTGGTGTGCCAAGCCAGCGCGAAGCGCAGGCAGTTGGATTCGCTGCGGTGGCTGGGCGTGCAGCCGGGCACATACCTGCCCCGGAAACTCCAGGCCGCCGAGTCACTGCTGGAGATCGCGTCGGCATAGCGCCCCAGCCCGAGCACCTTCGCTCCGAAAGCGTGCAAGCGGTACCCGCGAGCCGACAGCGACCGCATGATCTGCTCGACTTCAGCGGTGTGCTGGCGTCGGCACACACTGCCCACCCCGACCAGCGGCAGTGCGGCGAGATCGACGCCGTGTCGTTCGTAGAAGTCCGCGCACCGGTTGTAGTCCGCAATGGACTGGCCTTGCAGTACGGGGATGATCGGCAACTCGGGGGCGAGATCACGCAGCCGCAGGTAGTTCGCGACCGTGCGGTGCTGATGGACGCGCACCGTCGCACCGGTGCGTGCCAAGACATGAGCCTCCGTCATGTGGTCCATTGGCGCGGCCCACGCGAGGTTGCTGATCTCGGTGGCGTAGCGGCGAAGCGCCGCGACGTAGCCGCGTTCGTCGATGCGCCACCTGCCGTGCATCGACAACTCCGTGAAGCCTCCGGAGTCGCACGCCCACGGCGCGCTCGCGCGCGGAAGGCTGCGCCGATCGGCCAGCCTGCGGTGGGAGACCAACAGTGGGACACCGAGATCGCGGGCGAGCCAGGACGGCTGATGGGTCCCAAGGAAGAACCTCATCGTGACACCGCCCGCCGAGCGGTATTCGCGAGCAGCAACACCGCAACGGTGAGCGCGGTCGCGACCGCCTTGCCGAGGATCTGACCGGGCACTGCGGCGAAGGACCCGAACGCCAGCGGCACGAACAGCACGCTGTCGCTCACCAGCCCGACGACGTTCGAGCCGACGACCGCGCCCAGCCGCGACCGGCCCCGAATCCGGCCGTAGATGACCGAGTCGACGCACTCGGACACGGCGAACGCGACAACGCTCGCGACGGCGATCTGCGGTGAGGCCAACGACCAGGACAGCCACGCCCCCACCACGATCGCGGCGAGAACGCCCGACGTGCCCAGGGTCTCGTGCAGCAGGTCTCGCAGCGTCAGCGTCACCCCGGCCCACAGCGTGCCGGCGGGCACGATCAGCGAGATGACGAGCAGAGCCGACCAGTGCGTGGAGGCCCAGTTCGCCATCACCACCGAGCCGACGTAGGCGGCCGACACCGCCAGACCCGCCCAGACGAGCCCGTGCCCCGCCGTCGCGGGCGAGCGCGGCAGCCCGGTCATGCCGCACGCTCCACAGTGACCGGTGCGCCGGACCGGCACGACCACGGCGAGCAGCCGTCGGGATCGTCCTCCTCCACCGCCTTGGTGGAGACCAGCCGCAGGTGCCGCTTTCCGAGAGCGGGCGGGTCGAGGTCGACTTCGCCGAGTGGTCGACAAGACCGGTGCAAGAAGTACTGCCCGCGCAATTGCTGACCTTGAGTCGTGGCGTGCGGGTAGCCGTCGCGGATGGCTTTGTCGAACTCGACCGCCTCGGCCCAGCCGTCGGGGTCGTTGTCGCGCAGCCAGCGCCAGCCCGCGTTGCCGTGGAATGGGCACCCGACGCAGGCGCTTTTCACCGTCTCGCCGAACCCGCGCTCGGCGAGATAGTCGGCGCACCGCGTGCGGTCCCAGCCGAGGTCGATCAGCGGGAAGACGTTGCGCAGGTAGCGCACGCCCGAGTCCTTCGCGCGGGTGAACTCGTCGGTGCTGATGCCGATGGCCTGCTCGACGTACACCCCGCGCGGCACCCGTCGTGGATGCGGGTAGCCGAGCAGTTCGCGTGCCGTCTTCTTCAGCGGCGAAATTTTGTACTCGCTAGTACATTGCCTACGCGCCAAGCCACGGCTGCCGTCGGGGTTGAGGACATGCAGTGGCATCGACACGAACCGGTGGGCCGGGTCGAGCGCGTCGTCGCGGATGTTGCCCGCCGACACCGTGCGCACCGGAATGCCGAACTTCGCCGCGTGCGCACGGAGCCGGGCGAGGTTCGCGTACACCGCGCGTGGTTCCCAGCCGGTGTCAGCAAACAGCGCGACATCGAAGCGCGGGATCACGCCCTCGCAGGCCAGCAGCAGGACGGCGCTGCTCTGGACTCCGGCGCCGAGCGAGAGGCATCGCAAGACCGGACCGGCGTCGTGAACGGAGGCTGGATTGGTCATGCCGCGTTCGCCTCCTCCGCATATCCGGAGGGCTCGGTGGAACCGGCGCCGAGGAGCGCGGCGAGGTCGGCGAGCAGCAACCCGACGGCATACGTGGCCTGCTGCGGAACGACGCCGTTGCCCAACGCACGAAGTTGCGCGGTGCGCGGCAGCGGGAGTCCCGTTACCCAGCCCGGCTCGAGCCCTTGGAGCCATTCGACGAAGGCCGGGGCCAGCACGGGGCGCCCATGGACGCCCGGTTGCGTGGGGAACGGTGCGGGTCGCCCGAGCACCTGTTCCCAGCGCCGCACGGCCGGCGCGTAGTCGCCCCAGTCCACCTCGGGATGCACCGATGCTGGCGAGGCGAGATCCGGGTCGGCGACGGCTACGAGATGCCGCCGTCGGCGTCCGGTGCGAGCAGCCGCATGATCGCCGACGGAAGCATCAGGTCGCCCTTCGACCCCCGCTGCGCCGGGCAGCCCTTCGTCCCGTCGGTCGCCCGAGGCGTCGGCAGGAACGCCTCGGGGTCGACCAGCGGAAGCACCTGCTGCGACAACGGCGGCCGGAAACCCGCACCCGCCCGGCGACCCGCCGTGCCGGTGTCCGACGCCCTCGGCGTCGGCAGCAGCCGCGCCTCGTCGGGCAGCGACGGACCACCACCCTGCGTCCTGTGAGTGCAGTTCTTCGCATCCGAGGCGGTCGGCGTAGGCAGCAGCTTCATCACCGCGTCCACCGCGTCGTGCAGATTCACTTGATGCCCACCAGCTCGACGCCGCACCGGGTCCGCCGGACCTCGGTTGTCGCCGTCGCGGGCCTGCGGGGTCGGCAGCATCCGGGGAGGCAACGGGGCGGGGCCAGGCGAGCAGGAACACCCGTTCTCTGCGGTGTGCCGCGCCGATGTCGGCGGCGCGGACGCTACGCCAGAGCGCGTCATACCCCGCTTCGGCCAAGTCGCCGAGTACACGGTGGAGACCTCCGTTGCGCCAGCGAAGCGCGGCGACGTTCTCCACGACGAGCAGCGCGGGTCGTAGTACGCGAACGCCCGCCACGATGTCTGTCCACAGTCCACTGCGGTGGCCCTTCTCGATACCCACGCGCCGCCCGGCGGCGGAGATGTCCTGACACGGGAACCCGGCCGTGAGCACGTCGACCGGTTCGACGTTTGTCCAGTCGATGGCGCGGACGTCGCCGAGGTTGGGGATGCCCGGCAACCGGGCGGCGAGGATCGCGGAGATGTGCGGGTCGGGGTCGGCGCACCAGGCGAGGCGGCCTCCGCCGAGGGCGGCGAGCACCCCGAGGTCCAGTCCGCCGTAGCCGGTGCAGACCGACCCGACAACCGGTCCCGGAACGTCGGTTTCCCGCCACGTCTGAGAGGTGGCCGCCCGCACCGCCCCCGCCGCCGTCGTGGTGACGGCGACGGGGGCGGGGGCGGGGGCGGAGTCGCGCCCCGACCGAGCTCGGGTGCGGTGTGGCCGGGTGGTCATGCCGCCCAGCTCTCTGACACACCCGACTCGCCCCTCAGGTTCTCGGTGTGTCGTGCTCGGCTGGTGAGGAACTGTCGCGAATCCTGACGGTCCGTCGAGATTCCTGAACCCGCCGAGCGGCGCAGGGCCGTGCGGAAAATCAGCACATCCTCGTGGCTGATGAGGTGCAGCGGCAGCCCGGCTTCGCGCTGTTTGCGGATGAAGTCGCGCTGGAAGAAGCTGCCACGCGCAACGAGGTCGTGCTCGGCGGCCCGCGCCAGCAGCGCAACGCAGCGCTCGACCGGGATCAGACCGGCGTGCAGACCGCACGCCAGGATCTGCGAGGGCAGGTCGATCAGCTCGGCGTGTTCGCGCCAGGGCCGGATGGTGATGGCGATGTGCCCGCCCGGCCGCAGATAGGTGGTGAGTCCGGCGAGGATGCGGGTGAACCCGGCCAGCAACCGGTGGTGCCCGATGTTGGCGAGGTTGCCGCGGTCGAGGGTGTTGCCGTAGAGGTGGTGGTACTTCTGCACCCCCGCGCCCGGCGCGACCGACACCTGCCCGTGCGTGGACGGCCCGTACGGCGGCGAGGTGACCACGAGCGCGGCCTGCCCGACGTACTCCGGCGGTAGCAGCGACGCGATCTGGCGGGCGTCACCGTGGAACACCCGGCCCTCGTGCTGCACCCCAGCGTCGTGGGCGAGCGCGAGGTTGGCGCGGGCGACATCGACCCAGTGCGGCTCGTACTCGATGCCGACCGCGCGGCGCCCAGCGTGCAGTGCCTCGACGAGGGTGGTGCCGATGCCGCACATCGGGTCGAGAACCAGGTCGCCCGGCTCGGTGTAGTGGGCGATCGCGTGCGCGGCCACGGCCGGGAGCATCTTCGCCGGATGCGCGGTCGACTCGGGCGTGTAGCGGCCCTTGCGCTGGGCCGCCGGTGAGGTCTGCGCGGTCGTCCACACCGACACCGCAACGTCTCCCACCGAGTTGGCGGCGACCCGCTCGGACGGCGTACCTGTGGTGCCGTCGAGGCCGTCGATGAGCGCGCGCGGGACGAGCTGAGTCGGCCCGTCCACCGGGCTCTCCGCACGGGCCGGGGCCGGGCTGGGGCCGGTATCGGACAGGGCGCGCGGGAAGCGGTCGTCGGCCACGGTCGTGCCTTCCTGGCGGTGGTCTTCGGGCTGGGCAGGATTCGACATCTGGCCGTGGTTCATCGGATGACTCCGCTCTCGAGCGCCGCGTCCGCCGGGCTCAGACGAGGCGGCTCGTAGTCGTGCGGCTGAGCGAAGACGAGGACGTCGGAGTGGATGCGCCGATGCGGTGCGGGCAGCCCGCGCACGGCCGCGCGGTGTCGAGCGCGCGCCTCGTTCTCGGCCGCCGGGCCGCTGGGCTCGGTGAGGGATTCGGCGGCGAACCGGCCGTGGCGCACCGGGGCGTGCAGGGCGACGATGTGCTGGAGGTAGAGCAGGTCGGCGTTCTGCGCTGAGGCCACGACCGCGCCGGTCGGGTCGATCAGCTCACCAGCGGGCCAGTCACAGTGGGTGAGCACGACGAGGATCCCGCCGACCCGCAGCAGCCGGGCCGCGACCAACGCCACGAGGTCGCTGGACTGGTCGCCGCCGTGCTCGGGGCGCAGGCTCGTGATGATCAGGTCGGTGTCGGCCGGCGCGTCCTCGGCACCGTCGAAGACCCCGTCGCCGAGGTCCGACCGCGCCGGCGAGAAGAACGTCACTGCCGAGCGATCGGAGTCGCCGACAAGGTCGGCCCAAAACGGTCGCGCACCCGGACCGGTGGCGGTCGGGTCCGCCGCGACGCGCTCCACGCGGCCGGTCCGGTTGAGCTCCTCGACGGCGGCGAGCGCGTCGGCCAGCGCGTGGTCGGGCTCGGTTGCCGGGGCGTGGTCGATCACCCCGTCCGCGCCGACCGGTGCGAGCGGCGCACGGCCGTCGGAGGTCGGCCAGGGCAGGAATGCGACCCGTCCGCCGGGCTCGCTGAACGAGCTGACGATCTTGCTGACGATCGGTTCCGGCCAGGCCGTGTCGAGGTCGATCGGCGCCGGGCCAGCCGTCCAGACCGTCGCCGGGGTGGGCGTCGCCGTGGACCCCCGCGACCGGGAGCGGGTGCTCGCGGAACCGGGCTTGGCGGGACTGACCCTGGTGGTGGTCGACGCGGTCGGATAGGGGCGGCGATCCCCGCCGCGGCGGGGATCGGAGCGGGTGCTCGCCGGGCGGGCGCTGTCACCGCGCCGCTTCGGTCCGCGGCTCGCGGAGTGGTCGGACTGGGTCATGGAATCCTCGCAGAACCTTTGGGGTTGCGCGCCGCGATACGTGGCGCCCTGTGACACCCCCCCAACTCCGAAAAACGACCCGCTTTTCCAGGGCTGTTACCGAATCTTTATCGGCAATGTTTTGCTGCCATTCGGGGTCAAAGAATGTGCATGAGGCTCGCGCGCGTGTGCCCGCGTAGGGCTTGTGTCGAGCTATCCGCCGAGCGGGACCACAATTTTCCGGCGATCTCAAGGCGCGAGAGCAGTCCGGGCCGCACCACGGCCCGATCCTCACCCCGTGGGCTATTACCAAAACGCCACCAAAACGCCACCAAACCAGAGTTACCGCAGTTCGGGGTCTATTACCGGCGATCATCAAATGATCTTGTCCGACCTTCGAGACGAGTGCGTATCCAGGGCTTAGATGATCTTGGTGGCGGCCGAAGGTGGCCAGTCAAGATCATCGGTGGCGCTTTGGAGGCCATTTGGTGGCGGTTTCGTGGCGTTTTGGTGGACCTGATTTGGCTTCCTTGCCTGGTCACTGTTTCTCGGACCACGCAAAGGAGCCGACATGGCCCCGAATCGCATATTCCGCCGTACGTCTTTTGAGCGTGACTCGCTTCCGCTGGATTCCGCGCGGACGGCGTTCGAGTGGTTGGTCACCGGGCCGAGCCCGGTCTCGATCGAGGGCTGGCTTTTCCCCGGCCTGCCCCGTCGGCGGGTGCCCCTGGACGAGCTGCGGGACCTGCTGCTCGACGCCAATCTTCCGATGTCCACCGTGGACCCGATCTGGGTCCACCTGGTCACCCGTTCTCGCGACGAGGGCGGCACCTGGACCGTGGCGTGCGTCGGGGTCGCGCTGCCCGCGCTGTTCTCTATTGCCGCCGAGTTGTCCGCGCCGTACGCCGACGACCACCGCGACATCCACGCCGCGATCCTGACCGGCTTCCTGTCCGAGCTGGCGAGCATCGATCTCGCCAAGCCGTGGGTCATGTGGCGGCTGCGCTGCGCCGGATTGCGCGCGGGACACCTGTTCATCCGCGACGCGCTCGACCGCCCGATGCCCACCGATGAGGACTTCCACTCCAGCGAGCCGACCCCGCCGTGGGGGCACCCGGACTTCGTCCTCGCTCGCGCCGTCGCCGATGGGGCGATCACCGGCGACGAGGCCGAACTGATCGGCTCCACCCGCCTCGAGGACTACACGCTCACCGCCGCCGCGGCCGACCGCGGCGTCAAGGTCACCGCCCTGCACTGGGTCCGCAGCCAGGCCGAAGCACGCCTGCTCGCCTGGCTCACCGACCAGGCCCCGCACGACGACCCCGCCGACCGCCGCGAGCGCGACGTGGAGATCCGCGCGGTGAACGCGACGGCCATCACCGCCGCCGCGAGTGACGCCAGCCGTGCCTCGCGCCGACCGACCCGAAAGTCACGCACGGTGACCAGGATCGGCGGAAAGTCGTTGGTCACGGTTCGGTCACACGCCTGGAAAAAGGCCCCCGAATCCGGAGTCGAGGGCTGCGGGAGGACCCCAGCCGCTCCCGCGCACACCACCTCGCTCGACCGCTCGACCGGAACGCCCCGGCAGCTGTCGAGCACGACTCCGGAGGTGCCGCGATGCGCCTGACCCATTCGCCCGTCCACCGCCGGCCAGACCGTCGTAGCAGCGACCGTCGGCCTCGCCGTGGACCCGTCATTCTCTCGCTCGGAGCGGCTCGCCGAGCCCGCCGGGCTACCTGCTGCACCTCACGGCCGACCACTCCCACGTCCACCACACCTCGGATGTCTTCCCTGTCGGCCGGCTGCCGTCGGACCACGCTTCGGCGGAACCTCGCGCTGCTCACCGGCGTGGCCGTCGTCGCGCTGTTCGTGCCTGTCTCGACCGCGCACGCGGACACCGTGGTGGTCGCCCTGGCCGGATCTGTTGATCAGGTTCTGACCAACATCCGCAACTGGGTGATGGGCATTTTGGCGGGGCTCGCGACCGTCTTTTTGTCCATCGGCGGGGTCCGCCGTGTGATGGGCGGCGGCGATCCCGGCGAGCAGGAGAAGGCCAAGGAGTGCTTCAAAGCCGCCGCGATCGGCTACGGCCTGGCCGCGCTCGCACCCCTGGTCGTCACCGTGCTCCAGGGCATCGTGGGGGCCTGAGCCATGTCCACGACCAGGCCCGCCCGTCGTCGGACATCGGCCGCTCCGACCGTCCACAGCCTGCGCTCCGACGAGCCCGCACCGGCTCGCGCGGAGGCCACCGGCGCCAGCCGGGAACTGCTCGCGCCCCCGCCCGCGAGCACCACCTGGCGCACCAGTGGCCGGCGCACTGGTCGATGGGTGCGGCGGCTGCGCATGACGCGAAGCCGAGCGCTCGTAATGCTGGCGCTGAGCCTGGTCGTTCTGCTCGGCGGCACACTCGCCGTCAGCGCCGCCGCAACGCCCGGCGGTCCGGCCGCGGCACAGCCCGCGCCGCCTCCACCACTGCCGTTGCCGACCGTTGATCCGTGCACACCGGACTCGCCGTTGCCGGTCTGCCACCTACCCGCGCCCACGACCACGCCACCGCCGACGGGCATTCCGCTGCCGATCCCGACCGGACCGCCCACCTCGGTGACGTGCTTCCCCGGTTCGCTGCAGTACGAGTGCACGCACCCGTCCACCACTCCGGCTCCTCCACCCTGCACGGGGGAGGGCTGCATCCCGCAACCGCCGACCTCGGCGCCACCCACCAACCCCGGCACCGGCCAGCCCGGCAACGGCGATGACGGCGAGGCCGACTGCGGGATCACCGACATCGGCGGCTGCATCACCAACGCGATCAACGCGTTCTTCCGGGGCATCGTCACCGCCGCGCTCAACCCGCTCTTGGACTTGTTGTCCAAGACACTGCTGACCACTCCGACGCCCGACTCGCTGCCGCGGATCGGAGAGCTGTGGACCAACTCCTGGCAGATCCTGCTCGCCTGCTACGGGATGTTGATCCTCATCGCCGGGATCCTGGCAATGAGCTACCAGACACTGCAGACCCGGCACTCCATCAAGGAGATCGCGCCCCGGATCGTGGTCGGGTTCCTCGCCGGAGCCCTGTCGCTGTGGGTGGCGACCAAGGGCATCCAGATTGCCAACGGACTGGCCCAAGCGGTCATGGGTGGCGGCCTGGACGCCAGCTCGGCCGGCGAGACGTTGAAGAACCTCGTCCTCGGGTCGCTCAACGGCGGGATCTTCATCATCTTCATCGGCATCTTCCTCGCCGGGATGCTGATCGTCCTGCTGGTCACCTACGTCGTCCGGGTCGCGTTGACGGTGATCCTGATCGCCGGGGCGCCGATCGCGCTGATGTTCCACGCGCTCCCGCAGACCGAGGGCATCGCGCGCTGGTGGTGGAAGGCGTTCGGTGGCTGCCTGGCCATCCAGGTCGTGCAGTCACTGACGTTGATCACCGCCATGAAGGTGTTCCTCGCGCCCGGCGGATTCACCCTGTTTGGCCCGACCGTCAGCGGGTTGGTCAACCTGCTCGTCGCGCTCGCGTTGATGTACATCCTGTTCAAGATCCCGTTCTGGGTGCTGTCCTCGGTCAAAGGCAGCGGCGGTCGTTCGATCCTCGGCTCGATCGTGCGCGGCTTCATCGCCTACAAGACCTTCGGCCTGCTCGGTGGCCGAGGCGGCGGTGGCCGCAAGCCTCGCCCGTCCGGCGGCGGTGGTGGTGGTCGCGGAGGCAACGGGGGCGGCGGCGGTCGCGCACCGACGGACCCCTACGCCCACGCCCGCACCACCGCTGACGGCCAGTACGTGCTGCCGCTGGCCGGTGTTCGCCGCAGCCGACCGGCCGCCAAACCCAAGCCCGCTCCCGCGCCGAAACCGAAAGCCGGGCAGGGCCGCCAGCTGGCTCTGCCACTCGGGGACGACTGGCCGGAGAACAAGCCAGTCCTCGGGCGCGACGGCCAGTACCGGTTGCCGCTGGACGCCGAGCGCGTCAAGCCGACGCCGCCTCCGGCACCACCCAACCAGCCGGGCGGTCGGCGTCGGGGCGGGCAGCAGATGGAGCTGCCGTTCGACCCGTACAAGGGCAACCGGCCGACGCGCTCCGGGCAGTACCCGCTGCCACTGGACGGCGTGCGCCGCACACCGCGCCCGCCGAGCCCGCCGCCCCCGGCCGCACCCCCGGCTCGATCGCGCGGCACTCAGATGGAGCTGCCCTTCGACCCGTACAAGGGCAACCGGGCAACCCGCTCCGGGCAGTACCCGCTCCCGCTGGACGGCGTGCGCCGCACACCGCGCCCGCCGACCCCGCCACCGGCAACGCCACCCGCACGACCGGCCTCGCCCGCCGGGCAGCAGCTCCGGCTCCCGCTGGACCTGCCTAAACCACCGCGGCGCCCCTCGCCGCCACCACCCAAGCCCGGAGGTAAGTCGTGACTTCGCCTGTTCGCATACCCGCCGACGTCGACATGGCCGACAAAGTGATCGGCCCGTTGACCGCCCGCCAACTGGCGATCCTCGCGGTGACCGGCCTGGTGCTCTACGCCGGTTGGACCACCACTCGCGCGGTCGTGCCGCTCCCGGTGTTCCTCGCGCTGGCCATCCCGATCGGGGTGAGCGCGGCCGTCATCGCGCTCGGCCAGCGCGACGGGATCTCGATGGACCGACTGCTGGTCGCCGCGATCCGGCAACGCATGGGACCGCGCCACCGCGTCGCCGCACCCGAAGGCGTTCGCCCCGCGCCGGAATGGCTCACCAGCCAGACCGCCGCCACGAGCGCGAGCCGGACCGCGGGCGCCGGCAAGGGCAAGTCGGCCAAGGCCAAGAGCAAGGCGGCGGTGCCCGAGCAGATCTCGCCGTCGGCGTTGCGGCTGCCCGCCGAGGCGGTCACCGACACCGGCGTGGTCGACCTGGGCACCGACGGCCTGGCCGTCGTCGCGGTCGCTTCCACGGTGAACTTCGCGCTGCGGACACCGTCCGAGCAGGAGTCCCTGGTCGCCAGCTTCGGCCGCTACCTGCACAGCCTGACCGCGCCCGTGCAGGTGCTGGTACGCACCGAACGGCTCGACCTGTCCGGCCAGATCGCCGAGCTGCGGGCGCGTGCGGGCGGGTTGCCACACCCGGCGTTGGAGGCCGCCGCCATCGAGCACGCCGACTACCTGGTGCAGCTCGGCGAGCAGACCGACCTGCTGCGCCGTCAGGTGTTGCTGATCCTGCGCGAGCCAATGGGCGCCGCCGGGCCGACCGACGGGCTCGGCGGACCCGGCCCGCTGGCGGTGCTGTCCTCGCTGACCCGCGGTAAACGCCGCGCGAATGCCGAGACCACACAGGCGAGCGCTGGCGCGCGACGGGCGGCGGAGTCACGGCTGGTGCGCCGCCTCAGCGAGGCGATCGAACTGCTCTCGCCCGCCGGGATCGTGGTCACCCCGCTGGACGCCGGGCAGGCCACCGCCGTGCTCGCCTCTGCGTGCAACCCCGACACCCTGCTGCCGCCCTCGGCGGCCCTGGCCGGTGCCGACGAGGTCATCACCACCGCCGGCGGCACCGACCTGGACGACGGCGACCTCGCCGAGGACCGCACGTTCTGGCAAGGCGACGACCGTGCCGCGGTCGACCAGGACGAGTACGGCCCGGACGACGACGAGGTCGACGACTGGGACTACGAGGACGAAGACGACGACTACCCGGAGAGGGGGCGGTTGTGATGACCACCCGAACGCGGCGCGGCCAGCGCCGTCCCAACACCCAGCCCGCCGCCGCGCACCACCGGGCAGCCGCGTTCACGCCGGACGCCCTGTCCGTCGGCGCCCGGCATCTCGAGGTCGGCAACGAATGGGTGTCCAGCTTCGCCGTGACCGGGTTCCCGCGTGAGGTACACCCCGGCTGGCTCGCGCCCTTGCTGACCTACCCCGGCCGCCTCGACGTCGCGCTGCATGTCGAGCCGATCGACCCGGCCACCGCCGCCGCGCGGCTGAAGAAACAGCTCGCCAAACTCGAGAGCGGCCGGCGGCACACCGCCGAGCACGGCCGCCTCTACGACCCGCAGGTCGAAGCCGCCACCGAAGACGCCTACGACCTGTCCTCCCGTGTCGCGCGCGGCGAAGGCAAGCTGTTCCGCGTCGGGCTGTACCTCACGATCCACGCCCCGTCCGAGCGAGCGCTGGCCGACGAGGTAGCGGCGCTGCGCTCCATATCCGCGAGCCTGTTGCTGGATGCCAAGCACACCACCTACCGGTCACTGCAGGGCTGGGTGTCGACCCTGCCGATGGGCCTCGATCTGATCGGAATGAGGCGCACCTTCGACACGAGTGCGCTCTCGGCCGCGTTCCCGTTCACCTCGCCCGACCTGCCCGCAGCCGACCCCACCAGCGTGGCGGCGCCGTCCGGCGTGCTCTACGGCTACAACGTCGGATCGCAGGGGCTGGTGCACTGGGATCGTTTCGGCGACGGGATGCACAACCACAACTCGGTCATCCTCGGGCGCAGCGGCGCGGGCAAGTCCTACCTGGTCAAGCTCGAACTCCTGCGCAGCCTGTACCGGGGCATCGAGATCGCGGTCGTCGACCCCGAGGACGAGTACGCCCGCCTGGCCGCCGCCGTGGGCGGCACCTACGTCCATCTCGGTGCCCGCGACGTCCGGCTCAACCCGTTCGACCTGCCCATCCACACCCGCGCCGACGGCCGCCGGACCGCACCGAAAGACGCCCTCGTGCGGCGGTCGCTGTTCCTGCACACCGTCATCTCGGTGCTCACCGCCGACGGCACAGGCACCGAGTTGGAAGCCGCCGAGCGGGCCGCGCTGGACCGGGGCATCGCCGCGACGTACCAGTCGGTGGGGATCACCGCCGACGCCCGCACGTGGACTCGCCCCTCACCGACCCTCAGGTCCTTGCGCGACCAGCTGGCCACCGCGGGCCAGGCCGGCGACGGGGCTGCCGCCGAGCTCGCGGCGAGGTTGCACCCGTTCGTCGAGGGCGCGTTCAAGCAGCTGTTCGACGGCCCGACCACCACCAATCCGGAAGGCCATTTGGTGGTGTTCAGTCTGCGGGATCTGCCCGACGAGCTGAAAGCCATCGGCACGCTGCTCACCCTGGACGCGGTGTGGC
The DNA here is from genome assembly GCF_003311655.1 of Prauserella sp. PE36. NCBI lineage: Bacteria > Bacillati > Actinomycetota > Actinomycetes > Pseudonocardiales > Pseudonocardiaceae > Prauserella > Prauserella sp. PE36. The sequence continues at coordinate 8,195 of NZ_QEQT01000080.1, read as the reverse complement.
GGCGGGTGTCCAATCCCGCGATTCGCCGCCCGCGCCTGGTGGTCGTGGACGAGGCGTGGCTGCTGATGAAAGAGAAGTCGGGCGCGGAGTTCCTGTTCCGCATGGCCAAAGCCTCCCGGAAACACTGGGCAGGTTTGACGGTTGCGACCCAAGACACCGCCGATGTTCTCGGTAACGATCTCGGCAAAGCCGTGGTAGCCAACGCGGCGACCCAAGTGCTGCTGCGGCAGGCGTCGCAGGCCATCGACGAGATCACCCAGACCTTCGATTTGTCGGCCGGGGAACGGCAATTCCTGCTGTCGGCGGACCGAGGTCAGGGATTGCTGTCGGCGGGCACCCAGCGCGTCGCGTTCCAAAGTATTGCCTCGCCCACAGAGCACTACCTGGTCACGAGTAACCCGGCCGAACTCGCCGGATACGCCGCGGACGTCGACCCCGGCGAGACCGACGCCGAGGAGCAGTCCTTCGTGGACCTGGGCTTCGCCACCGAGCAGGCGTATGCGGCTGAGGGCGATGAGTTCGGTTCGTTCGGTGCTGATGACGACATCGAACTCGACGCCGCCTGACACCGGCCGTCTCTTTTCCGCTTGAGCACTTCTTACCTTCTTGGAAGGACCCGTAATGCTTTCCTGGATACCGGCTGTCCTCAGCCACCCCGAGCCGTCCAATGCGCTGGCTGCTCACGGAATAGTGCGGGCGGGCCTGACGAACGGGTGGCTCGGGGACTACCTGCGCGACCCCGGCGGTGCGCTGCTCACGCTGCTGGGTCACCTGCGGGACTGGGCGATCACCTGGGGGCCGATCGTCGCCCCCGTGCTGGCAGTCGGCATCGCGGGCTTCGTGATCGGCCGGCGGCGGTGGACGCGGCGCTGTCACGCGAGGCTGGTCGCCGACGCACGCCAGGTCACCGTGCTCGCCCCGCCCACCGTGGATCCCGCGGGCGGCGCGGCCTTGTGGTCCAACCTCGTCGGGCTGCTGCGCCCGGCCTGGCGCCGGTGGTTCACCGGGCAGCCCCATGTGGCCTGCGAGTACACGTTCTCCGAGGCAGGGGTCGGCATCCGACTGTGGGTGCCCGGCGTGATCCCCCCCCGGCCTCGTCGAACGCGCCATCGAGGCCGCCTGGCCCGGCTCACACACCCGCGTCGGCACCGCCGACCCACCCCTGCCACCTCCAGGTGAGGCACAGCGGCGGCTGGTCGTCGGCGGCGAACTCCGCCTCGCCCGCTCCGAGGCGCTACCGATCCGCACCGACTTCGACGCCGATCCCCTGCGCGCCCTGATCGGCGCCCCGGTCGGCCTCGGCCGCGACGAGTACGCCTGCGTCCAGATCCTCGCCCGCCCGGTCACCGGCCGCCGCGTCGGCAAAGCCCGGCGCTCCGCGCGGCGGGTGCACACCGGCGGTTCCACCCGAGTAGTCGGTCGCCTGCTCGACCTGGTCACGCCCGGCGTCAAGTCTGGAGCCGCCCGGCGCACGGCGAAGTCCGGGGCACTGGCCAGCGATCCGCAGACCTCGCTCGAGTACGCGGCACAGAACCGCGCCATCGTCGCCAAACAGCGCGGCTCGCAATACGAGACGGTCATCCGCTACGCCGTCGCCACCCTCCTGCCCGCCGACGCCGCCGAGACCGAGGTCCGCCAGGCGCGGGACGTCGCCCGCGGCCGGGCACACGCGCTGGCCGCGAGCTTCGCCTCCTACACCGAGCACAACCACTACACCCGCCACCGCGTCCGCCACCCCGGCCCTGTCCTGGCCGACCGGCGCCTCGGCAAGGGCGACCTGTTGTCCGTGGCCGAACTGGCGGCGCTGGCGCACTTGCCGACCGACGAGGCGATCCCCGGCGTGCAGCGTGCCGGCGCCCGCGCGATCTCCCCGCCACCGGGCATCGCCACGCCCGGCCCGGAGGCCAAGCCGATCGGCGTCACCGACACCGGACACGAACGACCCGTGGCGCTGCGTGTCCCGGACGCGCGGCACCACCTGCACGTCATCGGCGCGACCGGCTCCGGCAAATCCACCTTGCTGGGCAACATGATCCTGGCTGACGCCGAGGCCGGACGCGGGATCGTGTTGATCGACCCCAAGGGCGACCTCGTCACCGACATGCTCTCCCGTCTGCCTCGCTCGGTGGCGGATCGTGTCGTGATCTTCGACGCCGACTCGAAGTCCCGGCCACCGTGCCTGAACCCGTTGGACGGTGGGGAAACCGATCTGACCGTCGACAACCTTGTCTCGGTGTTCCGGCGGGTTTACTCCGCGTTCTGGGGTCCGCGTACCGACGACGTGATGCGCGCTGCCTGTCTGACCCTGCGCACCCAGGAAGGCGTCGCCACCCTCGCCGATCTGCCCAAGCTGCTGGCCGATCCCGCCTTCCGATCACGGGTCACCGCCGGGATCACCGACCCCGTGCTGCGCGGGTTCTGGTCCTGGTACGAGGAACTCACCGACTCCAGCCGCAGCCAGGTGATCAGCCCGCTGATGAACAAGCTGCGCGCCTTCCTGCTGCGGCCGTTCGTACGCGACGCCATAGCAGGCGGACATTCCACAGTGGACATGGCAGAGGTGCTCGACGGCGGCATCTGCCTAGTGCGCATCCCCAAAGGCTCGCTCGGCGAGGAAACCACCCGGCTGGTCGGGTCGCTGGTGGTCGCACGTACCTGGCAGGCAACCACCGCCCGCGCCCGCACGCCGCAACGCCAGCGACGAGACGCGTCGATGGTGATCGACGAGTGCCACAACTTCTTGAACTTGCCCTACCCGATCGAGGACATGCTGGCCGAGGCACGGGGCTTCCGTGTCGCGATGACGTTGGCGCATCAGCATCTTGGCCAGCTTCCCCGTGAGTTGCGGGAAGGCATGTCCACCAACGCTCGCAGCAAAATCTTCTTCAACGCCTCCCCGGAGGACTCTCGCGAGCTGTCCCGCCACACCGCGCCCCGACTGTCCGATCACGACCTGGCGCACCTGGGCGTCTACCACGCCGCCGCACGGCTCGTGCTCAACGGGGAAGAGGCACAGCCGTTCACCATGCGCACCCAGCCGCTTCCTCGCGCGATTCCCGGCCGCGCACGGGAAATCCGCGGCATCGCCCGCCGTGCCTTGCGCAGCCGAGTTCCAGGTGCCACCGCCTCCGCGTCCGGTTCGCAGGCACCAACCCGGCCTCCGCAGCGGCCCGCCGGGACCTCGCGGCAGGCGCGGCCGACCAACGGCGATCGCCGAGGCCAGTCCGGCGTCCGGGAGCGGAGCGCCGACCCACGCCGCCAGCAGTCCTGACCCGACTCGGCCGCACCCGCAAAGACAGGTGGAAGTCCTTTCCACTCAACAAACTGGTGAGAGGTAGGTATTGAAGGTGTGCGCTATTCGGGCACTCCCAAGATCGTCGAGCTGGTGTTCATCTCTTGCTGGTGGTGTTCGGCTCGGTAGCCGCGTCGGCGGCGAGGTAGTCGGTCCAGCTGGCTTGGGCGAACTTGGCCCAGGAGTGTGCCGTTCCGGGATGGATGCCGAACAGGTCGGCTATTACGATCGGCGGCAGCTCGCCGACAGCCTCAATCATCGCCGTGTTGCGGGCGGCAAGCGTAGGCAATCCATGCTGCCGCAAGAGTTTCTGCGTTGCTCGGGCGCCTCGCGCCTTGCCTGGCCGACTCGCGGGCAGCAGGTATCGGGGTGGGTCACCGGCCGGCGGGCGCACCATCGACCGGTAGCGCGGGTGGGCGAGGTGTTCCTCGATCAGTGCTGCCAGTTTGGGTGGCAGCAGCACCGGATGTTTGCCGATGGTGAGGAACGCGTCGCCGTCGGCGCGGTGGAACCGATCGGCGGTCAGTTCGACGATGCGGCTGATGGGCAAGCCGAAGAGCCTGACCAGGCTGCCGATGATCCGCACCTCGCGCGGGAGGGTGCCGTCGTTGAGGCAGCGGCGCAGCTGTCGTCGGTACTGGTCCTCAGTTTGAAAGAGGACCGGCATGCTCTTCTTGCTAGACAAGAACTCCAGCGTGGTCGTGAGTCTGCGCTGGCGCGCCCAGCGCAGGAACGAGGCAAGACCCCTGCGTCGGGTCGGGTTGGTGTCCAGCCAGTGGTCGAGCTGATCTTGGGTGAGTGCGTCGAGGGTGGTTGCGCTGGCGTCGAGCCAGTCCAGAAACCCGATGGCGGTGCGGATGTCGGTGCGGTCGGTGGCTGCGGCTCCCTCGGTGTATCGGTTGCGGGCGGCGCGCCGGCGGGCATCGCGGATCACCTGCCACTCCGCGAATGGGCGGATGATTCGCTGCTGGCGTTTGGGCAGGCGGTCGATCGTGCGGTCTGCCCAGGCTTCCAGCCGGTTGAGGTGTTCAGCCCGTGGCGGCAGAGCGCCGGTGGCGATGAGTGCGTCGCGGACGTAGCGGGTGCTGCGAGTGGGTGCCAGGCCGTCCAGCAGGGCGTGGGTGATCTGGGCGGGCTGGGCGGCAAGGTCGGCCAGCAACGTGGTGGCAGGGTGGTAATAGAGCCAGTTCAGTACCGAGTATTCGTTCGGTGCGGCGGTCAGTGCGTGCGCCAGCGGCTGAAGTTGGTGTGCCACAACGCTGGAGTGGTCGCTGAGCAGGTCGTGCACGCGGTGAGTTACCACGCAGCGGGCGCAGCAGCCGTCGGCGTGCAGCCGCCCCGGACGGCCGCAGGTGCGGCAGGTGAAGTCCACTGTGGATCCCGAGCACGGTCCGCAGATGTCCTCGCCGGTTTCGGCGCGGCCGACCAGGACTCGCACGATCGCGCATTGCGGGCACTGGGCTGGGTTGCGCAGGTGGTGGAAGTAGCAGCGGAAGCAGACCGAGCCACGGGGCCAGTCTCCATACAACTGGGCGGTCTGGCCGCAGTCGTCACAGTGCCCGGATCGACGGGGCCGGCAAGCGGAGCAGTGAAATGCGCCGCCGCGGCCGCCGAGCCCGCTGCCCGGCCGGACCCGTCCGCAGACCACGCACTGACCGGTCTGCCGGTAGCACTGGGCACACCGGTCCGGCTGGTCGCCGACCGCGCGGATGCGGATCGGGCGGATGTGGCCGCAGACCCCGCAACGCCGCGGCGGACGCTGGTAGCAGTTGTAGCAAACCGGACCGTCCTCCGTGATCGCCGCCGCCGGGCGGTGATCACGGCACCGAATGCATTGGTGAGTAGGTTTGGGAGCGCAGGACTCGCACCAGGCGGCACCGTCGGCTCGTCGTTTGGTCGGCCGGCGACGACGCCCGCATTCGACACATTCCTCGAACAGGTCCTCGTCGGCCGCATAGCACCGCCGGCAGATCGGTCCTTCCGGTCGGCGGGTGACGACGACCGCTTCCTGCCCGCACCGAGCGCAGGGCCGCACTGTTGTCTTGTGCTTGCACCAGTTGCAGCACCGGCCGTCCGGGGTGCGGCACTCCAGCAGGCGATCGGAACGGCCGCAGATCGAGCACGCGGGTGCGGTAACCGGGTGGCCTGCGGCGGCCAGCAGGTACAGGAGTCGCGCCAGCACCAACGGACAATCCGGCGGCGGCACGCGCAGCGCCTCGGGATGCTGATCAAGGTAGCGATGCAATGCCAGAGCACCCCAGGCAGTCCACGCCTGCGCCTGTTCCAGAAATGCCTGAGCCGCTTGTGCGGTGACAGCGGCCAGTCCAAACTCCCCGTAGGCGGCCATTTACCGCCCCGGTGACGGCCAGCGTTCTCCCCGCTGGCGGCCAGATATCTCCCCGGTGATCAAGCATCCGATGCCGGCGGCGAGGGTCTGCCGGTGAAGCGAGACGAGGAGATCATGGAGATCCTGGAGGCGTTCGACCTCACGGGGAGTTACCGCGCCGCCGGCGAGTTGGCGGGCTGTGATCACCACACCGTCGCCCGCTATGTGGCGCTGCGCGAGGCGGGTCAGCCGCCGGTCGCCCGGGAGCACCGGGTGCGGCCGATCGACGAGTACCAGGACAAGATCGAGGAGCTGGTGGTGCGCTCGGACGGCCGGGTCCGCGCCGACGTGGTCCACGAGCGGCTGGTCGCGATGGGCTTCACCGGCGGGGAGCGCACCACCCGGCGCACGGTCGCGGAGGTCAAGGCCCGATTGCGGGCCGGGCAGCGCCGGGTGTTCCGGCCGTGGGTAGTCGAGCCCGGGCTGTGGCTGCAGTGGGACTGGGCCGAGGGCCCTCGGGTGAACGGGCGCCGCACGTCGTTGTGGTGCGCGTGGCTGGCGTGGTCACGGTTCCGGATCGTGCTCGCGGTCTGGGACCGGACCCTGCCGACGATCGTGGCCTGCATGGACACCACCCTGCGCCGCATGGGCGGGGTCCCGACCTACGCGCTGACCGACAACGAGCGCACCGTCTCGGTCGACCATGTCGCCGGGATCGCGGTGCGGCACCCGGAGATCGTCGCGGTCGGACGGCATTACGGGATGACGATCCGCACCTGCGTGCCAGCGGACCCGCAGTCCAAGGGCGGCTCGGAGGCCACGGTGCGGATCGCGAAGGCCGACATCGTCCCGACCTCGGCGAACCTGCTGGAGGAGTACCGCACGTTCTCCCAGCTGGAGAGCGCGTGTCGGGAGTTCTGCGAGCAGGTCAACGCCCGGGCGCACCGGGAGACCCGCCGGCCGCCGGTTGATGCCCTGGCCGAGGAACGCACGAGGCTGCATCCGCTGCCGACAGTCGCGTTCACGGTTGCGTTCGGGACGACGCGGCGGGTGAACTGGGACGCCACCGTCTCGGTCGAAGGGGTGCGCTACTCGGTGCCCCACCAGCTGGTCGACACCCGGGTCTGGGTCCGGTTCCACGGCGACGACCTGGTCATCACCGCCGTCGGCGAGCACGGCCCGGGCGAGGTTGCCCGCCACGCCCGCTCGACACCCGGGACGCCATCGATCCAGCCCGAGCACTACCCGCCGCCCACCGCGGCGGCGAACGCCGCCGGGGAACGGGTGCCGCGGGCGGGCAGCGCCGCGGAGACCGAGTTCCTCGCCCTCGGCCCGGGCGCGACGTCCTGGCTGGTCGAGGCCGCCGGGTCTGGCGCGCGAGGGGTCCGACGCAAGATGGCCGAGGCCGTCGCGCTGGCCAAGCTGCACCCGCCCGGCGAGGTCGACCGCGCCCTCGGCACGGCCGCGGTCGCAGGACGGTTCGCCGAGAACGACGTACTGCGCATCCTCGCCCACCAGGCCGGGCGCGACATCAACAAGCCCACGGTCCGCGCGAGTGAGACGCACAGCCTGCAACCCGGCACCTCGGCCTGGTCCGGCTTCGGCATCGCCGCGCCACCTGATCCCGACCCCCATCCCGACCCGGCAGAGCTCGACCCGGCAGGAGAGCCGTCATGAGCGCGGTCACCGGATCGGTGCCGGCTTCGGCCGGGGATCCGCTCGCGGAGGCCGTCGCGCTGACCCGGCGGCTCAAGCTGCCCCACATCCGCCGCCACCTCGTCGAGCTCGTGCCGACCGCGCGGGCGCAGCGCTGGGACCACGCCGAGCTCGTCCGGGTCCTGCTCGCCGAGGAAGCCGCCGGCCGCGACGCCACGAACCTGCGCACCCGGCGCCAACGGGCCGGGTTCCCCGCCGGGAAGACCCTGGGCGACTGGGACGCGGGCGCGTCCTGCATCCCTCGGCCCACCCAGGACGCCCTGACCACCCTGGAATGGGTGGGTCGGCGGGAGAACGTGTGCATCTGCGGGCCGTCCGGGACCGGGAAATCCCACTTCTGCGAAGCGCTCGGCCAGGCCGCGGTCGAGGCCGGGATGACGGTGGCCTGGTTCACCATCGAAGACCTCGGCGCCCTGGTCCGCCGCCACCGCGCCGACGACTCGATCACCCGGGCACTGGCCCGGTTGATCCGCACCGACCTGATCATCGTCGACGACATCGGGCTGCTGCCGGTCTCCCCGGACGCCGCGGAGGGGTTCTATCGGCTGGTCGACGCCGCCTACGAACGTCGCTCGCTCGCGGTGTCGAGCAACCTCCACCCGTCCGGGTTCGACGAGATCATGCCCAAGACCCTGGCCACCGCAACGGTCGACCGGCTCCTGCACCACGCCCACATCGTCGTCACCGACGGTGACAGCTACCGGCTCGCGCAGGCCACCTCCGGCAAGGGAGTCACCGCCTTGAACTGAGCACGCACGACCGAGGGCGGGGACTTATCTGGCCGCCGTCGGGGAGATCTATCTGGCCACCAGTGGGGAGAACTCCTGGCCGCCAGCGGGGAGAACGAACTGGCCCTTGACA
>NZ_QEQT01000079.1:0-90403 GCF_003311655.1 Prauserella sp. PE36 | reverse complement strand
GGGTCCGTAACGCGAACGGTGTTTCCGGCGGTGTCGATTAGTAGGTCTCGGTCACCGGCCAGCGGTCACCGAAGGTGATGGAGAACGCGTTGATCACTGGCTTCCAACGCATCATCCATCGTGCCGCCCCGGTCCCTGTGGGGTCGAGGCTGCGGGTCACAAGATACAAGCACTTCATCGCCGCTTGCTCGGTGGTGAAGTGCCCACGTGCCCGGATCGCGCGCCGGTAGCGTGCGTTCAACGACTCGATCGCGTTCGTCGAGCAGATCATCCTCCTGATCTCGATATCGTAGTCCAGAAAAGGAACGAATTCGGTCCAGGCGTTACGCCAGAGTCGAACCATGGCTGGGTATTTCTTCGACCATTTCTCGTCCAGTTCGTCCAGTGCCGTTGCGGCGGCGTCGGCGTTGGGTGCCGTGTGGATTTCTTTCAGGTCGCGTTTCAACGCGTCCGTGTATTTCCGGGAAGTCAGCCGAAACGAATTACGAATTAAATGCAGAACGCACGTCTGGACGATCGTTTGTGGCCACACCTGCTCCACCACCTCCGGTAACCCCTTGAGGCCGTCACAAACCAGGAAGAACACGTCCTTAACGCCGCGGTTCTTGAGATCCACCAGCACACTCATCCAGAACTTGGCGCCCTCGCCGCCGGTACCGGCCCACAATCCGAGCACGTCCTTGCGGCCGTCGGTGGTGACGCCGATCGCGGCGTAGAACGGCCGGTTGGCGACCTGGCCGTCCCGCACCTTGACCACGATCGCGTCCACGAACACCGCGGCGTAGACCGGCTCCAGTGGACGGCTTGCCCAGTCCTGCATCTCCTCGATCACCTTGTCGGTAATCCGAGACACCGTCTCCTTCGACACCGACGCGCCGTAAATCTCGGCGAAATGCGCCGAAATTTCGCCCGTGGTCAACCCCTTCGCATACAACGACAACACGATCTCATCCACGTCAGTCAGTCGACGCTGACGTTTCTTCACGATCTTCGGCTCGAAAGTCGATTCCCGATCCCGGGGAACCACGATGTTCACCTCTCCAGCCGCGTCCGAAACCACCGTCTTCCCCCGGGCCCCATTCCGCACATTCGCCGAATCACGATTCGAATCGGCACGATTCTTCGCGTGCCCGAGATGCTCGGTCATCTCCTCGTTCAGCGCCGCTTCCAGAACGTTCTTAGTGAACAGCTTCAACAGCCCGTCCGGCCCAGTGAGCGACAGGCCACGTTCCCGCGCCTGCGCCACCATCGCCGCCGCGGCAGCCTGCTCGGCCGACCGCTCCCGCTCCGACTTCCTCATCTTCCTCTGATCCGCGCTCACAGCATCGGATGCCATCACTGTCCGTACCCATCCCGCCGGATTTCACCCCCGGCGTGTCGGGCCGGAAACACCGCTCACGACACAGTCCCGACGAGGCGCACCGTACGTGCTGGTCGCCGCGGGCGCTGCCCAACTCGGGTTGTCGGTGGCGGCGGTGCCGAGGTTGTCCGCGGCGTGCATGACGGTGAGATGCGACGATGACGACATGGAGGACGGCCAGAGCGAGAAGGGCGCGTCGCAGCTGCCAGATGGCCGCGGTGGGCTGACGGTGGTGGCCGGAGCCGCGGTGATGGGGGCGCTGACCGTGGCGGTGACGACGATGGTCATTCTGTCGTCCGCGACAGCTGAATGCACCGACACCTCTGGGTCGATCCTGTGGTCTTGCAGGCCTTCATCATCGGTTGCGTTGCTGCTGCCGATTGGGGGGTGGGTCGTCGCGCACCTTGTTGTGCTGGTGACGGTGCCGCGGCTCCGACGTGCCCGCGATACAGTCCTGCCGCACACAGCCCTGCTTCTGGTGTCGGTGGCGATCCTCGTGAGCAGCGGGCTCACTGTGGTCTGGGTGGTGTGGGCGTCGTGGGTGCTGTCCGCGGTTGTTGTTCTGACTGTCCCGATGGCGGGGGTCGTGGCCTTCGCGGTCGCACGGTACCGGTGGTCGGCGGCACTTGTCGCCATTCTCGCCGCGGCGGTGGTTTCAGGCGGTGTGGTCGGGCTCTATGATGTCCTGCCGCTGGCGCCGGTTCTGGTGCCGTTGCTGTCGGCGGTGACGCTGACCGTCACGATGTCGGTCTACGCACGCTGGGCCGCGGGCCGGTCTGTGTCTGTGGCGCGGCGCTAGGCTGAGCTGTGAGGCTCCGCCGGATGTTTCTGGACCAGCCTGTGAGGGTGCGCCTCGACTTTTCTGACGTTGCCCGTAGGGTGTGTCGGCCAAGGATGTTTCGTTGTTGAGGAGCCGGTCGGGTGCAGGCACGGGCGAGGATGGGCCGATTCGGGCTCGTGCTTGCTCTGCTGGTGATGCTGCTCGGGATGAGTGCGGCTCCAGCGCACAGCACCGACGGCGGGTTTGCCGGGCAGCACCCGGTGTCGGTGATTGGCGAATCCGCGTCGCCTGTGCCGTCGCCGGACAAAGGTCTTCATGACCGGCCGCACCTGTCGGAGGCGGCGCGACATGTGCTGGCCACGGCGCTACCGGAGACCTGCTGGGCTGTGGGCCCGGGCACGAACCGTGGATGCTCCCTGCAGCGATGCTCGGCCGGCAAGGTCGGCGCTGGAGGGATAGCGGCTGCGGCGTCGACACGGCAATCGTGTCGGGCGCCCCCGGTCCGCGTGAACGGAACGATCCAAGCCTGACGCTGTTCACGTCGCTGCTGCGCGCATTCTGCGACGTGACTGTGCTGCCTGGCCCCATCGAGAGCGGGCCGGTGATCCCGTAATTCTCTTAACCACTGTCCTGGGTGCGTTCAGCCCGCCATGTGCTGGGCGGATGGCGGCGTTATCCGGCTCTACCCCTGGTTCCTGGAGGACCGAAACATGTCTGTTGTCGTGCTGGCACTGTTGATCATTTCGCTCGTGGCCGCGGCCGTGCTGATGGTGGCGATGCTCGTGAAGGACAAGCCGTTTTACGGCGGTATTGGTCTCTGTGTGTTGCTCGGGCCGGGTGCGGTGCTGACGTTCTGGTACACGACCTTGTCCTGGGGTTAGACGCGGCCCGCGCGCCGTCGTCGCGGTTGGGGCGTTCAGGGCGGGCCGTGGCCGGTGTTCAGGCGTGCCCACTCGTGTGCCCAGTGGGCGTAGCGATGCTGGTCAAGTCCTGCCCGCAGGAGCCAGAAGGCGGCCGACAACGCGCCGACCACAATCAGCCAGGTAGCGATGGCGGTGGCTGCGGCATGACCGGCGGCGTCCTGCGGCGTGGCGGGTGACGACGTCACCTCGCCAGCAGTGTCAATCCAGATCGGTACCTCGCTGCCCGCGGACATCCCGGAACTGGCCGGGACAGCCCCCGTGAGCTCGATGCCCTCGGATGTGGTCCACCGGGCCTGCGCGCGCGTGCCGTTCTCACTGACTGGCCCGCGCCCAGCTCGGGGTCTCGATGGGGCGTCGGCGAGCAGGGTGGCCGTGGTTTCGTACCGGCTGGCCATCGCTTCCTCGGCGATCTGGCGGTTGTGTGCGTAGCTGCGCTGCCCGTGAGTAACGACAACGGGGATGGTCAGCAGCGACAGCAGCACAACGATCACGAGAGCAGCGGCCTCGATTCGGTCGGAGCCTCGCGCCACAGGGCTTCGCCCCGGGCGGAGACGCCGGGCGAGCCGCAACAGGTACATGGAGGTATCGGGCATGCCGGGCGACCTCCTCCGGTCCCGATCGCCGGTTGAAGCCACCTTTCAGGGTACGACTGACACGGGCATCGGACATGTTGATCACCGCTGCCCTGGGGAGATGCGTTCAGGTGACGGGAGCGACCAGGACGGGGGTGGGACTGCGCGTGAGCAGTTCAGTGGTGACGCTGCCCAGCAGGAGTCGGGTGAGCCCGGTACTCCCGTGTGTGGCGGTGATCGCGAGTGTGGCCGGGCGGGACTGGAGCAGCTCGGCGATACTGGCGGCGGGATTGTCGCCGGTGAGCAGGGTGGCACTGGCCTGAACACCGTCATCGGCCAGTGCGTCGGCAGCTCGGGACAGGCCCGCTCCGAGAGCTTCCAGGTTTCCCGGGGTTTCTCTCGGAAACGCGACGTGCACGAGCTCGACCTCGGTAGCGAAGAGGCGGGCCCACGTGGTGGCGACGGCGAGGGCTGTTTCGGCACGGTCGGAGCCATCGAGACAGACCACGAGACGTTCATAGCGGCGGGGCAGTCGCGAAAGCTCGTAGCCGGGACCGACCACCAGGGTCGGCGCACGGCTGGTGCGCAGCAGATGCGCGGAGACGCTGCCGAGGACGAGACGATCAACCTCGTCGCGGTGTTGCGCCGACATGCAGATCAGGGTTCCGGGGTTCTCGCCGGCCATGTCGGCGATCACCTCGCCCGGCCATCCGGCGCCGACGACAGCGACCTCGACCTGGTCGTAGGGCAACAGCTCGGCGATGTCGTCGAGGTCACGGGCCCAGCGTCCGTTGACCGGGTCGTAGACGGTGACCAGCTCGATAGGGCAATCCAGCGTCTGGGCAACCCGCAGTGCGGGCAGGAGTGCCCGCTGCGCCTCGTCGGTGCCGTCCAATGGCACCAGCACACGGGAGACGACATGCTTATCGTCCGCCATCACAGCCTCCGACCTGCACCATTTGCCCGATTCGACCTGATGTGTTGGGTAGGGTCGTGATCGTATATGGACACCGGAAACCGTGGAGCTATGAGCATTCAATTACCTGCCGACTGGTGGATCCTGCTGGTTGCGGTGCTGTTGGTGGGTGGTGTTCTCGCGGCCGGGTTCGCCAACCGGCTGCGGTTGCCCGGTCTGTTGCTGTTCCTCGTGCTGGGCATGGTCATCGGTGACGACGGGCTCGCGTTGGTCAGTCTGTCCGACCCGCGTGTCGCCCAGATCGGGGGGACCATAGCGCTGTTGTTGATCCTGTATGAGGGTGGGCTGACCACCAAACCCGGTGATCTGCGGCAGGCAGCGCTGCCTGGCTCACTGCTGGCCACCGTCGGCGTGCTCATCACCGCGGGCGTGGTGGGTGGCGGTGCGTATCTCCTGCTCGATGTGGAGCTGTTGACCGCGTTCCTGATCGGCGCTGTGGTGGCCTCGACCGACGCCGCTGCGGTCTTCGCCATGTTGCGCCGGGCCCCGCTGCCGCGGAAACTGGCCTCGCTACTGGAGGTCGAATCCGGTGCGAACGACCCGATCGCGATCATGCTCACGATCGGGTTGATCGAGACCTGGCGTGCCGATCCCGGAATTGGCGACTGGGTCACGTTCGCGCTGCTGCAACTGGGCGGTGGCCTCGGTGTCGGCGCACTGGCCGGCCTCGCCGGCACTTGGATGCTCATGCGCCCCAACCTCGGCCCCGAAGGCGCCTATCCGGTCCTCGCGCTCGGCGTCGCCGGACTGTCCTACGGTGCCGCCGCGGCGGTGGGCGCCTCCGGCTTCCTCGCCGTCTACGTCACGGGGCTGGTGGTGGGCGCCCGGGTCCCGCTGCACCGCCGCGGGATCCGCACCTTCCACCAAGGACTGTCCAGCACCGCCGAAGTCGGGCTGTTCCTCATGCTCGGCGTGCTGGTCTTCCCCTCACAACTGCCGTCGGTCGTGGTTCCCGGGCTGGCCGTGGTGTTCGTGCTCGTGTTCGTGGCCCGCCCCATCGCGGTCCTGCTGACCCTGGGCTGGCTGCGGTACCGATGGCAGGAACTGCTGTTCACCAGTTGGGTCGGACTCCGCGGCGCGGTGCCGATCGTGCTCGCCACGTTCCCCTTCGTCGCCGGCCACCCCGATGGCCCGTTCATCTTCAACATGGTCTTCTTCGTGGTCCTGGTCTCCGCGGCCGTACAGGGCGTCAGCATCAGCACCGTCGCGGGCTGGCTTGGACTACGCGGCGAGTCCCCTACAACAACCTCGGTGGCCGAGGATGTTCCCATCGGCGACATCAACACCGAACTCATCGAAGTCCGCGTCACCCCCGACCTACACATCGCCGGCAAACAACTCAAAGACATCACCCCACCCCACGGACTCATCACCGCCATCATGCGCGGCAAACGAACACTGATCCCCACCCCACGCACCCGGCTTCGAGACGGCGACCTCGTCATCGTCGCGATCCCCCGCCAACCCGACGCCTCCAAACTCGTCACTACCTGGGCCCGCGGAGAATGAGCGGTGATCAGGCAACGCCCACACAGGCGGCGATGGCCAGGATGATCGCAACATAGCGGGAACACGTGCAGCTCCAGTTCAGTCCTTCCTGGCCGGCACGACGAGCACATCCGATGACGCGTCCCGCAACACGTGCTGGGCAACGCTGCCGAGCAGGGTGTAGCCCAGCGACGAGCGGGCGCCGGTACCGACGGCGACCAGATCGGCGGCGTGGTGGCGGCTCAGCTCTGGCAAACGCGTCTGCGGACGCCCGGACGCGATCACCACCCGCGACGCAGCGGGCGTCAGCTCGGCGGCCACGCGCTCGATATCGACGCGAACCTGCTCGGTGCTCACCTCGCGCAACTCGGCCAAGTGTTGCTCGCTGGCGCCGTGCATGCGCATCAACGTCTCGCCGACAACTACGGCAAAGTGCACGACGATGTGGTCCGCGTACGGCGTGAGCGCGCCCGCCGTGTGCGCCGCCGTTGCCGAGACAGTTGTGCTATCGACGGCGAGCACGACCGTGCGGTACTCCCCATCGGGTGGACTCTTGACCACCAGAACCGGAACCGGGCTCGCCCGCACCAGGTTGCCGGGAGTGCTGCCCAGGACCGGGCTGGTCAGCCGGTGGCCGCCATGCGCGCCGACGACCAGCAGGTCCGCGTCGCGATCAGTGACCTCAGCGAGGATCTCGTAAGCCACGTGACCGTGGCGGACGACGGCCTCCGTGACCGTGGAGGTGATGAACCGGTCGAGGTGTGAGCGCAGGCGGGCGTGGGCGAACTCGCTCAGCTCCTCGTTCAACCCGGCCGGCTGCACATTGACGGCGCTCAGCCGGGCGTCGCGTTCGGCGGCCAGCTGCGCGGCCCTCCGCACAGCCAAGCCCGCCTGCTCAGACAAATCGGTGGCGACCAGCACCCGGCGGACTGGTGCGGCGGCCATCGACATCACACTCCCTCCCTGCGAATAATGCCCCCTCCGACCGTCCGGCGCCCACGACCGAAGTCGAACCGGGCCAATGCATCGGCAAGCCGATGGCGGCTGGCGACGGATGTTTCCTCGGGCATCCATAGTAAGGCGACGTCTGGATGGGCCGCCTGCGCGAGCGGCGCCCGCTCATGACCAACGGCGCCAGCGAAATTCACGCGCTGAACGAAGCAGCGTCAGCCCGCACATCGAATTGCCCAAGACCAAACGCGTCCTGCACGGACCGAAGAGATGATGTCGACGCCGCAGCTAGGGCGTGTCTGACAATGGTGTTGGCGGGTGGTTGAGATGCTGTTCGGGTGTCGCGGTTCCAGTTGCTTTCAGATGATCAGTGGGCGTTGATCGAGGACCTGCTTCCGGTGCGTACCGGCAAGCAGGGCCGACCGTTCTCGGATGCGAGGTCGATGGTCGAAGGGATCATTTACCGGTATCGGTGCGGGATCGCGTGGCGGGATGTGCCTGCGGTATTCGGCCCGTGGCAGACGATCTGGACCTGGCACCGCCGGATGGCCGGTGACGGCACCTGGGACACCGTGTTGCAACGTCTGCTGACTGCTGCGGACTCGGCCGGCCTGGTGGAGTGGTCGGTGTCGGTGGATTCCACGATCGCGCGTGCGCATCAGCACGCCACCAACATCACCCGCCCCACAGGGGGCTGGGTCGAACTACACGGATCTGCACAACGAGCCGCCTGATCACGCGATCGGCCGCTCTCGTGGCGGCTGGAGCACCAAAGTGCACCATCTCGTCGACGGGAACGGCCGCCCGCTGGTGACGTTAGTCGGGCCCGGCCAGGCCGGGGACGCGCCGATGTTTCCGCATCTGATGCGGCAACTGCGTGTCGCTCGCCTCGGACGTGGTCGAGCTCGGACCCGGCCCGACCGTGTCCGCGGCGACAAGGCTTATTCCTCGAGAGCGATCCGGGGGCATTTGCGCGATCGCGGCATCACGGCGGTGATCCCCGAGCCGGCCGACCAGGCCGGGCACCGCACCCGCCGCGGTTCCCGCGGCGGCCGTCCGCCCACCCTCGACGCGGTCGATTATCGCGGCCGCAACGTTGTCGAACGGCGCATCGCCCTGCTCAAACAATGGCGTGGCCTGGCAACTCGCTACGACAAACTCGCCATCGTCTATCGCTGCGCGGTCGTTCTCCACGCCGTCATCACTTGGACCAAGACATTGTCAGACACGCCCTAGCCCTCGACGTGCGCGCCAGTTGAGACAGCAGAAGAGTGAGACCGCCAACTGTTCCTAACACCCGGCGGAACCGTCGAGCCAGGCGAGACGCCTCGAGCCGCAGCAGCCCGTGAACTCTTGGAG
Organism: Prauserella sp. PE36; assembly: GCF_003311655.1. Taxonomy (NCBI): domain Bacteria; kingdom Bacillati; phylum Actinomycetota; class Actinomycetes; order Pseudonocardiales; family Pseudonocardiaceae; genus Prauserella; species Prauserella sp. PE36. Next base: position 81,993 of record NZ_QEQT01000079.1, on the reverse strand, counting down.
GAGACCGGCCTGCTGGGCGAGCTGCTGTCAGTGCCGGCGGCCGTCGCTGTCCGCTCTTTCCGCGCCGACTGGACGCCAACGCTGAGCCTGTCCTACGGAGCCGTCATCAACCGCGACGCGCCACTCGGCGGGGAGAAGGGACAGCCGCCGAAGTGGGTCGACCTGGACGAATCGTGGGAGAGCGTGTTCCCCGAGGATCGCGACCGAATCCGCGCGTATGTGCGCAGGCTCGCGGCAGAGCACGCGGTCGAGGCGCGCTGATCCTGTCGGGCGGGGCTTTAGTTGGTGGCGGCCCCTGCGGACAAGCACAGATCGTCCCAAGCACCATCCCGCTCTGGCGTTTTCATGGGCGGTCTGGGTCGCACGTCCGGACGTGAACGTCCGCCGTTTCGTCGTTGACATGGCCGCTGATCAGGTCCGATCAACGCCGGGTAGCGTGGGTGCGCTAGCGAATCTGGGAGTGATTATGGCGATACGACGAGATGCTCTCGCAGCACGGCGCGAGGCTCTCGGCTTCACCCAGGAAACCCTCGCCCAGGAGCTTGGGGTGGAGCTCTCGACAACCTGACCTCGCCTGCGAGTGGGCCGCTCACCTGGAAGGGAGGGACGACCGACGAACGTTCAGCGGGGTCGCCGACGGTGCTCATCACGGGCTGCTTCCTGTCGTGCCCGTGACCCTACTTGGTCAGGGCGCGCAGGCGGTGGTGAGCGCGGCGGCCTGATCGGCCCTGGTCTGCAGCCAGGCGGCTGGAGCACTGGTGAGGGTGTCCAGGGTGGCCGTCTGCAGGGTGGCGGCCAGGTCGGTGATGGCGCGGCCGATGTCGGTGTCGCTGGTGGTCGCGGCCAGGTCGGTGAGCTCGGTGGCGGTGGTGTGCGCCTGGTCCAGTGCGGCCTGCGGTGCGCTGAGGTCGGGCGGGTTGGCGACCAGTGCCAGCGCGTCGCTACACACCTCGGCGGCGGCGACCGCGCCGGTCACGGTGTCCGCGGCCGAACCGGCGGTGTCGCCGGCCTGCTGGACAGCGCCGCAGCCGCTGATCGCCGCCACGACGCCCACGCCGAGCAGCACAGAGGTCCATCGAGTCGAGATGCGCATGAGCGGGTTCCTTTCCGGATGGGCTGGGTCTGTGGGGTGGTGCCGCCCACCGCTGGTGGGGGGAGTGAGCGGTGGGCGGCACCGGGGCGGTCGACGCGCGTCAGTCGCGCGTCGACAGGCCAGTGGGCGAGGACGGGGCCGTCTCGGCTGCGGCCGCCCCGGTTTGGGCTGGCTCGGTCGTGACCGTGTCGGGCTCCGCACCGGCCAGCGAATCGGCAGAGGCAGCCGCTGGGGTGGCCGGGGTGGTGCGGGTGCGGATCCAGCTGGCCGTGACGGCGACGGCGAGCAGGAGGGCGACCACGGCCAGCGAGAACCAGGTGGGGATCTTGTAGAGGTCGAGCAGCAGCATCTTGATGCCGACCCACACCAGCACCAGGGCGAGGCCTAGCTTGAGGTAGATGAAGCGGTGCATCAGGTCGGCGAGCAGGAAGTACATGGCGCGCAGGCCCAGGATGGCGAAGGCGTTGGAGGTGAACACCAGGAACGGCTGCTGGGTGATGGCGAAGATCGCCGGGATGGAGTCGACGGCGAAGACGATGTCGGTGACCTCGACCAGCACCAGCACCGCCAACAGAGGGGTGGCCACCCAGCGCCCGGCCTGGCGCACCAGGAACTTCTGCCCGTGGTACTCCTCGGTGGTGGGGATGACCTTGCGGAACAGGCGCAGCACGACGCTGCGGTCGGGGTCGATGGTCTCGTTGCGGTGCACGGCCATCCGGACACCGGTGGCGACCAGGAAGGCGCCGAACACGTACAGGATCCAGGCGAAGGACGCGATGAGCACCGAGCCCGCGGCGATGAACACCGCCCGGAACACCAGTGCGCCGAGCACGCCGTAGAACAGCACGCGGTGCTGGTACTCGCGGGGAACGGCGAAGTAGCCGAAGATGATCGCGAAGACGAACACGTTGTCCACCGCGAGGGACTTCTCGATCACGTAGCCCGCGAAGTACTGGGCGGCGAACTCGCTGCCCCACGCCCACCACACGATCGCGCCGAACCCGAGGCCGAGCGCGACCCACACCGCCGACCAGGCGGCGGCCTCGCGGACCCCGACCACGTGTGCGCGGCGGTGGGCGAACAGGTCGATCGCGAGCATCACCAGGATCACGCCGAGCACCGCGGCCCACGCCCACAACGGAACAACCACAGTCAAGCACCTCCGGTCACGTCGAGTGAAACTGGAGGTCTCCCCAACCGCCAGAGCACGTGCGCTGGGTCCGGTGGCGCCGGGACCGGGCAGCCATCGAACTGCCGTAATGACGATCCCGGACGTGGTGGGTACTCCCCTCCGCACCACCAGAATGACGAAATACGGTTCGCCTGTCAAGGCTTGACTGGCGAACCGTACTTCGTCAATCTGGAAATGAGGCCAGCGCGCGGCCTCCTCGATCCGTGCCGTGGAAAGCAGGTCCGCTGATGCCCGCCCAGTGCACAACCCTCGTCTGCGTCGTCGACGCCACCGATCCCGCGCCGGCCGCCGAGCTGCCCGCGGCGGTCGAACTGATCGCCGACCACGGCCACCTCGTGCTCGCCGTGCTGCACCCGCCGCCGGGGCTCACGCTCAACGCGCGGCTGATCGCCTGGCAGCAGGTCCGCCGGGAGCAGGTCACCGCCGCGGCGCTCGCTCCCGCGCTGTCACGGCTCCCGTCATCCGGGCTGGCCGAGCGGGGCGTGCGGATCCACACCACCGCGTGGCATCACCGTCGCGGGCCGGGCGGCCGGCATCGGCGCGTGGCCGCCGCCCTGCTGCGACTGTGCCGAGTGCACGACGCCGACGTGCTCGTGTTGCCCGCCCATCCTCGCGCCGAGCTCCTCACGCCTGCGACCTGCCAGTACCTGCTCGGCCTCACTCAACCTCGGCTGCGGATCCGCCGCGCAGACGAGCACACCCTGCCCGACGCGATGCTGGTCTGATCACACCCGGTCGAGCAGCTCCCCGCCGATCCGGACCCCGCGCCGACAGCGGCATCGAGAGTGGAAGGAATGCCTTATGGTCGGCCCCATGCGGCCTGCCGAACCCCCACCCGACCACGCCCTCCCCACCCCAGCGGGCTCGGATCCCACCGACTCCGGCACGGTGGATTCTGGCGTGGTGGATGCTGGTGCGGAACCGGCCGACGCCGCCGCGTCGCAGACGCCAGGGTCGTGGATGTTCCTGAGCAACCACGCCCACGTGCTGCTCTGCCTGGCCGCCGACCCGCACCAGACCCTGCCCGTCATCGCCCAGAAGGTCGGCATCACCACCCGCGCCGTCCAGCTCATCCTCACCGACCTCATCCAGGGCGGCTACATCGAGCGCACCAAAGTCGGCCGCCGCAACCACTACCGCATCAACCCCGACGGCCATCTGCGCCACCCGCTGGAAGCCCACCACCGCATCGCCGACCTCATCACCGCCGTCGGTCCCGCCACCCCTGACGATGCTCGTGATGCTTCGGCTGACGGCGCCTCGACTCCTCCGCGTCGTCGCCGCACCGGATAACTCGCCACCCTTGGTAAACGAACCACAGTTCGTCATTCTCGACGTTGAGGGGGAGTACCTCAACGACCAAGCCCCGCGTCGTCAACACGATCTGGCCGACCCGGATCCGGCGCAGGCACCCGCCGCCCCACCGCGCGGGTCCAGGAAACCTCACGCCACCGACGCCAGCACCACCAAGCACGCCCTGGCAAGGGCTACGTGGCGTGGCCGGGCGGTGTGCGGACAGGACCTCGCGACGACCAGCGCCCCTCTCGCTTCGCACCCCACACTGACACGCCACCCGGGACGGCGTGTGTTCATCGTGGCGGGCGGGGCGGCACCAACGCTGCGCAGGTGATGACCAACGCCAGCAGAATGAGTGCCGTGACAGCGATGTCGATGAGGAATCCGGTGAGCATGGTGAACATGGTCAGTCCTTCTCAATCACGTGCTGCTCGGCCTCAATCACGTGCTGCTCGGCTCGGCGGCGGGTGCGCAGGCTCGCCGCGATGACGACGGCGAGGATGGCCACGATGACAGCGAGGGAGACCGGCGTGGGGATCTGCGGGGTGGCCGGCCAGATTCCGTGGGCCCAGTGCAACACCAGTTTCAGACCGATGAACGCGAGAATGACCGCCAGGCCGTGGTTGAGATAGACGAGCTTGGCCAGCGTGGCGTGGAGCACGAAGTAGAGCGCGCGCAGGCCGAGCAGCGCGAAGGCGTTGGTGGCGAATACCAGGTAGGGGTCCGCGGTGATGCCGTAGACCGCGGGGACCGAGTCCACGGCGAACACCACGTCGGTCACGAACACCGCGGCGACCACCACCGCAAGCGGCGTGAGCGCGCGTCGTCCGTGCTCCCGTACGGTCAGCCGGGTGCCTCGGTAGTCGTCGGTGACGGGCATGAACCTGCGGAGCAGTCGCACGATACGCATCTGGGATACGTCGCGGCCCGCGAAGGCCGAACCGGTGTGCACCTCGTGCAGGATCTTGCCCGCGGACACGAGCAGGATCAGGCCGAAGAGGAGGAACGCCCAGGTGCCTGCCTGCAGCAGCGCCGCGCCCGCCGCGATGAAGATGCCCCGCAGGACCAGGGCACCGGCGATGCCGTACAGCAGCACCCGTTGCTGAATGGGGGACGGGACCGCGAACCCGGCCAGGATCAGCATGAACACGAACAGGTTGTCCACCGACAGTGACTTCTCCACCACGAAGCCGGTGATGAACTCCAGTGCCGGCCCGCTGTCGAACACCGCCCACAGCCAGATCCCGAACAGGACGGGCAGCGTGAGATAGAACACCGACCAGCCAATCGCTTCCCGTATCGACACCTCGTGGGGACGGCGGGTGACGGCGAAATCGGTGACGAGGAGGCCGAGTATTACGGCGATGCTGGCGACCCACAACCAGGGCGACCCGATCGACGAGGACCCCACCGAGTCGGCGGGCGCGGCCACGGACAGAGACGACACCACGGGATGAAAGGGCACGAAGACCTCCGCGCACGGACGACGTTCGAGGTCTCCTTCACCCTGGTGAGGGCGGTCGCCCGGGGACACCATGGGGTGTCCGTATTGACCAGGCAGACACTTAGGGAAGTACTCCCCTCTGCACGCAGTGTCACTGGCCGGAATGTGGCTGTCAAGGTTGATCGGGGGTGGATCTAGGATCGGTGGCGTGAGGCGCGCCGGGGTATGGCAGTGGCTGGACGGTCACGTCGACCATGAGCGGGGGGTGGGGGTCGCTGCTGGTGGGGTGGTGTCGCAGGCCCCGACGACCGTGGTCATCGAGCGGCTGCTGCGCACGCTCGGCCGGCCCGAGCAGCGGGTGCCGGTGATCCTGGTGGCCGGCACCAACGGCAAGAGCACGACCGCCCGGATCCTGGCCGCGGTGCTGGCGGGCAGTGGACTGCGGGTCGGGTTGTACACCAGTCCTCATCTGCACCGGCCGCAGGAGCGGATCACCATCGATGGTGTCACGATCACCGACGACGAGTTGGCGGCGGTGCTCGACCCGCTGGTGGCGGACGAGCGCACCGCGTCAGAGCTGGGGCGGCCCAGTTGGTTCGAATTGATGACCGCGGCCGCGGTGGGCTGGTTCGCCGACCAACGTGTTGATGTCGCGGTGGTCGAGACCGGTCTGGGTGGCAGCGGCGACGCGACCGCCGCGCTCGGCGCCGGCCTGGTGGTGGTCACGTCGGTGGGCGTCGACCACGTCGAGTACTTCGGTGACACGCGGTGGGACAACGCCGTGGCTGAGGCTGGCGCGGTTCCTGAGGGCGCGACCGTGGTGCTAGCCGAAGCGGACCCGGCCATGCACCCGCCGTTCCTGGGCCGCCGCCCCTCGCGCGTGGTGACCGTGGATCGTGACTTCGGCGTGGCCGCCGACGCGCCGGTCGCGGATGGCCGGACGGTGTCGCTGTTCACGCCCGGGGCGACTTATGACGACGTTTTCCTGCGTCTGCTGGCACCGTGGCAGGCGGCGAACGCGGCGACGGCGTTGGCCGCCGCCGAGGTGTGGCTGGCCCGGCCGGTGGCCGACCAGGTGGTGCGGGCGGTCTGCGGGGCGCTGCGGGCTTCGGGCCGCTTTGAGCTTGTCCACACCCCCGGCCCTGTGCTGATGGACGGCGCCCACAACGAGGAAGCGGCCACCGCGCTGGCACGGGCGCTGCGGGAGCGGTTCGACGGCGTCTCCCGCACCGTGGTGGTCGGTATGACCGGGACCCGCGCGCCGGAGGCGTTTCTGAGTGCCCTGGGGGTCGGGGCTGGTGACTGGGTGATCTGCACCTCGCCCCGGACACCGCGAGCGGTGCCGCTCGCCAGGCTCGCCGCCGCCGCGCGGGCGGTGGGCGCAGGATCGGTCGCGGTCGAGGCGGATGTGGGTGATGCGGTGCGCCGCGCGGCGGCGGCGAATGATAGCACGCTCACGGTAGTTACCGGGTCGCTCTATGTGATCGGCGAGGCGCTGCCCGTCGTGCGAGCGCTGGTGACGTGACCACCCGTGCTGCCCGGGCTGAGCGCCGCGCGTGCTGATCGGGAAGAGAGGGTACGAGATCCGGTCTCGAAATGGGTCCGGCGGCGCGGGGGCAACGGTGATCGCGCGAGCCGGTGGTGTGTCAGACTGCAGTGGTGAGGGGTGAACGGGTGATGTCGGATCAACCAGGCATCGCGCCTGAGCGCGTGGGACTCGATGTGGAACGCGCTGCTGGCACCCTGCGCGCGGGTGGGCTGGTCGCGTTCCCGACCGAGACCGTGTACGGGCTCGGCGCGGACGCGGAGAACGTCGACGCGGTGGAGCGTGTCTTCGCCGTGAAGGGGCGGCCCTCGACGCACCCGCTGATCGTGCACCTCAGCGGGGCGCGTCAGCTCCCCGACTGGGTCGCGGAGGTGCCCGACGCGGCGCGCCGCGTCGCTGACCGTTTCTGGCCTGGCCCGGTGACCCTGGTTCTTCGTCGGGGCCGCCGTGTTCCCCGCGCGGTCACCGGCGGTCTGGAGACGGTCGCGCTGCGGGTGCCCGACCATCCGGTCGCCCGCGCGCTGCTCACGGCGTTCGGTGGCGGTGTGGCGGCGCCATCGGCCAACCGTTTCGGCTCGGTCAGTCCCACGGCGGCTGCTCATGTTGGCGACGGGTTGGGCGCCGACGTCGACTACGTGCTGGACGGCGGCCCCTGTGCGGTGGGTGTCGAGTCCACGATCGTCGACCTCACCGGCGCACCTGCGATACTGCGCCCAGGCGGCGTGACACGAGAGGATCTTGAGCGCGCACTGGGTTGCTCCGTGCCGGTGCGGGCGAGGAGTGCCGTACGCGTTCCGGGCCAGCATCCGTCGCACTACGCGCCGAGGGCACGGGTTGTCCTGGTCGAGCCGGGCCAGGTGATCGGCCACGCCGAGTACCTGGCAGCGCAGGGCCGGCGCGTCGGCGTCCTGCTGCCGCCCGAGTTCGCGGGCGGTGCCGGTGCGTGTGCCGGGCAGCGCGTTATCGCGGTGCCGGACTCGGGTGCGCGGTACGCGCGGCGGCTTTTCGAGTTCCTCCGTGACTTCGACCGGCATGAGTGCGAGGTCGTGGTGGCCTCGGTTCCTACCCCGGACGGGCTCGGATTGGCGATCGCGGATCGGCTCCGCCGAGCGGCCGGGTCGCGCAGCCAGACGGCCGCGACTCCGGGCTGCTCAGCGGTTGCTGAGCGCGGCGACGAGGTGTTCGAGGTGGGCGGCGCGGGATGCTTTGATCAGGACGAGATCGTCGGGACGAAGGATTCGACTTAGCACGTCGTGGGCGGCCTGGCTGTCGGGAACGGCGATGATGTCGAGGGTGCTGTGCTCGGTGTCGGCCGCGTCGGCGATCAGAGGCGCGGTCCGGGTGCCGATGGTGATCAGGACGTCGAGGCCGGCGCGTGCGGCGAGCACGCCGAGGTGGTGGTGGGCGCCAGCGGCGTGGTCGCCGAGGTCGGCCATCTCGCCGAGGACGGCGATCCGGCGGCGGGCGGACATGGTGCTCAGGGTGGTCAGCGCGGCGGCCATGGAGTCGGGGTTGGCGTTGTAGGCGTCGTGGAGGAGCGTGACCCCGTCGCCCCGCACGATGGTTTGCATGCGCCCGCCGCTGGCGGGTTCAGCGGCGCTCAGGGCATCGGCGATGGTGTGGTGGTCAAGGCCGAGGCCGAGGGCGAGGGCGGCGACGGCGAGGGCGTTGCCGACGTGGTGCCGGCCGGTCAGGCGGAGCGTGACGGGTGCCGTGCCCTCGGGAGTGTGCAGGGTGAAGCACGCCCGGCCGCGCGGCGTGACGTGCACATCTCGGGCGTATACGCCGTTGGGGTGGGGGCGCTGGCTCCACCAGCGGGTGCGGGCGGGGGTGAGCGGGGCCATCGCGGCGACGAGCGGATCGTCGGCGTTGAGGATGGCCAGCCCACCGTGGTCTGCAGAGGGGAGCCCGGTCAGTAGTTCGCTTTTGGCCGCGGCGATCCCGGTTTGCCCGTCGGGGTATTGACCGAGGTGGGCGGTGCCGACGTTGAGCACGACCCCGACGTGGGGGGTGACCAGGCCGCACAGGTAGCTGAGGTGTCCACGGCCCCGGGCGCCCATTTCCAGGATGAGGTAGCGGGTGTCGGGGGTGGCGCGCAGGACAGTGAGGGGAAAACCGAGCTCGTTGTTGAAGGAGCGGTCTGTGGCGGCGACCGGGCCGTGGTGTGCCAGGACCTGGGTGGCGAGATCTTTGGTCGTGGTCTTGCCGTTCGACCCGGTGATGCCGATCACGGTGGCCGGCAGTCGGTCTGCCACGTGGCGAGCCAGGTCGCCGAGCGCGCGGGTCACGTCGGTGACCTGGACGGCAGGGGCGGGCACCGGGCGTGCGGCCAGCACCAGGGCGGCTCCCGCGGCGAGGGCCGCTGATGCATGGTAGTGCCCGTCGGTGCGCCGGCCGGGGAGGGCGGCGAACACGCCGCCGGGGTGGACCTGGCGGGAGTCGATGCTGGCGGGTGCGGTCACCAGCAGCGACGGGTCGGTCCCCGGGACGAGGTGACCGTCGGTGGCCGCGGCGATCGCGGCGGCGGTCAGGGGGATCATCGTGGTGACGCTCCTTCGGACGTGCAGTGGCTGGGGCCGGCCGGGTGGGTCTGCGGGGGTGGTGTCCGGGGGTTACGGGTTGCAGCATTCGCAGAACGTGGGATCGGCACGTCGTTGGCCGTCATCGCGAGGGTGGCGGCCGCGGTGCGGGCAGCGGGCACACCCGTGGATCGTTGCCAGGGTCAGGCGGGTGGGCTCGCCACACGTGCCGCAGGGCAGACCAGGTTCGCGGTCCACCGGGCCGAATCCGGGGGTGCCGCAGGCCGGGCACAGGGTGGCCAGACGCGAGGCGAGTTGGTGGGCGAGCACGCTGATCTCCCGCATGCGGGTGGGGTTGACGTGCGCGCGCATGTCGGTCTCCAGTCGCGCCAGGCCATCGGTGGAGTGCGCGGTGCACCGGCTGATCGCCGCATCGAGGTCGGCACGGGTCTGGATGCCCTTGCAGATGGGGCCTGGAGCCCGCACGTCGGCGGGGCTGTGGGGACGGACGATGACCGCGTGGGCACCGAAACCGACGCGCGCCAGGTAGGCGTCGGTTTCCTCGTCGAGGCGGCGGGTCGTGGTGTGGCTGAAGTTCGTCGGTGTGGTTCGGCGCTCCAGGATGCAGACGTCCCGCACCGTGTCGAGGAAGGCGAGGATCTCCTGGCCGGCGCTCAGCATTGGCGCGACCGGGTGCGGGCCGAAGGAGCCTTCGCTGGCCACGGCGAGTCCGAGGCCGGTCGACTCGATCGCGAGGCGCGCCTTGCGGACCGCGGTCTCGGCCGCCGACCCGGCGCGGGGGATCTCACCGGTGAAGGTGCCGAGCTGATCGGTGTCCACATCGTGGGCGAGCACAAGCCGCATGCCGGGGATCCGCGCCAGGGCGGCAGCGAGGGCTCGCTGCTTGCCGTGTCGGGTGGCCATCGCGACCGGTGCGCCCGCGTAGGGGTGCACGGCGAGCATTACACGAGGTTGCCGGATCGGGCGTCGATGCCGGTGAGCAGGGCCACGAGCTGCCCGATGGCGGTGTCACGGTCCATCGGGTGCCGCAGCGGCAAATCCGGATGCAACCGGTACCGGTTGCGCCGCCCCTCCCTGGTGCGTTCCAGGTAGCCCGCCTCGACGAGGTCGGCCACGATGCGCTGCGCCGCCCGCTCGGTGATGCCCACCACCTCGGCCACATCCCGCAACCGAACTTGTGGATCCCGCACCACGCACAGCAGTACGTGGGCGTGATTGGTCAAGAACGTCCACTCCTGCATGGCCGCAACTGTACCTCGTCGGGGGTAACGCATGTCACGCTTGCCAAAGCACGTCATCAATGTCGTATGATTCATATCGCGTATTAGAACACAGGTCATTGGTAGCGTGCTTGGGAGGTGGGTGTCATGGGCGACGAGGAGATGGCGCTCCCGTGGGAGAACCTGCTGCGGGAGGTGGGCGCGGTGGTCGACGCCGAGATGGCGGGCGTACTGACCGGCGAGCGCGCGGCCGATGAGGTGGCGCGGCGCTGGGCGCACCGGTGGGCCTCGCCGCCGCCGGACGTGGTGATCGACACCAGCCCGCCGGGCGTGCGGCGGGGGGCCGCGCAGAGCGTGGGTGCCTACATCGCCCGGGAGCTGGAACGGGGGCGGTCGCTGTACTGCGTGGTCCACGACGAGTTCGTCCGGGTGCGGATCGGGGGTTTCGACGGGCGTGCGTTGCCTCCGCATTGCCTGGAACACCTCGGTTCGCCGCCCGAGCCCGCTGCGGGCACCGGTGCTGAGCCGCGCGCCACCGACCTCGCCGGAGCCCCGGCGACGCGCGGCGCGGCGGCGCGCGCGGGTCAGGAAGGTACGACGGCGTGACAGGGGTGACGCTGCTCGTTTTGGTGGCCCTTCCCGCTGTTGCGGCCATGGCCGGGTCGATCCGGCGGCTACGGAGCTTGGCGCCCGCGTTGGGTGCGGGTGCGGCGCTGGTGGCCACCGCGCTGGCGGGGACGCTGGCCGTGACGGTGGTAGTCGGCGGGCCGGTGGCGATGGTGCTGGCCAACCCGGACGGGCGAGCCTGGACCGGGCTGGTGGTCGACCACGTCGGGGCGATCGTTCTGCTGCTGGTGTGCACGGTCAGCGCCGTGGTCCAGGCGTTCGCCCGCCGCTACCTGCACGGCGATCCGGCCGCGGCCCGCTTCGCTGTCGCGGCGGGGGCGCTGACCGCCGCGACCACGGTGATGGTGACCGCGGCGACTCTCGTCACCCTGGCGGTGGCGTGGACGCTGACCGGGGTGATCTTGTGCCGTCTGGTGGGGATGTATCGGCCGGCGCCCTCGGCCGTCGATGCCGCACGGCGCACCACCCGTGCCGTCGTCGCCGGGGACGCCGCGTTGTGGACTGGGGTTGTCCTCGCGGTCACGGTCTGGGGGGATCTCGACCTGCGCCACCAGGGCGACGCGGCCCTCGGCGGTGCGGTGGGCACGGTGGTGGCCTGTTCGCTGGTGGTCGCCGCGGCCGTGCGGTGCGCGCAGCTGCCCTGGCACCGATGGCTGCCGGCGACCCTGGCGGCACCGACCCCGGTTTCGGCTCTGCTGCACGCCGGCGTGGTCAACGCCGGCGGGGTGCTGCTGGTGAAGCTGTCGCCGATCGTCGGTGCCGCGCCGGTGGCGACACACCTGGCGTTCGCCATCGGAGCCGCCAGCGTCGTGGCCGCCACCGCGATCATGCTGACCCGCCCCGACATCAAAGGGGCGCTGGTGCACTCCACGATCGGGCAGATGGGGTTCATGCTCATGACCTGCGGGCTCGGCCTCTACGCCGCGACGGTGGTGCACCTGGTGGCGCACGGGCTGTTCAAAGCCACCCTGTTCCTCGGCTCGGGGTCGGCCGTGCAGCGGCACGCTGGCCACACTGCGGCTCCTCCCGCGCCTCGGTTGGCTCCTGCCCGCGCAGCGCAGGTCGCTGTCCTCGCCGGGGTCGCCGCCGTCGCGGCGGTCGGGGTGGCGGCCTGGTTGCTACCCCTTCATGCCGGCGGCGTCGCGTTGTCGCTCTTCGCCGTGGCCACCGCCGCGCGGCTGGCGTGGGGCTGGCTGCGTCGTCACCCGACCGGCGGCGCGCTGGTCACGGTGGTGATCGTGCTGCCGGGCGTGGCGATCGGGTACCTGGCCCTGGTGGGCGCGGTCACCGAGCTCCTGGCCCCGAGCCTGCCCGCAAGCGGGCCCGCCGCTGTCTCGGCCTGGGTTCTCGCGACCGTGGTGGCGGTGCTGGCGGCCGGTGCGCTGCTGCTCCACCTGGCACCCGCGGTCGGTCTGGGCCGGTGGCGCGACCGGCTGTACGTGGCGGCGTTGTCCGCCGGGCAGCAGCGCACGTACACCGCCGCCTGGGGTCACCCGCCACGGCTGGTACCGACACCGCGTCCGCGGCCGGTTCCCCAACTGGAAGGAGCTCGGGCGTGACTCGCCCCCACGCGCTCGACGGCATCCCGCGCAAGCGGGTCGCCGCCATGACAGGTGAGTCACCGGCTGTCCCGCACGCGTGGCTTCCCCTGTTCTCCACGGTCGCACGTTCCGCCACTTGTCGCGTCGTGCTCGCGCAGGAGGGTTCACACTCATGACCACCGGCCCCGCCACCAACCTCGCCCCCGATGCCGTCTCTGACGTCGCCACACAGCAGGCGGCAGTGCGCGCCGAGATCGCCGACGCGGCCGGATTCCTGGCTCCGACCTGGCCATTGGCGGACTTCATCGCGGTCAACCCGTTGTCCGGCCTGCTGGACCGCCCGTTCGCCGACGCGGCCACCACCGCCGCGGATCTGCTCGGAGCACGAGTCACCCCAGACGAGACCTGGCTACGTGCCGCCTGGCAGCGCGGCCGGATCACCGACGACGACCTGCGCGCCGCGCTGGCCCGCCGCCACCCCACGGCGCTACAGCGGGGCCCGCTCACTCTCGGCAACCGCGCCTACGACCCGGTCGACCTGCTGGTGGCCGATCTGCACCAGGGCATCGCGTGTCCACCGCCGCGCCGTCAGGCACGCACCGCGGCCGAAGCACTGGCCCCGGAGGTGGCCGCCCTGCTCAACACCCACACGATCCAGTGGTGCGCGGCCTACCTGGACGAAGGCCAGTCCACCTGGCGGATGCCGGGTCGTGACCGCGGCTTCTACTCGGCGTGGCGGGCGCTGGCCGCCCATGACGGAACCTTGCCGCGGCCGGTGCGGGCGCGGCTGCGGCACCTGCCCGAACGCGCCGAGCACACCATCCTGGACGCGCTGGCCGCGCTCGGTGTCCCGGACGACCAGCGGACCCGCTACCTGCAGGCCCACCTGGCCTGCTTGCCCGGCTTCGCCGCCCACGTCCGGTGGCGCGGCGAGCGGCCCGACAGCGGCATCGACCTCGTCGACTACCTCGCGTTGCGGTTGGCCGTCGAAGCCGCCGCGCTCGCCGGCTCCCACGCTCCCGGCACAGCGTGGTCCTGGGCCTCCGCGAGCCGGTTCGACACCCGGCAGGCCACCGTCGACCCGCACGACCGGGCCTACCACCTGTTGGGAGCGCTGGAAGTCACCGACACCGATGCCGCCCAACGGAGCGAGCTGGTGGAGCTGCTCGACCAGCTGCCGATCCAGCAGCGGGCGCTGGTCTGGCTGGACGCCTACGAGGACCACTACCGGAGCCGGCTGCTGCTGCGCATCCTCGGCCGGCCCCAGCCCGAACTGCCCGAAGCCCCACCGCGGGCGCAGGTGGTGTGCTGCATCGATCCCCGCTCCGAAGGACTGCGCCGCCACCTGGAGGTCCTCGGCAGCTACCAGACCCTGGGCTTCGCCGGTTTCTTCGCCGTCGCCATGCGCTACCGCGACCTCGCCGGGGGTGCCGCTCGCACCCAGTGTCCCGGCCCGATCACGCCTCGCCACACCCTCACCGAGCACCCCGCCCCTGGTCGGCGGCGCGCGGCCGAGCGGTCACTGGCCGGCCGCAGGGTGCTCGCCGCCGCCGAGCACTCCCTGCACGCCGCCAAGGACGACCTGCTGGCGCCGTTCGCCCTCGCCGAAGCCGCCGGCTGGCTGGCCGGGCCGCTGGCCGCGGCCAAGACCTTCACTCCCCGTGCCGCCGGCGCCACAGGCGCGTGGTGGGCCCGCCGCATCACGCCCGAGCCGCAGACCGAGATCTCCATCGCCGAGGCGCTCACCCGCGAGGAGCGTGCCGCGACCGCCGAAACCATCCTGACGTTGATGGGCCTGACCCGCGGGTTCGCGCGGCTGGTCGTGTTCTGCGGGCACCGCGCCCACACCGACAACAACCCCTACCAGGCCGCGCTGGACTGCGGCGCCTGCGGGGGACATCCCGGAGGTCCCAACGCCCGCACGGCCGCCGCCCTGCTCAACGATCCGCAGGTCCGCCGTCACCTGGCCGACCGCGGCATCACCGTTCCCGACGACACCTGGTTCGTCCCGGCCGAACACGACACCACCACCGACACCGTACGCCTGCTGGACACCCACCTCCTGCCCGCCACCCACCGCCGCGACGCTGACAGGCTCACCGCCGACCTCCGCACGGCCGGCACCCGGCTGGCCGCCGAACGCTGCGCCATCCTGCCGGGCGCACCCACCCGGCCCCGCCCGCGGCACGCGGCGCGCCACACCCGCGCCCGGGCCCGTGACTGGGCCCAGGTCTTCCCGGAATGGGGTCTCGCCGACAACGCCGCCTTCCTCATCGCGCCCCGCGCCCTCACCCGCGGCATCGACCTGCACAGCCGCGTGTTCCTCCACGACTACGATCCCGACCTCGACCCGACCGGCACCGTCCTGGAAACAATCCTCACCGCGCCGCTCGTCGTCGCACACTGGATCAACAGCCAGTACTACTTCGCCACCGTCGACCCGCAGTCCTTCGGCGCCGGCAGCAAAACCCTGCACAACGTCACCGGTGGGGGCCTGGGCGTCATGACCGGCCACACCAGTGACCTCCAGCCCGGCCTGCCCTGGCAGTCCCTCACCGACGGCCACCACGCCCGACATGAACCGCAACGCCTGCTCGCCATCGTGCAGGCACCCCTGCCCAGGCTGGACACCCTCATCGCCCGCCACACAATGCTGCACCACATGTTCAGCCACGACTGGATTGGACTCGCCGCACGGGAACAGCCCGACGACCCGTGGCACCGCTACACCCCCACCGGGTGGCAGCCCTGGCACCCCAGCACCGACACGCCAGCACCGACATCCCGGCAGGCGCTCCCGTGACCGCTCCACACCACCCGATGGCGGCGTCCCACCCGGAACGACCTGTCCTAACTCCCCACGTAACAGAGCCGCTTGGAAAGAGAGGTACCCGATGAGCGCGCTTCTACTGATCTCAAGTGTGGACCACGCCGAGGTCGCCGTCGAGCAGGCGAGCGACTACCTGGTCCACCACCGGCGCTACGGCGGCGATCCAGCTCAGCGGGACGCCCTGCTCGGGATTTGGATCCGCCGCGAGCTTGACGCGGACCTGCCCACGTTGTTCCCGTGCGGCGAGCATGTGCAGACCTGCGGATGCGCCGTCGGGGACCCCACGGAAGGGCGCCCGCCAGCAGTGCCGGTGGGGATCCGGACCTCCTCCTCGGTGTCCGGGCTGTGGTCGCTGTGCTGGCTGGACGGTTCCGCCCTGCGCGAGGCACACAACCCCCACCAGCGACGGCGCCTGATCCTCGATGTCCTGGTGCAAGGCGCGGCGCCCGCAGCGAGCCTGCCGGGAGCGTTCTTTCCGGTCTTCGCGCACACCGACTCCCGCGACACCGTCCACGCCACCCTGACCGAACTCGGCAGCCGCTACCCGCGCCTGGTCGCGACCCACTGGTACATCGATGACCCAGAGCAGGGCATCAGTGGACCGTGCGGCACGACCAGCGCCGGATGCCGGCTCGCACGCGGCACCGCCACGACTCGCCCCTAGCCCATCCAGCGTCCCGTCACGTCCTCGGTCTCAGGAGCAGCATGACCACGCATTCCACATCCGCACCGATCACCGTCGCCCACGGAGACGGAATCGGTCCGGAAATCATGGAAGCCACCCTTTCGGTGCTCAACGCCGCAGGCGCGGCCCTTGACATCGACACGATCACCATCGGAGAGTCGGTCTATCAGGCTGGCAACCCCGCCGGCGTCACTCCCGAGGCGCTCGAGTCGATCCGCCGCACGGGTGTGTTCCTCAAGGCGCCCATCACCACCCCGCAAGGCGGAGGGTTCAAGAGCCTCAACGTCACCGTGCGCAAGACGTTCGGTCTCTATGCCAACGTCCGGCCATGCGTCGCCTACGCACCGTTCGTCGCCACCAAGCACCCTGGCATGGACGTCGTCATCGTTCGGGAGAACGAAGAGGACCTCTACGCCGGCATCGAGCACCGCCAGACCGACGAGGTCGTGCAGTGCCTCAAGCTCATCTCCCGGCAGGGATGCGAGCGGGTAATTCGCTACGCCTTCGAGTACGCCACAGCCTATCGGCGAACCAAGGTGACAGCGTTCACCAAGGACAACATCATGAAGATGACCGACGGCCTGTTCCACCGGGTGTTCGACGAGGTCGCCGCCGACTACCCCGATATCCAGGCAGAGCATTGGATCGTCGACATCGGTGCGGCCAAGCTCGCCGACACCCCCGAGGCGTTCGACGTCGTCGTCCTGCCGAACCTCTACGGCGACATCCTCTCCGACGTCGCCGCCCAGATCGCCGGATCTGTCGGCCTCGCCGGAAGCGCGAACATCGGCGAGCGAGTCGCCATGTTCGAAGCCATCCACGGATCCGCCCCCCGGCGAGCCGGCCAAGACGTTGCGAATCCTTCAGGGCTGCTGCTGGCCGCGGTACAGATGCTGGTCCACATCGGACAAGCCGACGTCGCGAGCCGAGTCCACAACGCCTGGCTGCGGACCATCGAAGACGGCATCCACACCTACGACATCTACGAGCCCGATACCAGCACCTCCAAGGTCGGCACCACGGCGTTCGCGGCATCGGTCATCGACCGTCTCGGCCAAGAACCCACCCGGCTGCCGGCAACGCACTACGCCCAGCACAGGCCGATCACCGTCAAGCTCGCGGGCCGATCCGCTGCCGCCAAGACCCAGCTCGGCGTCGACGTGTTCGTCCACAGCCCAGACACCACCCCAGACGAACTCGCCGCCAAGCTTCGTCCGTTCGCCGCACCCCTGCACCTTGACATGATCTCCAACCGGGGACAGAAGGTCTGGCCAGGCGGCGCGCCCGAGACCCTGCTCACCGACCACTGGCGATGCCGCTTCCTCGACCCGCGCGGGACCACCACCGCCGCCGAGGTCGTCGCCCTCCAGGCCCGCATGGTCGAGCACGGCATCGAACCGATCAAGACCGAAGGACTCTACGCCTTCGACGGCGAACCCGCATTCACCCGAGGCCAGGGCCAATGAAGGGCCGAGCTGACCAAGCGAAGCCGGGAGAAGACATGGACCCGCGTCACCGTAGCCGAATCGTCACCGACGGCGTCACCCGAGCACCGGCCCGGGCGATGCTGCGGGCAGTCGGGTTCGCCGACGAGGACTTCACCCGGCCGCAGATCGGTGTGGCCGCGGCCGCCAACGACCTCACACCCTGCAACATCGCCCTGGACCGCCTGGCAGGCGCGACGGCCGACGGGGTCAGGAAGGCGGGCGGGGTGGCGATGCGGTTCTCGACCATCGCCATGTCCGATGGGATCGCCATGGGGCACCGCGGCATGCGCGCGTCCCTTCCCAGCCGGGACCTCATCGCAGACTCGGTCGAGTGTGTCATGGAGGCCGAACAACTCGACGCGATGGTCACCATCGCCGGCTGCGACAAGAGCCTTCCCGGGATGCTCATGGCCGCCGCACGCCTCAACGTACCCACGGCGTTCTTGTACGGCGGCTCCTCCCTCCCCGGGAGCTGGCAGGGTCGGCCGGTGACGATCCAGGACGTGTTCGAGGCCGTCGGCGCGCAGGCAAGCGGCCTGCTCAGCACCGACGACCTCGACGAGCTGGAGCGCGCCGCGTGCCCAGGAGCCGGATCGTGCGCCGGCATGTACACCGCCAACACGATCGCCGCCGAAGCCGAAGCCCTCGGTATCGCACTGCCCGGCTCGGCATCCGCCCCCGCCATCGACCCCACACGCCCCGGCATCGCCCACGACACCGGAGCGGCCGCCGTCGCCGCCCTGCGCGCCGGGATCCGCCCACGCGACATCCTCACCCGCGAAGCCTTCGAGAACGCCATCACCGTGGTCATGGCCCTGGGCGGGTCGACCAACGCCGCGCTGCACCTACCCGCCATCGCCCACGAAGCCGGCGTCCGCCTGACCCTCGACGACTTCGACCGGATCAGCCGACACACCCCCCACATCGCCGATCTCCGTCCCGGTGGGCGCCACGTCATGGCCGACCTGCACCAGGTCGGTGGCGTGCCCGCAGTGCTCGCCGCGCTGCTGGACGCCGGACTGCTCCACGGCGACTGCCTGACCGTGACCGGAGCCACCCTGGCCGAGAACCTCGCCGAACTCGCAGCCCCGAAACCCGACGGTACGGTCCTCCGAACGCCAGATGACCCGCTCCGCCCCGACGGCGGCCTGGCCATCCTCCGCGGGGCACTCGCCCCCAGCGGCGCGGTGGTCAAGATGGCCGGCCTGACCGTCGACCGCTTCCACGGCACAGCCCGGGTCTTCGACAACGAAGACGCCGCCATGGGCTACGTCTCAGGCGGTCGCCTCACCGCAGGCGAGGTGATCGTGATCCGGTACGAAGGCCCACGCGGCGGACCGGGAATGCCGGAGATGCTCGCCGTCACCGCCGCTGTCCGCGGCACCGGCCTGGGTGACCAGGTGGCGCTGGTCACTGACGGCCGCTTCTCCGGCGCCACCACCGGCCTCTGCGTCGGCCACGTCGCCCCCGAGGCCGCTGCCGGCGGGCCGCTGGCGCTGGTCGCCGACGGCGACCCGATCATGATCGACATCCCGGCACGCACCATCGATCTCGACGTCAACCCTGCCGAACTCGAACGACGCCGTCACCGCTGGCACCCACCCCCTGCCCCGACCGGCAACGGCTTCCTAGCCAAGTACAGCCGCCTCGTCGGCTGCGCCTCGCAGGGGGCGCTCGTCGGCGCCACCCCACGATGAGCAGCCCCACCCGACGCAAACACCATCATGTCACGCGAGCGATCCGGCTTTTCTCCCATCGCCGTGCCGGCGGCACGGCCTGCGGGGCGCATCGGCGGTGCCGCCAGCGCCGACCGCCCTGTCGAAGGAATCACCGCCACGACCGGACCCTGCATCCGCCGGGCCATCGACGTCCACCAAGCGGTCACGACCCACGCCTGCCGGGCCGCACACACCAACCCCCGCGAAGGAGCCGCACTGTGTTGGACGGCAAGCACATCCTGGTGACCGGGGTCGTCACCACCGACAGCATCGCCTTCGCCGTCGCCCGCCGCGCCCAACAACTCGGCGCCGAGGTGCTGCTCACCGGGCTCCCCCGCGATCTCGATCGGGCCCGTGCGGCGGCAGCGCAGCTCACCGGCGACATCGACGTCATCCCCTTCGACGCCACTGCCTCCCACGACACCGCCCGGCTCACCGCAACGATCGCTGAGCGGTGGGAGAGACTCGACGGCGCCCTGCACGCCATCGCCTTCGCACCCGCCGACGCCCTGGAAGGCCCCCTACTCAACGCCCGCCCCGAAGGGATCGGACTGGCGTTCCAGACCAGCACCGTATCCCTCGCCGCGCTCGCCGCGGCGGTGAACCGGCTCGCCCCACCCTCCGGCGCCAGCCTGGTCGGGCTCGACTTCGACGCCAGCGCCGCGTGGCCGGTCTACAACTGGATGGGCGTCTGCAAAGCCGGACTGGAGTCGCTCAACCGGTACCTCGCACGCGACCTCGGGCCTGCCGGAATCCGGGTCAACCTCATCGCGGCCGGGCCGATCCATACCCGGGCGGCCACCGGCATCCCCGGCTTCGAAGCCCTGCTCGACGCCTGGGCAACCCGTTCGCCCTTGCGGTGGGACCCAGCCGACTCGACCCCGGTGGCCGACGCCGTCTGCTTCCTGTTCTCCGACCTCGCCCGCGCTATCACCGGCGAGATCCTCCACGTCGACGGCGGCTACCACGCCATGGCCGCGCCCCTGCGCCAACAGGGATCATGATGGGCCACGAGGACATCCAACACCTCCACACTGATCAGGGCAGGTGCCCTGGCGCAGACTGGGCAAGATCTCGGCTGGTTGACCCGGTGGGCGCTCCATGACCCGACCTAGCCGACTCATCCTGGTCACCGGCACCGGCACCGAGGTCGGCAAGACCTGGGTGACCGCCGCCTTGTCGCGACGATTGCGAGCATTTGGCATCGAGGTCGCGGCCCGCAAACCGGCGCAGTCGTTCACACCCGGTGATACCGCGACCGACGCCGCCGTGCTCGGCGAGGCAACTGACACGCCCGCCGACACGGTGTGCCCGCCACACCGGTGGTACCCGGTACCCCTCGCGCCACCGATGGCCGCCGACACCCTACAACTGGCTCCGATCCTGCTCGACGACCTCGTCGCCGAACTCGACTGGCCCTCAGACGTCGCCATCGGCTTCGTCGAGGGCGCAGGCGGGCTGTGCTCACCAATCGCCCATGACGGCGACACCCTCTCACTGGCGCAGCGGGTGAGACCGGACCTCGTGCTACTGGTCACCGAGCCTGTCCTAGGAGTTGTGTCCCAGGTGCGCCTCGCCGCGCGAGCCCTCACCGGACACGAGGTGCTAGTCGTCCTGAACCGATACGACCCCAGCGACGAGGTGCACCGGCGTAGCCGCGACTGGCTGACAGCCATCGACGCGCTCGCCGTACTCACCAACCACGACCTCGCCGACACCGTTGATTCCGACGCGGCCTGGCGCGCCATCAGCGGCGAGCCCCCCTCGGCACGCAATCCCTGACCACGCCCCTCGGTCACTGACCCGCTTACCCACGTCCTGGACCCGAGCGGTTGGTCAGACCGGGTCAGTTTCACCCGGCAGCGACAGTCACCATGAGTGATCGCGAGAGGTGAGAACTCGACGCGGAACGGTATTGCTCTGCGCCAGCAGGCTCGCCTGAGTCGTGGCGAGGCTGCCAGCAGCGGCCGGCGCACTGTCGACACCTGGCTTCCGATCCACGACTGGACCGAAACCCAGGTATGGCAACGCATCCATGCGTCAGGTGTGCCGTACCACCCGGCCTACGACCAGGGCATGACCCGCCTGTCGTGCTCCCTCTGTGTGCTCGCCAGCCGCGCGGATCTGGTTCGCGCCGCACAACTACGCCCGGAACTGGCCGCCGAGTACGCGGAGCTGGAAGCCGAGATCGGGCACCGGTTCCGCAACGACCTGTCCATGGCCGAGATCATCACCGCCGCCGAGCAAGCCGCAACCGCGGGACACACCGAGGAGACAGCCACGATCGAGCTCGGCCAGGGCCAACTGTGGTGGCCGAGGTTCGAACGCCAGTCCGACCGCTACGGCACCGTGTTCCTGCTCACCGGTCCGGATGCCGAGGACTACGTCTCGTTCGAGAACGCACCCGTCGGCCAACCGGGACGACTCGTCGCCATCGTGGTCGAGACACGTCGCTCCGAGCACTGTGGCGACATAGCGCGGTCCCTGGCACCCGTCACGCCGACGGTCGGCGAGGAGATCACGCTCGGCGCCGGCACGTTGTTCACCGACACCGATGCCGATCTCGGCATACCCACCGCCGTCGGCCTCGCGCCGGACGACAACCGGGACGCCGACTGGCTCGACCCACGCGCCTTGTACCGCTGCCACAACCAAACCGTGCGGCTCGAACTCCGCATCAGCAGCCACACCAACAAGCGCGCACACGACACCAGGCCACGCGCAGCCTGAGAGCCGTCGCTGGCGCGGCGAACAAAGTCACAAAGGCCGTCCCTGCTCAATCGCCACACGAACCCCACCGCACACGCCGAGTGCGGGAAGAAGGAGAACGTACGTGACCAGGCTGATCGAGTCCGGCTATGACGGGCAGTTCGTCACTGACCAGGTCGGTCATTCCCACGCGGCGACCACGGCGATCTACACGGCGGTCAGCAGCGACTTCAAGAACCTAAAGGTCCGCGAGCACCTGGACGCGGTGCCGAGGAAGCCGTGCTGCAACGCGCCTTCGCGATGGCCGAGACGGAGGCGGAGATGGACGACGACTTCAGCGATCACACGTCAGGTGAGCCTGCTGGCCGCCGGAGGAGGGTGCGATGAACGCGGTGTCCCGGCAAGGACCAGACGAGCAGAACGACGACGTGCAGGTCCGGCAGCCGCGCTACGAGTGGCGGCTGCGTGAGCTGATGGCGGTCCGCAAGAACTGGTACACCACCACGAAGCTGATCCCGGAGTTGCGCAAGTACGGCTTCGAGTTCGACCGCAGCTCGATCTACCGGCTCGTCAGCACCGAACGTCCGCCGAAGATGCCGATCGAGTTGATCCTGGCCTTGTGCAAGATCCTCGACTGCCGCTTCGAGGACCTGGCGGTGGAGGTCGAGCCGCAATCGGCCACCGAGGAGCCGGCTCGCCGGGGTCCGCGGCCGGCCGTGCCGGACATGCCGTTGTTGTCCGCGGACTTCTTCGACGCCGAGAGCTGACCGGACACCGGGTCACGCACGTGGGGAAAGGGCGAGGTGTCTGCGCCAGCTGTGGATGCGACCGATCTCTGGTCGCTAGCGGGCTGTGCCATACCTGCTACCACGCCCGCCGGGACAAGGAGAGCTGTGTCGGGTGTGGCCGTCTGACCGTTCCGATTGGACGTACGGCGGAGGGGGCGTGGTGCCAGAACTGCAACGGAAAGCGCCGGGCCGAACCGTGCTCGCTGTGCGGTCGGTCGGGGCGGGTGGCCGCGCGGCGCTACGGGCAGCCGGTGTGTTCGCGGTGTTGGCAGCGCGAGCGGCGCGTCCCGCTGCCCTGCTCGGTATGCGGGCGGACGATGAAGGCCACGAAGAACAGCCCGCAGGGCCGGGTCTGCTACACCTGCCACCGCAAGACCGTTCCCCGCGAGCCCTGCTGGATGTGCGGCAAGGTCGTGCTGGCCGCCGCCCACACCGAGGAAGGAGCGTGGTGCGAACGATGCCGCCGGACGCATCTGGCCGAGCCCTGCTCACGATGCGGCCAGACGGCGCCGGTCACCGTCCGCGACGACGAGAAACGGCCGGTGTGCCGGCGGTGTTGGCAGCGCGGGCATCAACGGCCGCTGCGCCGGTGCATCGACTGCGGCGAGGACAAGCCTGCGGCTCGGCTCATCGAGGACGGGCCACTGTGCGAGAAGTGCGACAACCGGCGTGCGCCGGAGGTGCTGTGCCCGCGCTGCGGGAAGACCCGCAAGGTCGGGATTCTGAGCACGGGGGTTTGCCGGGCCTGCGCCCAGCAAGCTGGGCCACGCCAGCCGTGCCACAACTGCGGCCGGACCAGGTTGGTGGCCTACCGCGACGCCGACGGCGAACCGTGGTGCGACGGCTGCCGCCGCCAGACGCTGGCCGAACCGTGCTCGGGCTGCGGCGTCCACAAGGTGGTGTGCGCGCGTGACCATAATGGACCGTGGTGCAAAGCGTGCTGGGAAGTGGTGCGGCCCGGTCCGCCGTGTACCGACTGCGGGCAACGACCGTCGATGTCCGTGCCAGCTACGGACGGTGTGGCCAGGTGCGTGCCGTGCTACCTGGCCGCCCAGGTCCCCTGCACCCGATGCGGAACCACCGCCCGCGCCGAACGACATTGGCCGGAGGGCCCGGTCTGCCTGTCCTGTGTGGACGCGGTACGGCTCACACACGAGCACTGCCACTGCTGCGGCCAACTAGCCGCGGTGTTCCGCCGCGAGCCCGCCGGGCCGTTGTGCCCGGACTGCGCGGGCGTCACCTTCTCCTAGGGGGACCGCCGGGATACGGGAGAAACCTGCCAAGTGGTCGGGTAGTGCCTGGTAGAGGGCGCTAGAGATCGTTAGAGAGCCCGTGTGACGTGGGTGCGGCGGGTGTTGGTTAGGGTGCGCTGGGTTACGTCCGCTGGCTGGGCCTGGGGTGCTGGGTGGCTTCGATCGATCGGACCGCCTATCCGCGGTTCAAGCGGGTGGTGTCGGTCCGTGAGCTGGCGGAGGCGTTCACGCCGGTCGCCGGCGAGATTGAGTGGGCTCGGGGGCGGAGTCAGGGCGAGCCGAACTTCCTGGCGTTGGTGGTGCTGCTGAAGTGCTACCAGCGGCTGGGGCATTTCCCGAAGCTGGCTGACGTGCCGGTGGTGGTGATCAACCATGTCCGGGCCGCGCTGGTCTGCCCCGCAAATTCCGGACAACTGTTTGGGGTTCTAATTATGCCGCAGACTGGTCGCTCAGGTACTCGTTGTGGACCTCTTTAGGGGTCCGATAGCCGAGCGCCGAGTGGAGACGCTTGGAATTATAGCGGAACTCGATGTATCTGGCCACATCTGCGCGGGCGTGTTCGCGTGTCGGATACACGGTACGGTTGACTCGTTCCACTTTCAGCGCCGCGTTGAACGACTCCGCCTGCGCGTTATCGAAACACGATCCGGTGCGACCGACCGAGCGACGGATGTCGAGTTCGGCGGTGGCGCGGACGAACGCTTCGCAGGTGTATTGACCGGATTCAACCGGTGGAAGCAACACCGGTTTGTTGGAGCAATAGTAGGTGCTCGTTGAGTGCTTCGGCGGGGGTCTTCCAGCCGAGTGTTTTGCGGGGCCTGGTGTTGAGTGCGTGAGCGACTGCCTCGATCTCCTCCGCCGACCACCGGGACAGGTCGGTGCCCTTCGGGAAGTATTGACGTAGCAGGCCGTTGGTGTTCTCGTTCGTGCCGCGCTGCCACGGGCTTTGGGGGTCGGCGAAGAACACGGGGATTCCGGTCTCGACCTTGAACTGGGCGTGGGCCGACATCTCCTTGCCGCGATCCCACGTCAACGATCGGGCCAACCGTCCTGGCAGCGTGGACATTGTGCTCGCGAGTGCGTTCTTCATCGTGATGGCGCCGTAGCCGGCCAGCGCGGGACCGTTCTTGACCGAGTGCTTGTGGCGGTAGCCCTCCTCGCGGGGCAAGTGGACCAGCATCGTGAAGCGGGTCGTTCGCTCGACAACGGTGCCGATTGCCGAGCGCTCGAGTCCGATCAGCAGGTCTCCTTCCCAGTGCCCGGGAACGGCACGGTCCTCGGCCTCGGCGGGGCGTTCGCTGATCAGCGCTTCGGGGGTCACGTGCGCCCAGGTCTTGCGCCGTGCCCGGGCTCGGGGTGCCCGCAGCGCGCGTCCGGTGCGCAGGCACAGAATGAGCTCGCGTGTGAGCGCGCCGCGACCCTGGATGTAGAGCGCCTGGTAGATCGCTTCGTGGCTGATCCTCATGGACTCATCATCGGGGAAGTCGAGCTTGATCCGGTTCGCGATCTGCTCCGGACTCCACGCTCGCACCCAAGCACGGTCCTTGCGGTGCGGCTTGTTCCGACCTGTCCACCGCTGCGTTGCCGGCCCGGCGATCGGCGTCCCGTCAGACATGCTGAGTTGCCCCGACAGCCGGTCCTGGACGTAGGCACGCAGCCGCGGGTTCGCGGCCAGTTTCGCGGTCTTCGGGCGACGCGCAACGAGGTCGGCCTTCCACTGCGCCACCGAAGCCCGGTAGCCGAGCTTCCCACCGCGAGTCGCTGCGTTGCGCCGCAACTCACGAGAGATCGTCGATGGATCACGCCCGACCTCCCGGGCGATCTGACGAACCCCAGCACCTTGGGCCTTCAGCAGCGCGATCTCCTCACGCTCAGGAAACGACAGATACCTGCCCGAGGGCGGTTTCAGGTTGAACGGTGGCATACCGCCACCATTGCGGAACCAGCGGACACCGACCGGCGGTGACACGCCGACTACCCTCGCGGCCTCCTCGGCCAGCAAGCCCTTGGCGATCTCGTCCCAGAACGCCGACTCGATCTCCCGCTGAAACTTCGGATGCCCAGGCGAGCGCATCGCCGGACGCAACGCCCGATCCGCCGCTTGCTGCCGACGACCCATGAAACACCTCCACTATCACGAGGTGTTGCGACAACCAGTTGAATCCGCCTTGGGTACCGCGATCGGAATGAAAGATCGCGCCGTCGGCCAGCGTGTGGTTTCGGGCTGCCATCTGCAGCGCGTCGATGACCAGGTGGGCGCGCATATGGTCGGCGAGGGCGTAGCCGATGCATTCCTTGGTGCAGCAGTCGATCACCGACGCGAGGTAGAGCCAGCCCTCCCAGGTAGGGATGTAGGTGATGTCGCCGACGAGCTTGGTGCCCGGCACGTCGGCGCTGAAGTCGCGGCCGATGAGGTCGGGCGCCGGCGCCGCGTCGCCGGCCACGGTGGTCGCCGGTCGGAACGGCCGGGGCTGGCACGGGACCAGGCCCAGCTCGCACATGATCGCCCGCACGAGCTCCGGGCTGCACCGGTCGCCCTGGCGGACCAGTGCGGCGTGGATGCGGCGGTGCCCGTAGGTCTGGTCGGAGTCGTCGAAGATCCACTGAACGAGGGCGGCGAGCCGCTCCCGGCGGCGGGCGGTCGCCGAGGCGGGCCGGTCGCGCCACTCGTAGAAGCCGGAGGTGGACACGCCCAGCCACGCGCACATCTTCACGATCGCGTACTGCGCCTTCTGCGCATCGATGAATTCGAACTTCGCGCTCACCGATACTCCTGGGCGAAGAAGGCTGCCGCTTTTCCCAGAAATTCGGCCTTCATCTTCAGTTCACGGTTCTCCCGCTCGAGTTCGCGCAGCCGGGCCCGGTCCGAGATGGACAGCGGCGGCTCCTCATCGGCGTGCTCGACCCGATACTTGTTCACCCAGTTCCCGAGGGTGCCTTCGTTGACCTGGATCTCACGGGCGACTTCGGCGATCGCCCGGGACGACTCGGTCACCATCTTCACGGCCTCGTCCTTGAACTCGGGACTGAACTTACGGCGACGTTCTCGCAATGATCGTCCTCCAATCCGGGCCGGACCTTATTGGGTCCGGTGTCCGGAATGTGGGAGGCTCGCCACGCTGGGCCTGGCCGAGGACGTCCTGGCGGTGCACGAGTCGGATCGGACGTTGTGTCGCCACCGTGACTACGTCCGTGACCGACTGAATGTGGTCTACAAGCCCGCCGAGGCACGCGCGATCGCCGAGAAAGCGATCCGCAAGGCGGTCACCACGAAGGACAACCCGGCCGACCTGATCAACGTCGCGCTGGAGGAGCTGGTCCGGGCACGGCGCGAGCTGCCGGGGTTCACCACGCTGGACAAGATGGTCTCCGCGATCCGCACCGAGACGAACACCGCGTTGTTCGGGCTGGTCGCGACCCGGCTGGACGCGGCGGACCGGCGGCGGCTCGCGCGGCTGCTGTGGCTGGACCCGACATCGCGGCGCAGCGAGTTTGACCGGCTGAAGACGCCGGCGAAGGCGGCGTCGGTGGGAAAGTTCAAGCTTCGCCTGGCCCACCTGCAAGCGCTGGACGAGCTCGGCGCGACCGAGCAGTGGCTCGACGGCATCCCGGCGACGAAGATCGCGCATTTCGCCGGGGAGGCGCGGGTGACCGACGTCGGCGACATGCGGGATATCGGCGAGGCGAAGCGGTGGACGTTGCTGGCGAGCCTGATCCACGAGTGCCGGACCACGGCCCGGGACGAGGTCGCGACGATGTTCTGCAAGCGGATGGCGGTGATCCACAAGAAGGGCAAGGAGCGGCTGGTCGAGCTGCATGAGCAGCACCGCGCCGAGTCCGAGCGGCTGCTGGACGTGTTCGGTGATGTCCTGGCCGGCGCCCGGGAGGCCACCGCACCAGACAACGACGGCGCGACCGCGCCGGAACCCGCGGCCGCGGTGGCCGAGCGGGCCGGGCGGCTGCTGCTCAAGACGCTGGCCGACGCGGGCGGGGTGGAGCAGCTCTCGGCAGCGCATGAGGTGGTGTCGGCGCACCACGGCAACAACTACCTGCCGTTGCTGGAGAAGTTCTACAAGAGCCACCGCTCGGCGCTGTTCACCCTGCTCGACACCCTCGACCTGGAGCCGACCAGCGCGGATCACAGCGTGGCCGACGCGGTGGAGTTCCTGCGCGCGATCCGGGGCCGCACCGGCGAGTACGTCCCGGAGAAGGTGACCGTCGGGCGTGGGGCGGACGCGGTGACGGTGGCGATCGACATCGACTTCGTCACTGAGGCGTGGCGCAAGATCCTGGTGGTGAAGGACCGGCCGGGCAAGCTGGTGCGCCGTCACCTGGAGGTGTGCGTGTTCTCCTACCTCGCCTCCGAGCTGCGCTCCGGGGACATCGCGGTGGTCGGCGCCGACTCCTACGCCAACCTGCACGCGCAGCTGATGTCCTGGGATGAGTGCGTCCCGCTGGCCGAGCAGTTCTGCGGCCAGGCCGGGATTCCCTCGGACCCGAAGGAGCTCACGGCGCACTACCGGGCGGCGCTGACCGATATCGCCGCGGTGGTGGACGCCGGGTTCCCGCACAACACCGACCTGTCCTTCGAGGACGGCCGCCCGGTCCTGCGGCGCCGCAAGGGTGCCGACCGGCGCCCGTCCGCGCTGGCGCTGGAGGAGTCGATTCACCAGCGGCTGCCCGAACGCGGGCTGCTGGACATCCTGGCCCGCACCGCGCACCTGGTCGGCTGGCCGCGGCACTTCGGGCCGGCGTCGGGATCGGACCCGAAGATCCGCGACGCGATGGCCCGCTACGTCCTGACCGTGTTCGCCAACGGCACGCTTCTCGGCCCCGCGCAGGTCGCGCGGCACATGCGTGACCAGGTCAGCGCGCACGAGCTGTCGATCGCGGCGAACAAGCACACCACTTGCGCCAAGATCGACGCCGCGTCCACCGACGTGATCAACGAGTTCGCGAAGCTCGACGTCGCCGGGATGTGGGGCGACGGCCGGGTGGTCGCGGTGGACGGCACGCAGGTGGACACGTGGGAGAACAACATCCTCGCCGAGTCCCACATCCGCTACGGCGGCTACGGCGGGATCGCCTACCGGCACATCTCCGACACCTACATCGCCCTGTTCAGCCACTTCATCCCGTGCGGGGTGTGGGAGGCCGTCTATATCATCGAAGGGTTGCTGCGCAACGACTCGGAGATCCAGCCCGACACGATCCACGCCGACACCCAAGGCCAGTCCCTGCCTGTTTTCGGGCTCGCCGCGCTGCTCGGCTTCGACCTGCTCCCGCGCATCCGCAACTGGGCGGATCTGAACTTCTACCGGCCCAGCGCGGACACCGGGTTCGCGCACATCGACTCGCTGTTCGGCGACAACGTGATCGACTGGGGCCTGATCGAGACGCATTGGACGGACCTGCTGCGCACCGCGATCTCGATCAGCGAGGGCCGGTTGTCGTCGGTGACGCTGCTGCGCCGGCTGGGCAACAACTCGCGGAAGAACCGCCTGTACCGGGCGTTCCGGGAGCTGGGCCGGGTCATCCGCACGATCACGCTGCTGCGGTTCCTCGCGGACGCGCAGTTGCGGGAGCAGATCACCGCGATCACCAACAAGGCCGAGGCGTTCCACGGGTTCTCCGCGTGGCTGCGTTTCGGCGGGGAGGCGATCGGGCGTAACGACCCGGACTACCAGGAAAAGATCATCAAGTTCAACGAGCTGCTCGCGAACTGCGTGATCTACTCCAACGCCTGCGACATCACCGCCGCGGCGAACGCGCTGGCCTCCGACGGGCACCCGATCGACACCGACGATCTGCCCACGATCTCCCCGTACATCACCCACACCATCCGCCGCTTCGGGGACTGGGTGCTCGATCTGTCGCCGCCTGACGCGGTGCCGGTCACTACGCTGGACCTGGTGCCGGGGGCGCTGTTCCCCGGCGACGCCACCGCGCCGCGCCGGACAAGGGCGCGCGTCACCGCGAAGTAAGGGATCCTGATGACCACCCGTTGGGTCCGCTACGTCGTTCCGGTCATGGTCGAGATCGACTGCGACAACGACTCCATCGCGGGCTGCGCGCAACCCCAATCGCCGGGAAGCGCCCCCTGGGGGAAACTGCCTCGCGCGCGACGCGCATGCGTCTCGCCACTTAGGGCGCGATCCGACGCCCCAACCCCGCACGACGAGGTTTCACGTTTCATCGCTGCTCGGGGAGCGGCGTGCCCGGATGTTCGGAGTCGCCGGACTGGCGATCCCGGTGGGGGGGCCGCACTGGAGACCGTTGCACTGGAGACAGTGGCTGTGGCCTGGCCGCATATGGCGGGCGTGGTGGCGTGGTCGAGTCCTCCGGGACGCTTATCGGACCGTTGCCTGAGGGTGGCTCGTCATTCTCGCTATCGCCATCCCCGGTCAGGATGCAAAAGTCGGTGAGGAAGCAAGCGACCTCGCCGTCGGCGGTGCGCCCAACCCAGGTTGGATAGTGCCCGTCTCCGCTACCAGAGGGAAACGCCACCGCAAGGGGCCGGTCCCCGTCGTCGGCCAGTGTGGCGGGCGCGGTGCGGTCGGTCTCGCCGAGGATGTGGATGTCCAGGTTAGATAGCAGCTGGTTGCTGTAGTCGTCGTTCTCGCGCAGCGCCGCGATGTTCGCCGCGTCCACGAAGCCGCCGGCGCCGCCGTCGACCGGATAGCCGAAGTACTCGTCGTCGCCCAGTTCGGCGGCATCCTGGCCCGCGCACGCCGCCATCTCCCAGGAGGCGGCTGGCTCGTCCCGGATCATCAGCCGGGCCGCCGCGACCCACTCCTGCGCATCCTGCTCGTCCGGTTCGCCGAACACGGCGAGCACCAGCACCACCGGATACCGGCCCGGTGGCACCTGTTGGACAAACCTGTCCTCGGAGCCGGACATCGACAAGAACATGGCCGGCTCGCCGGCGACGACCCGCCCGGACGGCAGCCACAGCGAGGCGTCCTGCCGCAGCCGGACGGTGGCGACATCGCCGCGGGACAGTGTGTGATGCGTTCCTGGGGCGAACAGCCATTCGAAATCGGGTGCGGACACCGGCATAACTGCTCCTTCGACGAGTTTCTTCACTGTCCACCGGCGCCGAAGACGGATGACACCTTGGCGACACCTGATGAAGCGATCGTAGCCACCTCTTCTCCCCGGCCTAGCCATGTCCACCGGCAAATGTCCTAACGGATCCGATCGGATACCTGGAAGGGCACCGGTGTCAGGCTTCGCGCGGCAAGGGACCTGTAGTTTCTCTCATAAATGAACAGTTGTGACAGTTCTGCGAACAGCCCGATCCGCCCCGAAGATCCGCAGGTCGCGATTCGCACAAAACCTCTCAGAACCACCCCCGTTACCTTTTTCGTAGTTCCTGATCAAGGAGCTGTGGTCGCCAGGTTCGGCATGACTGATGCCCCCAGTCGAGTCCATGATCCGGGGGGTGGTGTCACCGGGCCTGGCGGCATCGAGGGACCGCTGAATAGGGACACGGCCGCCCGCAGGGCAGGTCTCGTCGTAACGTGGGTGCCGGCCATCGATGCCTGACCGGCGACCACCCGTGACGGACGAAAGAACCGTGCATGACCAGCAGTTTCGGCGTGTTCCTCGGTCTCGACGTCGGCAAGGGCAGCCACCACGCGGTGGGCCTGGATCCGGTCGGTAAGCGGCTGCATGACGGGCCCTTGCCCAACAGCGAGCCCAAACTTCGCGCGTTGTTCGACAAGCTCGCCCAGCTCGGTCCGCTGCTGGTCGTGGTTGATCAGCCAGCCACGATCGGCGCGCTGCCGGTCGCCGTCGCCCGCGCAGCCGGTCACCAAGTCGCCTATCTGCCCGGGCTGGCGATGCGCCGCATCGCCGATCTCTACCCGGGCAAGGCCAAAACCGATGCTCGCGACGCGTTCATCATCGCTGATGCGGCCCGCTCGCTGCCGCACACGCTGCGCCCGGTCGACGTCGGGGACGACACCCTGGCCGAGCTGGAGGTGTTGGTCGGGTTCGACGACGACCTGGCCGGCGAGGCCACGCGGATCGCCAACCGCATCCGCGGCCTGCTCACCGGCGTCCACCCCGCTCTCGAACGCGCGATCGGCCCGAAGATCAGTCATCCGGCGGTCCTGGAAATCCTGTCGCGCTGCGGCGGCCCCACCGGAATCCGCAAGGCCGGGCGCCGCAAACTCACCGCGATCGCGAAGGCCCACGCCCCGCGCATGGGCGACACACTCGTCACCGCGATCCTTGCGGCACTGGACGAGCAAACCGTCACCGTCCCCGGAACCACCGCCGCGGACACCGTGCTGCCCAGACTCGCCGACAGCCTCAAAACCGTGCTCGAGCAACGCACACAACTCGCCACCGAGGTCGAGGAGATACTCGATGCGCACCCTCTTGCCGGGGTCCTGACCTCGATGCCCGGCATCGGGGTCAGGACCGCCGCCCGCATCCTGCTCGAGATCGGTGACGCCTCCAACTTCGCCAGCTCCGCCCACCTGGCCGCCTACGCCGGCATCGCACCGGTCACCCGCACCTCGGGCACCAGCATCAAAGGCGAACACCCCGCCCGCACCGGCAACCGCAAACTCAAACGCGCGTTCTTCCTCGCCGCCTTCGCCGCACTGCACGACCCGACCAGCCGCGCCTACTACGACCGCAAGAGAGCCGAGGGCAAGAAACACAACGCCGCCCTCATCTGCCTCGCCCGACGCCGCTGCGACGTCCTCTACGCCATGCTCCGCAACGGCACCCACTACCGACACCCCGAACCAGCCCACGCCGCGACAGCGGCTTGACGAACCCATAGGGACACCCCCCCCGGTTTTGACAGAGTTCTGAGAGACTGGAGGTATGCAACTCGGACCCGACGACGCAGCGGCCGCGGTCGAACGCCACCCCTGCCCGCAATGCGACGTCCCCGCCGGCAGCGCCTGCCGCACCCGCGCCGGGAAGACCGCCGCGAAGTACCACACCGCGCGCTTCATCCTCGTGCCCGCGCTACGCGACGAACTCACCGTACCCGTCCCGGCCGATCGCGGGCCCGGCAAGAAGTGGACGCAGTGCCCCGAGGTCGCCGCGCCGGCGCCTGAGACGAACGGGGCGCCGATCCGGATCGGCTACGCTCGCTGCTCGACGGCCACCCAGGAGTTGCAAAGCCAGCTCGACGCGCTCGCGGCCGCGCACTGCACGCGGGTGTTCTCCGAGAAGATCAGCACCCGCATCAAGATCCGCCCCGAGCTGGAGAAGGCACTCACCCTCGCCCACGAGATCAAGATCGCGGCACCGGACCAGCCGGTGATCCTGACCGTGCACGAGATGAAACGCCTTGCCCGCAACGCCGCCGAGCTGATGACGCTGTCCGCCCAGCTGCAAGGTGGCGGGGTGCAGCTGGAGCTGCTGAGTGGGCCGCTGACCGGCATCTACGACCCACACGGTATGGGATCGATGCTCTTCGCCGTGCTCGCCGTCGCCGCCCAGCTCGACCGCGACTACATCCGCGAAAAGACCCTCGAAGGCCAGCAGGCCGCCGCCGCACGCGGCAACCACGGCGGCCGACCCAAGGTGATCGACGAAGACGACGTGCTCTTCGCCCGCGCCCTGCGCGACAAGGGCACCCCGATGCCCGACATCGTCAAGAAGCTGACCATCAAGACCGGCAAGAACGCCGGCCGGCACCCCTCAGTTGCCTCGCTCTACCGCGCCCTCGCCGACAACGACGCCTGACCAGGCACTACCCGACTACTTGGCAGGTTTCTCCCGTATCCCGGCGGTCCCCCTCCTACCGCTGCCCGACCTGTGGGGCCATGGGCCGTCTGCTGCGCGGGCACTGCGTATCCTGCATCGCGCGTCGGGACTTGGTCGAGCTGTTCACCCAGCCCGACGGGCAACCGGCCGCCTGGTTGGCGCCGCTGGCCGAGCTGCTGGAGAGCTACGACAACCCGTACTCGCTGTGCCTGTATCTGCGCCGGCCCGGCGGACAACTCATCCGCCGCATGGTCACCGGCGAACTGGCTTGCTCGCACGAGGCACTCGACGAGCTCCGGCAGACCACCGCGGTCCAGCACCTGCGCGGTACTCGCCGAGATCCTCGAACCCCGCGAGGAAGAACTCGCCCAGCTCACCCGCGACGTCCAGACCCTGCTGGCCCGAGTAACCGTCCAGCAGGACAAGACCATCCTGGCTCGCTACGTCCGGTGGCACCTGATGCCCCTGGCCCACCAGCGCGCCGAGCGGGATTCCGGCTTCACGCGCTACCAGCGCGAACACCTCCGGCGGAAGCTCGACGCCGCCCGCCTGTTGCTGAGCTACCTCCGCGCCCGCGGCATCAGCCTGGCCGCCCTCACCCAACCCGTGATGGACCGCTGGCTGATCCGCAACCGGCCCCGCCAGCGTTACGCGCGCCCGTTCCTGCTGTGGGCCGCAACCAACGGCCTCGCCCCCGCCCACGTCGCGATCGGCACCTCGGCCCACACCGGCAACCGGGAGATCATGAGCGACACCGACCGAGTCCTGCTCGCCGTCAAGCTGGAGACCGACGACACCCAGGCGCTGACCGATCGTGCCGCCGGCTGCCTGGTCCTGCAATACGGGCAAAGCTGCTGGCGACTGGTCAACCTCACCACCGACGACGTCCTCGCCCACCCGGACGAGCCCGGCGTCCTCGGCCTGCAACTCGGCCGCGACCCCTTGTGGCTACGCCCCCGGCTGTCCGTACTCCTGCAGCAGCTCGTCAACAACCGCCGCCCGCTCGCGGGCGCGCTGCGGCACCGCCCGACTCCCTACCTGTTCCCAGGGCTGCGCCCCGACCGGCCGATGACGTCGGCCACCCTCCAGGCCCGGCTGCGCAAGCTGGGCGTCCCCAGCGCCCGCACCGCCCGCAACGGCGCCTGGATGTCACTGGTTGGTTCCGTCCACTGGAAGATGCTCGCCGACCTGCTCGGTGTGGCCGACACCACCGCCAGCGCCTGGCACCGGGAGAACGGCGGCGACCGCGCCAGCTACGTCGCCAGCCGCCTTCGCCAGGGACAACGAAGCGTCGCACCCGAGTAACCGTGGCGCCATGTGTGTCCACTATGTGTCCACGTCGCGTCACCGGGTGAAGTCGCTGAGCTTCGTGTCCTTGCTCATGAGGAGATCGATGGGTGGAGGCCAGCGGCGGGATCGGCGGTGATCTGGTCGGTGTCGGTGTCGTAGTCGAACAGTTCGGCGTAGCGGCCCCAGGCGATGGCGGGGTGTCGAGTTGCTGCTGGGCGTTTTCAGCGGAGAAGGGGCGGCGGGATACCGCCGGTGAATAGCCGGGGAAGATTCCCCGCAGGATGAGTTTCCGCCACCACAGCGGCGGCTTCGCGTAGGTCGCTGGGGATCGCGCTGGCCTCGGCGATGACGTTGAACAGGATGTACCACTGGGCGCCCAGCGACATGAGCAGGATGCCGCCCCAGTTCAGCGCCCCCGCCGAGGCTGAGCACCACAGCGTGGCGGCGGTGTCCAAGCCCACGCACGCTCAGCCCGTCCCGCAGGATCACCCCAGCACCCAGGAACCCCCGATGCCGGAGACGATCTGGGCGGCACCCCGCGTGGGATCGGCAGAGCTGGCGCCGCTGACATCCCCGAAGCCGTAGGCGGACAGCAGCACGAACAGCGTGGCACCCCACAGCAACCAGGGCATTGGTCCGCAGCCCCACCATCCGGGCCCGATACTGCCGCTCGAAACCGATCAGCGCGCCCAACCCGACGCCAGCGCCGACACGCAGCGCCATCTCGACGGTGCCCAAGTCATCTTCCGCTCGCGTCGTCATGATCAGCCCCTGGCCGCCCCGCCCGAACGCCGCCACCGCAGCCGATGCGGCTCACAACCACGCTCGCCCGCCACGCAGGTACCTCGCCTTGACGACCTGGGCCGCCACGACATAGCTGAACAAGATCGCCAGCAGCCAGGGGAAGTAGCCCAGCGGCAGCGCCGCCATCCGCAGCGCGCCCGCAAGCTGCGACCACGGCAGCAGCAGGCCAACGAGTACCACCGCTACTGCGGCGGCCAGCACCGGCCGAGACGGTGCGCCGCACGGCGTCCAGACCTGCATCCCGGTCTGGCGGGTGCGCAGCACGAGCAGGATCAGGACCTGCGAGAGCAGTCCCTCGATGAACCAACCTGCCTGGAACATCGCCTGCTCGGCGGGGCTGTCGATGTCCAGCAGCCACCACAGCACGGCGAACGTGGCTAGGTCGAACAGCGAACTCAGCGGGCCGAAGGTGAGCATGAATCGGGTCAGGCCGCCGGTGTCCCACCGCCGTGGCCGGCGCAGATAGTCCTGGTCGACGCGGTCCCAGGGCAGCGCCAGTTGCGCCGCGTCGTAGAGCAGGTTCTGCACCATGAGCTGGATGGGCAGCATCGGCAGGAACGGTAGCGTCGCGCTGGCCACCAGGACACTGAGCACGTTGCCCAGGTTCGAACTCGCGGTGATCTTGACGTACTTCATGGTGTTGCCCAGCGTGCGGCGACCCTCCACCATCGCGCGGGCCAGCACCGTGAGGTCCTTGTCCAGCAGGATCAGATCGGCGGCGTCCTTGGCGACATCGGTGGCGGTGTCCGCAGCGATCCCCACATCCGCCGTCCGCAACGCCACTGTGTCGTTGACCCCGTCCCCGACGAACCCAACCGCGTGCCCGGCGTCCCGCAGCGCGGTCACGATCCGCGCCTTGTGTACCGGATTGACCTGGGCGAAGACCGTCGTGCGCGCCACGAGCCGACGCAGCTGCGCGTCGTCGGCATCCTCAACCTGCGTCCCCAGCACGATCTCGCCCACGGGGATGCCGACCTGGGCTGCCACCTGCGCTGCGACGTGCCGGTTGTCACCGGTGAGGATCTTGACCGTGACTCCGTGGTCGGCCAGGGTCCGCGCCGCGTCGGCCGCGCTGTCGCGCACCGGGTCGACGAACCCGACAAACCCGACAAGGACAAGGTCGTGCTCGTCACCCTCGTCGTAGCCGCTCAGCCGGGCGGGATACTCGCAGGCGGCGACGGCCAAGATCCGCATGCCGTGATCAGCGTAAGCGCGCACGACCTCGCCAGCCTCGCGGCGATCTGCTTCGCTGAGCTCGACTACCTCGCCGGCCCGCCGTGCGTGGGTGCAGCGGGGCAGGATCTGGTCGGGGTCGCCCTTGGTGATCAGGATGTGCTCGCCGGGCTGCTGTCGCACCACCACCGTGGCGCGCCGCCGGGTGTGGTCGAAGGGGATCTCGTCGATCTTGGTGAACGCCGCGTCGGTGACCAGCGGCGCGTCGTCGGTGGCGAGCTGGTCGATGATGGCTTCGTCGAGCCGGTTGTGCGGGCAGGTCTGGAAATGCACGGCCAGGTAGGCGTACTCGGCGGCCTCGCCGTCCGGCCGTCCGGCCGGGTCGATACTGTGCGCGTAGGCCACCCGGTCCTGGGTGAGTGTGCCGGTCTTGTCCACGCACAGCACGTCCATGCCCGCCAGGTCTTGGATGGCGTTGAGCCGGGTGATGACCACCTGCTGGCGGGAAAGGTGCACCGCGCCGCGGGCCAGGTTGGCGGCGACGATCACGGGCAGCATTTCCGGGGTCAAGCCGACCGCGACCGCGACCGCGAACAGCGCGGCCTGCGCCCAGTCGCCGGTGACGGTGCCGTTGACCGCCAGCACGATCGGCGCCATCACCAGCATGAACCGCACCAGCGTCCAGCCCACGGCGCGCACGCCGCGGTCGAAGCTGCTCTCAGGGCGGGCGTGCCGGGCCTGCTCGGCCATCGTCCCCAAGTAGGTGCGCGGCCCCGTGGTGATCACCACCGCGGTCGCGGTGCCGCTCAGGATCGACGTGCCGGCGAAGCACACCGACGACAGGTCCGCGATCTCGCCACCGGTCCGGCCGCGGGGTTGCCGATCGGGCACAGGCGATGGTGGACCCTTGCGCACCGGCAGGGTCTCCCCGGACAGCGCGGACTGGTCGACCAGCAGCGCGTTGGCCGCCACCACCCGCGCATCGGCCGGCACCAGATCCCCCGTCGCCAACACGATCACGTCACCCGGTACCAGGTCCTCTGGCGGCACCTCCCGCTCGGTCGGGGCGAGCCCGTCACCGGGCCGCCTGCGCACCGTAGTCGTCGTGGTCACCAGCGCCCGCAGGCCGCGTAACGCCTGATCGGACCGAACCTGCTGCCACCACCGCAGCACCACACTGAGCAGCACCATCACGCTCACGGTGACCGCACCACGCAGATCCCCGAGAACGGTGAACACCACGCCCAGCCCGGTCAGCAAGGCCACGAACGGGCTAGCCACCGCGGACCGCGCCCGCCCCACCCACACCGACCCTTCGTGCCGCTGCAGCCGATTGTCGGCGCACACGGCCGACCGGTGGGTTGCCTCCTGCTCGGTCAGCCCTTTCGGGGAGCTGGACAACCGCTGAAACAGCGTGATCGGGGCCGCTGTCGCCAGCTCCCGCAGCTCCGGGTCAACCCAGGACACCACGCCGTTCGCCACCCGGTTCACAACCCATCTCCAGGCGACTGAGGCGTCGTGATCACCGGAGCCAGCCCTTCCGCTTGATGTAGGCCAGCGGAATCAACGCCGCCACGAGGGTTAACAGCGTGGTCACCAGGAAGCCGTGCTCCCATTCCAGTTCCGGCATCCAGGTGAAGTTCATGCCGTAGAACGTCGCGATCAGCGTCGGAGGCAGGAACACCGCGGTGATGATGGTGAACACCTTGACGATCTGGTTCTGCTTCACATCCAGCGACGTCATAATGGACTGCTGCAGATAACGCACCTTGTCGTGCTCGAAACTCGCGTGTTCCTTCACCCCGTCGATGTCGGCGATCAGGATGTCGATCAGCTTGCCCAGCTCCACCTCGCTCGCCGCGGTCTCGGCACGCAGGTACCGGGCGGCACGGGCCAGCAGCAATTGCGACTCCTGGGAGCGGGACACGATCTCCTCGGCCTCGTTCATTCGAGCGATGGTGTCCTGCATGTCCATCACCCCGATGTCCCGCCCGTTCTCGTCCACCCCCTTCGTGGCCATGTCGATCTCGTCGGTCATCGCCTCCAGGGCGTCGCTGGCGTAGTCGATCACCCGCTCGGCGGCCTCGTTCAGCGCGTACAGCAGCGCATACATCACCCCGTGCGGCGACCCGGCCAGGTGCGGCGTGCGCCGCATCCGCGCAACGGCCTTGTCGAACGGCGCGAACCTGACTTCTGGTTGCAAGGTGACGAGCACGTCGTGGCCGAGCGCGAACACGACCGCCTCGCGGCTGATCGTGTCCCCGGTGCGCAGGTTGACGACCACGGGCAGATAAACGAAGTCGTCGGTCTCCCACACCCGACCGTTGGCCGCCGCGAAATCCACCCCCAGTCCCTCGATCCGCTCGGCAGCCACCTGCGGATCACCGGCCGGAACCTGGACCCAACGACGACGCAGATCGACCGGGTCGAACCGAGTCCGTTCAGTCCGAGTTTCCATGACGTCTCCTAACCTGAATTGTGGTGCCGAGTAGGCGAGGTCACTGGCCTTGCGACGAATGACCGGGCGACGTTGACGACGTGCCGACCTCTTTCATCTCCGGCTGCAGGTAATGCACGGCGAGCAACGCCGCGCAAATAAACAGGTACAGCGCGATCGTGAAAAAGATAGCTTGCCGTTCTAGATTGGGCCGTTTGCGTGCGGTCCTGGTGTCTCGGTTGAGGCTGACCATGTCTCTCCTTGAGAACTCGCGAGTAGGCAATCGTCCGTGGCTGACGTGATTACGAGGCACGCGGCCAGTGGTCCGCGATCTGCACAGACAAGGACCGAAGAACCGCGCCCTTCGAGGGAAGATGCACAACCGCTGGCCGTCGGGCCGTCCTGGCGTGCACGCGCAGATCACCGTCAACGCGCAGCGCGGTGGCCGGCGCGGTGTGCCCAGCGGGTACGGACCCGGGGCGAGCCCAGACGGCGATCATGCGCCGCCCCGCGGAGTCAGTGGGATCCACGGTCCACCGCGCGCGCAACCCGGTCGCGGCGGACGTGTGACGAAGAACGTGCATGGTCATGCCAGCTACTCCCCTTCACTTCAGGGGCGCGCGCACACAAACCAGACATGGCGACAAACCGGAAGACCCCCGGCTGCTAACTCCGAATCCCGACCGCCGCTAGATCAGCCGGAAATAGCCATCGTAGACTGAAGCCGCGAGGGAACAGCAAGAGGGGATCGTCCAGTCAAGTCGGGACTGTCGTCCGGCATGTGCCGCTCACCTCGCTTTCACACTTGTCGACAGGAAGCAGTGAGCGCGCAAGGCTCACTGCTCGGCTCGCCCACTCTACCCGCCGTACGCCAGCGACAGTCAAGCACTTGCACAAGTGTTGTCATGTGGGTCACCCTACGCACCACGAGACGAAGGGATACTGGTGCCCGCTTCCCCTCCGCACGACCTGGTCAACCATCCGTTGCCGCCCGAGCTTCTCCAGGATGCCGCCGCCACGTTTGGGCTGCTGTCAGCCACCGTGCGCCTGCAGATCGTCTGGCTGCTGGCCGGCGGCGAACGAGACGTCGGCACGCTCGCCGCCGAGGTGGGCCAGACCGTGGCGGCAGTCAGTCACCACCTGGCCAAACTCAAGCTGGCCGGGCTCGTGCGAGCTCGGCGGGAAGGGCGCCACCAGGTCTACCTGGTCGACAGCCCTGTTGTGGTCGAGATCGTCCAACTCCTCGTCGGCGACCGTGACGACTTGCTCCGCCGCCCCGCACGCAGTAAGCGGCGCTCGCGCCGCGCGTAACCACCTACCGATGCCGTCAACGTCACCGACCGCGATTCACGCCGACCCTACCGTTACCGGGGTCCACTGAAGCATTGCCTGTGGGAGAGTTCGCCAGCCCGGCGTGGTTCGGCATGCTGGTCGTCGTCGCCGCGCTCGCGGTCGGCT
Source organism: Prauserella sp. PE36 (assembly GCF_003311655.1). Classification (NCBI taxonomy): domain Bacteria; kingdom Bacillati; phylum Actinomycetota; class Actinomycetes; order Pseudonocardiales; family Pseudonocardiaceae; genus Prauserella; species Prauserella sp. PE36. The sequence continues at coordinate 41,124 of NZ_QEQT01000079.1, read as the reverse complement.
ACCTCGCCGCCCAACGCCGCCGACGCCAGCACACACTGCGCTTCGCCAACCTCGAACTACTCGACCGAATCGCCCCACGACGCCAAGGCCTCACTCGCCACCTCCCAGCAACATTCACCCTGCTCGCGCTGACCCTGTTCACCATCGGACTGGCCGGTCCCACCGCCGACGCCCAAGTGCCCCGCGACCGGGCCACCGTGATGCTGGTCCTCGACCAATCCCTGTCCATGGGTGCCACCGACGTCCAGCCCAGCCGCCTGGACGCCGTCAAGGTCGCCGCCACCGATTTCGTCAACGGCCTGCCACGCGGGATCAACCTCGGACTGGTCACCTTCGCCGGGACCGCCACCGTCCTCGTCACGCCAACCAGCCTCCGCGAGCCCGTGCTGCGCGGCATTCAGCAAATGAGACTCTTCGAATCCACCGCCACCGGCGAGGCGCTGGCCGCCGCCTACCAATCCATCCAGCAGATCAACCAGCTGCTGGCCAGCGCCGACGGCCCACCACCAACGCGCATCGTGCTGCTCTCCGACGGCCGCAAGAACGTCGGCCGCGAAGTCGACGGGCCAGCAGCGGACTGCAAGAAGGCCGGAATCAGCATCGACACCATCTCCTTCGGCACCACGAACGAGTCAGTCACCATCGACATCCAGGGCAAGCAAGTTCCGGTCCCCGCCGACCCCGAAACCATGCAACGCATCGCCGAGGTCTCCGGCGGCCATTGGTACGACGCCCCCAGCGCCGAGGCGCTCCGCGACATCTACAGCACCATCGGCAGCCAGGTTGGCTACGAGACCCAACGCGTCGATGCCAGCAAACCCTGGATGATCCTCGGCACGCTGCTCTCCGTTGCCGGAGCGGCCACCGCACTTCGGCTCAACCAACGCATCCCCTAGCACCCCCAAGACGGAAAGCCTTGCCCTTGAGCGGATTCAGCGCCCACTGGTGGTTCCTACTGCTGGTCGTGGACGGTGCTCTCGTAGTCGGCTATCTGATCGCGCCCGCGCAAGCGCACCGTGCGGTTCGCCAACCTGGAGTTGCTCGACCGCGTCGCGTTAGCAAGCCAAGGGAAGCGGCGGCATATCCGACTCCGCAACGGCAGACGCGGCCACAACGCCGGCATCGCCACGCGCGTGCGGTCCCACCTGGACGATCACGTCCGAACCGGACAAGCGCTGCCCGGTCACCAGGGGCGGCCGAACCAGGTGTACTCGGTTGTTCCCGCGAGCGCGGCGGTGTGGAACACCGAGTCACGGTGCCCCGCGCAGCAGACCGGTCGGGCTCATGCCGACCTCGGCGGCGTTGAACTGCAGCAAACTGGCCCGGCTGCTGCAGATCTCCTGATACGTCGTGATCGCGTTCCTGTCCGGCACCTTCGCTGCCCACGCCCGCTTCAACGGCACGGTGCTCACCGACCCGCGACGGCTCCAGCGCCTCCTGCGACGCGACGACCCGGGCCATCTAGCCGGCACGTTCGCCACCTGCGTGTTCAACCGTGACAAGGCACTGTGCCATCCACACGGCGATCACCACGGAACCCGCCACCCTGATCAACAGGATGGCCAGCGTCACGACCGGCACGACGGTGGTCAGCCGACCGTGACCGACTGCCCGGCAACCGCACTGCGCCAACGTCGCCCTCACCGCCGCCAACACCATCGCACTGCGCGCTGAGCGCGATCGACTGGACCAGCGGCTACGGCGCAGCCTGCCACCGTTGCTGCGGCACCGGCTGCGCGGTCACCGCGACCACATCGACAGGTTCCTCGACCGCCATAGTCCGGAGATTCCGTGAGCCGCCGCACCCGACTGCCCGGCATCGAGCAGGTCCGCGCCGCTATGGCTGAAATGAGCGAGGGCACCGGCTGGCCGTGGCAAACCCGCTACGGTATTGGCGCTCGCCCGCCGACTCGGGCTGGCCAACACCACCTTCCGCCGCCACTTTCCGCCGCCACTTTCCGACATCGCCGCCGAACTGACCCGGCAGCGGTCCACAGGCCACGCCACGGACACCGTGCAGCAGGCGGTCGGGATCAGTCGGTTCGAGCAGCTGCGGCGGGACAACGACCGGCTGCGGCGCGCCAACCAGGAACTGGCCGCACTTCTCGACCCTGGCCGCTGCCAGCACGGCCAGCATCCGACGCCTCGCACTGGACAACCAGCACCCCGCGAGGGCCTGCACGCCGCGGGCAGGATGTCAACACTGGCCCCCGCGCCCGGCACCCGCTGACCGCGCCGCGACCGGAGAAGAATGCCGACCGATCGCGGTGCACAGCGAGTCGAGGACAGACCATGATCCCGGCCCCGGCCCGTGCACGCCACGGCCTGGCGCGGCAGCGACCACGTCAAGGGCGCAGGGGCAGCAGTGCGGTCAACCCGGTCAGCCGGATTTTGCTCCGCACCGCCGGTGAGGGGTGGATGCGCAACGTCAGGCCGGTGTCGCGGCAGTCCCGTGCCAGGGCGAGCAGTGGGGCCAGGGTCTCCAGCGTCAGGTACCTCACCGCGGTGAGGTCCACGATGACACCGGTAGCCGCCTGGGATCGGGCGGCTGTGGCCGCGGCCGAGAGTGCGGCGGCGGTCTCCGGGCCGAGCTCGCCGGACGCTCGCAAGGTTGATGGCGGTGGGAGCGCGGAACGCTGACGCCGCAGCCCTGGAGGCGTCCTGATCTAGCCAAGTTGCTCAAGGTGTCCCTGGATGAACTGGACATCCTGCTCAATCCGCCGGGGTCAAAGATTGCGGCTGGCCACACCTCGGCGACGCGGCGTGAGGTCATGGTGGATGCGGCCCTTCTCACTGGTGTGGTTGCCGCCGACCACATGTTGGGCACCCGCAGCGAGGAGCCACTGCGGCGTCATCGGACGACCCTCTCTAGCGCGTCAGCGCGGGTTGCAGATCTCCATCGGAAGTATCAGGCCGCGCACTATGGCGACGTTGCCCGGCGATTGCCTGAAGTCAGTGCGGCGGTTGACGCCCTGGTAGCCGACGGGCCAGCGCGAAAACGGCGAGAAGCGCTCGGTCTGCAGTGCAGTGTGGCCATCGTGGCGGCCAAGCTGGCGACCAAAGCGGGCGACGGTGAGGCGGGTTGGGCCGCAGCCGAGCGGGCTCGGGAGGCGGCCGAGTCGGCCGAGGACACCTTTGGCCTCGCCGCTGCGGCATATCAGCGGGCGTGCGCTCTGCTGCGCGCGGGCAATGGCGAGAACGCTGAGCAGATAGCAGTCTCCGCCGCCGAGCTGCGAGGCCAGGACCCGCAGAGTGCAACCTGGCGAGGTGCGTTGACCCTGATTAGTGCGGTCATCGCCGCACGCCGCAACGATTTTGCCGCAGCAGGCGAGCGGCTCGATTACGCCGATGCACTGGCGCGGCGGCTCGGCGCTGACGGCAACATCGGGTGGACCGCATTCGGCCCAACGAACGTGCTGATCCATCGCACGTCAGTGGCGGTCGCCCTGAATGATCCCCGAGGTGCACTCGCGACGGCAGAGCAGTTGGACATTACCGCGTTGCCGGTCGGCCTGAACGGACGCCAGGCTCAGTTCCACCTGGACAGCGCGTGGGCGCACACGCAGCTAACCGAAGACCCGCAGGCGGTGATCCATCTGCTGGAAACTGAGCGGGTTGCACCCGAACTGGTCCGGGCCAACCCGAACGCTCGCTCGTTGATCGAGGACCTGCTCGCCCGCGAGCGCCGCCGTGACGTGCCGGCCTTGCGCGGTCTCGCCTTGCGCGCTGGAGTCGCGGCGTGAATGTCGATCCGCGGTGGCTGTACTTGGTGACCTCAGCTGCTCCGCCCGTGTTGCGGCTCGACGAATTCGTTCCCGCGCTGTACGCCGACGGCTGGTCCGTGTGTGTGATCGCGACACCGACTGCGGCGTCGTGGATCGACCTCGACGCCTTGGCCGCAGCCACCGGATGTTTGACGAGGGTGCACCCGCGCCCGCCCCGACAGCAGGAAGAGTCGCTCCCGCGAGCCGAAGCGGTCCTGGCTGCCCCGGCGACCTTCAACTCGATCAACAAGTGGGCAGCGGGCACCAGTGACACGCTCGCGCTGGGCGTGCTCAACGAGATGCTTGGTGCCGGAGTCCCGATCATCGCGGCTCCGTGTGTCAAACCGGTACTCCGCCAGCATCCTGCTTACGCCGACAGCATCGCCCGGCTCACAAACGTCGGCGTGGTGTTACTCGATCCAGACGCCATAACCAGGCGCGCTGAGGATGGTCTGGCGACTTTTGACTGGTCACAAATCATCGCAGCTCTACGCGACACAACAAGGTCTGTTGTAGACAGGTAGCGAGGCGCGTGCGCTGCGACGGTTCGACTTTCCGTTGTCATCGCATACGCCTTATCGACTGTCCAATGTAGATCAGCGAGTGGTTCGATCGTCCAGTAGCTGTTCTCGATCACGCCAGCCCAAGCGGAGCAAAGTGAGCGCACTTGCTGACAACCGGGGGCCAAGCCGGTCGATGGCCTCTGCCGTGAACGGCATGTCGGTTCGTCCGCCGCGGCCGATCACCCGTCCCTCGTCGTTGGTGTCCACGAGATCGGCGAACAACCGGTCGAATACCACGTCGTCGACCACGGCCAGGGTCATCTGGACGGCCCCGAGCTCCAAGGGCTCCATCGCCAGGCCGTAGTGCCAGAGTCGAAGCCCACCCTCGGCGCGTGCTCGATCAAATGATCGGAACGGCTCCTCATTTGCGTAGTCGATCGGCCGGGACGTAGAGCCGTCGTGCTCGGGGTTTCCGAGGAACTCCTCGGAGAACTCGCGCATGATGTTGCGCCACAACGAGAAGTCGTTGCGCACGTCGGCCAGATCGACCGAAGATGGCTGGAATTCACCGGCTGGCATCACGTGGCACAGGCCGCCGCCGTCCGCGACCTTTCCGCCGTCGCGCTCGTGCAGCACGAACCGGTGCTGACCGTCCGACCGGTCACGCCGGATGGTCAGCGTGCTGATCCCCGGCGACATCAGCAGCCGCTGAGGGTCGAAAGGATCACCGATCGCCGCGCGCAGGGGAAGAGCGCTCCAGTCGGGCACTGAGCGGTTCGAGGCCAGCCACGCACCCTTGAACTCGTGCGCGAGAGCCTGCTTGACGTCGAACACCTCGAAGAAGGTGGTGGTTCCGAAGCTCAGCGCCAGTCCGTGATCGGATTGCAGGTCGAGTAGCCGGTAGCTCAGCCGGTTCTCCAGCAGCCGTGGTCGGACGAGATCCCGCACCGCTCGGCTGTAGCCCGCGTACAGCTCGCCCCGGTCGGTCAGCGGCAGGACGTGCTCCAACGATCCCAGCGGGCGAGTCGGTCGCTGCCCGTCGGACCACACCAGCCGCACCGACTCCAAGGGGACTGGCTGCTCAAGCAGCCAGCCGGGACCGGCGAGCACGTGACCGCCGGGTGCCCGTTGTGATTCCGGATAGAGCCAGGCCGCCAGTTCGGTCAGCTCGCGGCCTCGTACCCCTGGCGCGTTTCGCACGCGGAGCCATTCCTGCTGGCTGCGCCGTACGTCCGCTGGAGCGGCCTTGTTCGACGTCGGGGTGGCAGACCTGGAGCCGGTCTGGCGTTTCGTCCGGTGCAGGATGTCGTCGAGTTCAGCGAGGGAGATCCGCAGGCTTGTCGCGAGGTCCGGTCGTTGCCATGGCTGGGGTGCTTGGGTACCCCGTTCCCATCGGCCGATGGTGCCGCGGTCGATACTCAGTTGTTCGGCGAGGCTCTCCTGCGTGAAGCCAGCGGCCAGGCGGTACGCAGCCAGCGGACTCACCGACTCGCCCATCAGCAGACCACCCCGTCAGTCACCGGCGCATCGTACCGACATCTCACGTATGTGCAGGTCACAGGGGTTGCACGGAACCCCTTGATCGGAGCCTGGTCACAATGTCGACGCCGCCGGGAGGCGACCGAGGATGGGCACCGGTACGAAGTTCTCCGCGTAACGCACGCCGATTCGGGAGCCCCATAGCCGGGCAAGGATCTCGGCCATGGGACCGAAATGGTCGCTGATCGGCTGCGATGTGTGGGCCGCGAGCGCGCGCTTCTTGATCTCGTAGGTGTCGGTGATGTCCATGGTGGTGTGTGCGGGTACGGGGCCGTCGGCGGTGAGGCTTGTTGTAGGTGTCGGCGGTGTAGACGCGGCGTGGGTAGCCGATGGCGATGAAGACGTCGGGCAGGGCGGCGACGAGCGTTTCAGCGAGACTCCGGTGATCGGGGTGAACGTCGCGGAGGGGGTGAGTGATGACAATCTCGGGTCGGACGGCGAGCAGCAGTTCGCGCAGGGCCGTCACCGTGGATTGGTCGTACTGGTACAGCTTGGCCCCCAGGATCGCCGCTCCAGCCGCTGCTTCGGCATCCCGCACTGGTTCGGAGTGATGCGGGATCGCGATGGTGACGGCGGCCCCGGAGGCGGAACAACGGGCGAGGGTTCCGCCCGCCCAGAGTTCGGCGTCGTCGGGGTGTGCCATCACGGTCAGCACCGACGCCGGAGCGGTGAACGGCGAGGCGGTCACCAGAGCCCGAGTTTCTCGATGACGTCGGCCGGCTTGGGCAGCTCGCGCGTGGGGTGGCCGGTCGGGTGGTGTGGGAGGTCGAGGTCGGTGCGCATCCGGATGAGGTCGCGCCAGGCGAGCACCTGCTCCCAGGCGTCGATGACCTTGGTCTTCTTCGCCCCGGTCAGCCGTCCAGAGGCGAGAAGCTGGTCAAGGCGCAGCCCGCCGGCCAGGAGCTTGGCGGCCGTGCCTTCACCGATCCCCTTCACCCCTGGGATGTTGTCGGCGGAGTCGCCCTTCAGCGCGCAGAAGTCGGGCCACTGGTCCGGTGTGACGCCGTAGCGGTCGACGACCTCGGCCGGGCCGATGTGCCGTCGGCCGCGTTTCATCACGGTGTTGAGCGCGTGGACCCGATCGTCGACGAGTTGGTAGAAGTCGCGATCGCCGGACATGATCCGCACCTGCCGCTCGGGGGCCTGATTGCGGGTGGCGGTGACGAGGGTGGCGATCACGTCGTCGGCTTCGGCGGTGTCAATCTCGATCCAGGCGATGCCGTAGTCGGTCAGCGCCCGCTGGACGTGCGGGATTGCGCGCAAGGGTTTGAGCGCGGCCTCGTCGAGGACGCGGTTGGCCTTGTAGTCGGCGTCGCTGTCCTTGCGCTCGGCGGCGCCGTGCTCGCCGTCGAACACCACGAGCACCTCGGGTGGCTCGGGCAGTTCTTCGCGGATGGCGACGCGCAGGAGGGCGAAGAACCCGAACTCCGCGGTCAGGTCGCGGGTCTTGTCGCGAGAAAGGATCGCGGCGGGGAACCCGAACGCCGCGCGCCAGAGGAGGTTGTGACCGTCAACCAGGAGCAAAGGGACGCCAGCAGGCATCACCGCACCGCCTTTACGAATGTCTCGGCGACTGTGGTGGGCAGATAGTCCCGCGAGCGGTAGTACGCAGCCCTGGATAGTTCGGCGTAGCGTATCGGATCTTCGAGCAGATGCTCGGCGGCGCGCCATAGGCCGTGCTCGCCCCACGATCGGGGGACGATCACCCCACCGGCCCCGTCACCGGTGCCGACCAGGGCGGGCAGATTGCCCACGTCGAAGGCGACCACAGGGGTGCCGACGCTCATCGCCTCGAGCGCGACCAGCCCGAAGGTCTCGCGCAGCGAGGGCACGATCACCACCGCGGCCTGCGCGAGCCAAGACGGCACCTGACGCCACTCGAGGCCGCCGCCGTGGATGGTGCCGAGTTTGAGGTGGGCAGCCAAGTAGCGGCACTTGTCCAGTTCAGCCGCCTGGCCGCCGGCGGCGATCTCGAATCCGGCCTCGCCGACGATCACCTCGATCGTTCGATCGACCAGGCGCCCGGCGTCCAGCAACGTCCGGACGTTCTTCTCCGGCCCGAGCCGGGCCAGGATCCGGATCGGGCCGGACCGTCGCAGCGCTTCCCGTCGTGAGTCGGGTGGCGGTGCGTGGTCGTGGAGCAGGGCGTTGGGCACGATCTGCCAACGGTCGGTGTCGTAGCCGCGATCGTGCGCCTGGTCGAGCACGATCTGGGACGGCGCGATGACCAGGTCGGCGCGGTCCAGGGCGGGCTGGAGGTCTTGGTCGTGGCCGACGACGTGCATCGCCAATACCGAGCGCGCCCGGCTGACCGGCGCGGCTCTACCAAGGCCCCACAAGCCGTCGGTATAGACGGCGACGTCGACCCGGTTCTTGCGGTACAACTCGCACAGCTCGGCGGCGAGCAGGGCGTCCTGCCCGTGGGTGCTGATCGCGTCGCGCAGTTCATCGTCGTCGCAGGGGAAGTTGACGCCCACCGAGCACACTCTCACCACGTTGTCGTCCGGGGTGTCGGTCGGGGCGGCGGTCAGGATGAGACTGCGGTGGCCGAGCTGGCGTAGGCCGTCCGCGAGGGCGGCGGTGGCCCGTTCGATCCCGGCCGGCGCGTTCGGGGTGTAGGAGGCCAGGACGAACGCGATGGTCAGCGGGGGCTGGCTAGGCATGGCAGAGGGCCTCCTCCGGGTGCGGCAGCGGGGTGGTGCCCTGGTCTGCGGGCGGCTTCTCCCAGGGGAAGACGACCCAGTCCGAGACGGTCCAGATCGAGTAGTCCGGCAGCGTGGTCGCCCCGGTGTTGAGGCACAGGACTGCGGTCAGCAACTGCGAGCTCGGGCTGAGCAGAGGCGCGAGGTCGTGCCGGAGTCGGCGGAGGGTGGCGCCACTGCCGCAGATGTCGTCCACTACCAGCACTCGGCCCTTCATCCGTTGGCCGTTCAGGGCGCGTGTCAGCGGGTCGAGGTCGAGTGTCACCTTGCCCGTGGCCTGCTGGTAGGTCGCGTCGCCGATGTTGTGGCGGGCGTTCACCATGCGGGCTTTGATCCCGAGTGTGGAGGCGATCATGCGGGCGGGTGCGACGCCGCCGTTGGCAATTCCGATGACGTGCTGGACCGACTGGTGATCGCGCAGGATCGCGCCGACCAGCAGCGTGGTGGCCTCGCGGAGTGCGTCAGGTGTCAAACGCCAGATCTGGTGGTGCTCGAAGACGCGTCGCGCAGTGGTCATTCGTGGTCCATTCGTTGAGGGACAAGGGATATCGCGTCAGCGACGTGGTCGCGGGGTCCTATGCGCCTCGGAGTTCACGCAGGGCTTGCACGAGTTCGTACATCGGAGATCCGGCGATCCCCGCGAGTGCGGTCAGCGCGTGGACGTCGAGTTCTTCGACAGGAGCGCGTCCGACCGGGCATTGGCGGGCACGGACCGTGGCCCATCGCTGGAGAGGCTGCAGCCGGGGGTCGGTCGTGTGAGCGAGGGCCGACAGGTCGACCTTGACGCGACCGTCGTGATCGCTGCCGAACGCGAGGGCGGTCGCGCGGAGCAACATCTGGTCCGGCCGCTGTTCCAGCACGGCGCACAGTTCGACCAGCCGCTCGACGGACAAGCGGCGCGTGCCGAGCTCGTAGGTGGCGAGGGTTTGCAGGGACACTTCGTCCTCGTCGTCGGCGCCCATCTCGGCGCGCATCTGTTTGCGGGTCCAGCCGCGTTCTTTCCGCGCGCTCCGCAGCAGATCTCCCAGCACGCGCGCGAACTGATCGAGTTGTTCGCTAGTCGGCGTGTTCATCGCCTGTCCTCCCGTGGTGCGTTGCGTGCTCGCAGCTGGGCTGGTTCGACGAGGTACGAGGAGTCGTTCATGCCGAGCCATCCCGCGTAGTCAGTGCGAGATCGTTGATCTCAAGCAGCGGGCGGCGGGAGGTAATGGCCTGCGAGCCCGGCTGGTTGCGCCACACCTGGCCGTCGGCTCGGATCACGGTGAAACCCCCGGCTGCCTCGCGGGTGCGCAGGCGCACGGGTACGGCCGAGATGGTGGTCAGGTCGGCGAGGAGGTCCGTGGCCTCGTCGTCGGTCAGCTGCTCAGTGTCGGCCAGAGCGGCGCCTTCCCCGATGGGGAGCATCTGCAGGAAGGTCACCCCGTGCACGCCGAGCGCGGCGGCCAGGTCGACCATCGCTCGGACGCCGGCTCGCGCGGTGGAGCGCAGGAGCACGGTCTGGATCTGGGTCGGGATGCCGTGGGCAACCGCCGCGCGGATTCCGGCGAGGGCACGCGCGAAGCTGCCCTTGCCGCGCCAGTGGTCGTGGCGTTCGGCGTCCGGGCCGTCCAGACTGACCCGCACGGCGTCCACGCGGGACGCCAGGGATTCGGCGCGGCGTGCCAGGTGGGTGCCGTTGGTCGTGACGCTGACCGCGCAACCGCCCGCGACGAGCACGTCGATCAGCTCGGGCAATTCGCGCAGCAGCAGTGGTTCGCCGCCGGAGATGTCCACGCCCATGACCGCGGACTCGGCAAGCAGGCGCGCGATGCGGTAGCGGTCGGGTCGGGCCAGTTCGGACACGGACTTGTCGTCCAGGCAGTGCGGGCAGGCGAGGTTGCAGCGCACCAGGGGTGACCAGCAGAGGCTGATCGGCATGTCGGCGTGCAGGGCCGCCGGGTGAATCTCCGGCCAGGAGTCGAGGTCGGCATCGGACAGGCGGACCCGGCCGGAGCCGAGTTCGGCATCGGCGCGGTAGGTCAGCCCGGTCAGCGGGTCATGGATGATGAGCCCGGTATCGTGCGTCCGCGCTGTGAAGGTGCGCGTCGTGGCGGTGCGTCGCTCGGTCACAGCGTGTCCTGCGGTGGCAGCATCGTCGGGGCGTACAGCTCCTCGAACGGCTTCGGTCCGACGTACTGGCGGCACGTGCAGGGCACCCACTGGTTTCCGATCCAGGTGCCGCCCTTGGTGCGCGCGTCCTTGTGCAGGATCTGGCCGTGGCACTCCTTGGTGTCGGGGTCGTGCTGTTCCAGTCCGTGCGAGCAGCCGCAGAACGGTTTCGGCGTGGTGTCTGCCGGTGCTCGGCGGCGGGTCAGCTTGCCGGCCAGCAGCCCTGCGGCGAACAGGCCAGCGCCCACCGCGAGGGAGATCGGGTCGATCATCGGGCAGCGTCTTCTTTCTCGTTGGTGCCGTCGTCGCGGCGTTCGATGCTGGCGGCCGTCGCCAGGACTGGTGGTGTCATCGCAGTACCTCGCAGGAACTCAGCAGCTCGGACATCTCGGCGGTGAATGAATGGGAGCGGCCGGTCGGGGCGGGCCGCCGCATCAGGTCCCAGTAGCGGGCCAGGGTGTCGGGCCAGGTAGCGAGCTTGCGTTGCCATTGCTGGTCCGCGTCCGGTGGATCAAGGTGGAACCCGACGGCCTGCCTCAGCGGGATCACCAGCAGGCCGGTGGCGATCAGGCACGCACCGAGGTAGGTGTCTTCCATGCCCCAGCCGATCCGTCCGAACTCGGGATCGAACCCTCCGACGTTGAGGACGGCGGCGCGGGGAACGGCGACAAGGGCGGTGACGACCATGCGGGGTAGGTCCCAGTCGACATAACGCTGGCCGTAGCCGAGGTCGACGAAGTCGTGCGTGTGGTCCAGGGGGCGGCCGTCGAGGCGCTCGGTGAGGGTGATGCCGGTGTAGAGCAGCGGACGGCCGACCGGGGGCCGCCACACGACCCGGTGGTCGGCGGCGAGGTGCGGGTGATCGGCCAAGACACCGCGCCCTCCTTGATGCAGGTCGTAGCGGAGGTTGTGGCGGAATCCGACGAGCACCGTGGTGTCGGTGGCACGGGCGGTGATGTCGGTGATCACGTGTGGGGGCAGGACCATGTCCGCGTCGAGGTAGAGCACCGTCTGCCCGCGCGCGAGTGCGGTCCCGAGGTTGCGCGCGGTGGCCGCGCCCATGCGCTCTGGGAGCCGTACGACCGTGGTGACGATCGGGTGTTGGGCGGCGATGGCGGCCGTGGTGTCGGTGCTGGCGTCGTCAATGAAGATGACCTCGAACCGGTACCGGTGGTGCTGGCTTTCCAGGGCGTCCAGCACGGTCGGCAGGCAGTAGGCGACGTTGTGGGCTGGGACGACAACCGAGAGGGTGCGCACCGCCGCCAGTGAGAGGTCCGACGGCGTGGGCTCGTGCCAGCCGATCCCGGATATGGCTTCCCAACTGCGGGTGCTGCTGGTGTGGAAATTGTTGCGCCGCAACAGATCCTCGTACAGAGAGGTCACGCCCACCCCCAGCGGCGCAGGTAAGTCAAGCCGTCCTGCCATCCCCAGGGGTCCGGGACGATCGCGACCTGATCGAATCGGTCGAGGTGGTCGAACACGCGCTGCAAGGCGAGCAGGTACAGCGGCTCGACCATGATCAGCATGTGCCGCAACGACGGTGTCTCGGCGAGTTCGGCGTCCAATTGCGCGGAGACCGTCTGCTCGTGCAGGCGCACGGCTTCGGTTCTGTTCGTGAGCCGGTGGTCGTAGGTGCTGATCGGGTCTTCGGGATGCAGCAGGCCGTGTGCAGCCGAAAGGATGCGGATGCGGGCTCGGCGGGCAGCGTCGGCAGCGAAGTGTTCACGCGCGTTCGGGACGCACGCGCCCTGGTAGAGCGCAAGCGCCGCAACCGGGACGCTGGTGACGAGCTTCTCCCGCGAGCAGTTGAGGATGATCAACCCCTCGTCGGGACCGAGGTTGCGCACCGTGGGCTGTCGGAATGTCATGGTTCCCGCACCACCCGCAGCCCGATGCCGCGTGAGCGCAGTTCAGCGGGGGCGGCGTTGAGGAAGGTGCATTGCGCGTATAGCGGCGGCGCGGCGTACGAACCGCCACGGATGACGACCCCGTCGCTCATCGCGGTGCTGGCGGTCCACTCCCACACGTTGCCCGCCACGTCGAGCACGCCTTCGGGCGTCGCTCCGTCGGGATGCGTGTCGACCGGGGTGACCGTGCCGTGCCCGGAGTCCCGGAGATTCGCGAACGCCGGTTGCCACGGCGCGTTGCCCCAGGGCCAGCGTCGGCGATCCGCCCCAGCAGCCATCCACTCCCACTCCACCGAACGCGGCAATCGCCCGCCCAACTTGCTGGCGATCTCGACCGCCTCGGCGTGGCCGATCTCGGTGACGGGGAACCGCGGCCCGAGGCCAGGGTGTTCGCTCGGCAGGTGCCCGTAGGCGATCGGGGTCCGCGTCCACAACAAGGTCGGGACCGGGACCGTGCGCGCGTCGTCCCCGAAGACGCAAACTCCGCCGGCGATCTCGATCCATTCCAAGTTCATTCCTCAACCACCGATCAGGAACAGGTCTTCGACGTTGACGTCTTCACGGATGCGACTCTTGACCTCGTTGGGCCGCAACCGAAGCGACAGGAGCGCGTCGCTGATGGCGTAGAACGCCTCCTGCGCGTCCGCGCGGGTTCGGGTGAAGGCGAGGTAGTTGTCGGCGAACCGGACCACGCGGAGCCCGGACACCTTCTTGTCTACTTGGGACAGTCGAAGATTGATCAGCATGGGAGCAAGGCCAGAACCCGGCGCGATCGGGCTCGGCATCGCGGCCAGCGCACTGCGCAGGCGGGCAAGGAAAGTGCCGTCGTGGATGTACTCGGCGTGCCAGTCGATTACTTCCTCGAGCGTCGCCCCTTCCGACACCGAGGCGACGTCCAGGTCGGCAACCCATCGAAAGCCCGCTTGGTAGTACACGGCGGCCTGACGTAGGGACGTGATGCGGTTGCGGCGTGGACGGAACCCGGATACCCAATCGCGGAACGCGTTCGCTTCCAGCACCGGCTCGACGGCGTTGCGCAGCGCGCGGTGCACCAGTCGATCCCGCGCAGTGGGGATGGCGGTGTGCAGTTGTTTGCCGGTGTAGGTAGGTAGCTGCACATCACGGACCGGTCCGGGTTGCCAGGTTCCCTCAGCAAGCTCGATAGCCAGCTGCGGCAACGCGGTGCGTGCCTCGCGACGAAGTTGGCCCCAGGTCATTCCATCGGCGCCGGGGGCCGAGGCTCGCCGGCCGCATTGACGCAACGCGCGACGCAGGTGCGACTCGGACAGCAGGGGCATCAGCGCGTGCGACTGCGGTCCGGCGGCGGAGGGCGCTGGTGTGGTCCCGGCCCGCTGCGCTACCGTGCTCAGTGCTTGGGCGGCAGGAACGATCCCCTCGCCACGCTGTACCGGTTCGCAACCCAACACGCGCGAATCGTGGCGCGGGGAACGACGGCCCCGCCCAGGCCCAGCCGGTGAACCGAGTTCTTCCCCCGCCATCACAGTCACCTCCTCACGCGCACCGGTAGTTGGTGGGGTCGGTAATGCCGTTCTGCTCGAACGCTTCCTTGCGTTCGGTGCAGGTTCCGCACGTGCCGCAGTGCGCCGCCTCACCTCGGTAGCACGACCACGTCCGCTCGAATGGAACGTTCAGCGCCGCGCCGATCCGGACGATGTCGGTCTTGCTCTGGGTGAGAAACGGGGCGAGGATCTCGAACTCGTCGACCAGCAGTCCCTCATTGGCGGTGCGGGCTGACCGGGTGAACCGCTCGACGAACTCCGGTCGGCAGTCTGGGTAGATGGCGTGATCACCGGCGTGCGCGCCGAACGCCACCACATCGGCCTTGTGCACGATCGCGACCGCGACCGCGATGTCGAGCATGATCGCGTTGCGGTTCGGGACGACCGTGGCCCGCATCGACTCGTCGGTGTAGTGCCCATCGGGCACCGACACCTCGGTGTCGGTCAGGGCCGAGCCGACCAGCAGCCGCCCGAGCATCGCGAGCTCAACTGTCTCGTGTGGACAGTTGAGCAGTCGCGCGATGTCGGCCGCGTGCTCCAGTTCGACTCGGTGCCGTTGGCCGTAGTCGAAAGACAACAGCGTCAGCTCGGCCCCGCGCGCGGCTAGCCAGTACGCCAGCACGGTGGAGTCCAGCCCGCCGGAAGCGATCACGATGGCGTGGCGTGGGTGTCGGTGTTCAGGAGTGCCGATCGGCATCTTCACCACGTCCCGCACAGCGAGGACGTCGAGCGGGCCGCGCCGACCACTGCGGTCCACGGTGGAAGGGTCATCTGTGGCTGCGGTCGTTCAAGCCACCGCACGCCTTCGTCCACGTTGTCCAAAGCGGGGAGCAGGACACTGTCGCCTCGCCGTTTCCACCCGACCTGGATGCGCACCAGGTCGTCCCAGGACGACATGCGCATGGTCGTCCGTGGCTGGGTGAGGAAGATCCAGTCGTCGGGATCACCGGGGACCACGATGATGGGTGCGCGCAACATGTGGCGCGCAAGGAAGTTGTTGACCTCCCCGGCGAATCCGGCGCGCATGATGAGCGCGTCCACGGTCGTGCCGAGCCGAAGGCGCACGTCGCCGGTGACACTGTCGATGGTGGTTGGCCACGCGAACACGTCGGTGTAGTCCCGCGCACGTTGGTCGGATTGATGCTCGGCCAGGGTGGGTTGGTCGTCGATGACGGCGGTCATGAGTCGGTCCTCCTCGAGAGGGATGGGTGCTGGTGGCGGCCGGGCGGAAGGCGTCGTGGAACCGCTTCCGCCCGGCCGCAGTCGGTGGCACGAGCGCGCGCTCGTCCGAAGGCAAGGCAAGGAATCCGGCCTGGCCTCAACATCTGGCTAGACGGCTCCCGCTCGGTGAGGCGGGTGCTCGGCGAGCAGCACCTCACGCAGTGCCGCCCGGAGCTGCCCGGCCTCGGCGTTGGTCAGCCGGGCGAGCCGTCCGCCGGGCAGTTCGATCTCGACGTCCGCGGGAGTGCGCCGCCGTAGGTGCAGCGCGGACCGCTGGCCGTCGCCGTCGCGGCAGTCGACTTTGCGGTGGTGCCATCCCAGCCTGCGAAGCAAAGTCGCGGCGGGCACGGTCTGACATGACCGCCTCATGGGCCGTCGGTCTTTCTGATCATCCCCAGGCCGTGTGTTCCGGCGGTTGCGATCGCGTGCCGCAAGACGCGGTTGGGGGGCTGGCGTGGCGCGCGACGATGCGAACCGGCGTAGGCGGATTCGGTCTGCTGCCGACGCCGCCACGCGAACCGCAACAGGCAACAGACAAACGCCAACGCGGCGCTCGCCGTGAGGACCAGGGCGATCATCCGGCCTCACCCCTGGTGGCGGGGATCGCGGCGAGACCAGGTATCGGGGTCGTGGTCTCGCCGCGACATGACAGCAGAGCAGGGCGCCCCTCGGCGGTTGGGGGAAGACCGCCGTTGTTCTGCTCCGCCGTGCTCGCCATGCCGGTTGCCGTGACGGGGCCAGGTGCACCTGGCGCGGGTGTGGTCGCCACCTCGGTGGCTTGCATGACGGCGGAGCGGAACTGGGCGGTGGCGGCGCGGTCGAGGACCGCGACCTCCCCTGGGGGAGCCATGACCACGACCTCCGAGCCACGCACGACAACACGCAGGGTCCGTTCGCGGCCGGCGACATCACGGCACGCGATGGACCAGGGTCCGGTGTTCATCGTGCGGCACCGCCTCGCGCGGTGTCCCTACTCCATTCCCGTCGACACACCGGCTGCACGAACAAACACGGCACAGCGAGCTGAGTCTGTGGGCATCGCGACGCACAGGGCATCGCGAATCGCTGGGAGAGCATATCTACTCCAATAGTCAGCGAGTCCCTATTTGGTTTGTTGAGTCGTTTTCATCCGGGCAAGCCGTCAAAACGGCCCACGATCGACACCCGTTGACCATTCGGTGCGCCAGCCGGGCGGTGCCCGTGGCCGGTTCCAAAACTGCTGGTGGTTGCGGCTGCGAACACCGATCAACTAAACGATCGCCACGGGGACCGGACCAGAGCGGCGGTGGGGCGGCGATGGGGCGCGGATGGAGCGCTACCCCGTCTGACCTGCCCAAACGTGGACCGAGCGGCGGCTACGTCAATCGGGTGAAGCGGGTTGACACCGTGTGTAACCAGGCTTCTCGATCGTGCGTTCCGGACACCACGACGCCCAGGAGGCACCTTTGCTCGGCCGCGTTCGGAAGCGTGGGTGGATGGTACCCACGCCATCCCACAGTCGGTGAGGCTTCTCGACGAACGCAAAAGGCAGCTCGTGCGCCTGTTTTCCGGTGACTCCGTTGATCCAGCGGCCTGTCGGACTTTCGGTATCTTGTGGCCCTAGTCTTGACCTGGCCAAACGGCGACGGGAACATCAGGGGCGGTCTAGCCGGACGGGGACGAGCATGGCAGCACGACGAGACGGCCTGGCACGGCGCCGCGCGGCGATGGGTTTCACCCAGGACTCGCTCGCCGAGCGTCTCGGGGTCGAACGATCCACGGTAGGTCGCTGGGAGCGCGGCACCGGCACACCGCAGCCATGGAACCAGCCCGACCTCGCCAAGGCCCTGGACTTGTCCCACGCCACCCTCGCCACC
This sequence comes from Prauserella sp. PE36, assembly GCF_003311655.1. Taxonomy (NCBI): domain Bacteria; kingdom Bacillati; phylum Actinomycetota; class Actinomycetes; order Pseudonocardiales; family Pseudonocardiaceae; genus Prauserella; species Prauserella sp. PE36. The sequence continues at coordinate 23,964 of NZ_QEQT01000079.1, read as the reverse complement.
CTCCTCGGTCCTGATCAACTCGCCAGTCCTTCCGCTGGCCGGACGTCCGAGCTTGAGGTTGCGCACGAGGTAGCCGCTGAGTTCAACTGGCATGACTGGCATCAAGCTGGGCAGGCCAGCGTTCTTGAGCCACCCTGGTCGATCACCGGGACGATGAAGGTTCTTCACGAGGTCGCGGGAGGCACGATGGACACCGCCGGGGGTTCTTGATCATCACGGGTGCCGCGCTCGCTGGCGTGGCAGACCGATGGGGTTCAGCCCTGACCGGTGCCATTCCCCCGACCACGGGCGCGCTGCCCGAACGTCGTGACCCGCGCCTGTCCGCCACGGTCCTGGACCGGCTTGACCACCGGCTGGCCGACCTTCGCCAGCTCGATGACGAGTTCGGCGGACGCGAGCTCCACCAGCTCGCCGTCGCGGAATTCAACTGGCTGACTCGCCTCGCCGATCAAGCCGACTACGGCACCGCCGCTGGCCAGCGGCTCTTCAGCCTCGTCACCGAGGCGGCCCGCCTGTGCGGATGGCTGCACTTCGACGCTGCCCATCATGCCGCCGCCCAGTCCTACTACGTCGCGGCCCTGCGGTCCTCAGCCAGCGCGAGCGACTCCCTGACCGGCGCGCACGTCTTGGCGTGCATGAGCTTCCAGGCAACGCTCACCGGCCACCACCAAGAAGCCATCGCCCTGATCGACGCCGCCGAAGACCAGACCAAGCACACCGCCACTCCGCGACTTCGAGCGCTGCTGGCCAGCCGGAAGGCGCGGGCGTATGCGAAGGCGGGCGACGCGGCATCGTGCGGTCGCGCGCTCAACGACGCAGAGCGACGGCTCGACGCGACCACATCCTTGACCCCGGAACCCGACTGGATCTACTTCTTCGACGAGTCGGAACTCGCCGCGCAGGCCGCTGCCTGCTGGGTCGACCTCCGCCAGCCTGCCAAGGCCCGCCCACTGATCGACAACGCGCTGAGCACCATGAACCCCCAGTACGTCCGGGACCGCACGATCTACCACGTCCGCAGCGCCGAAGCGCACCTGCACGCCAACGACCTCGACCTCGCCTGCGACGACCTCCACACCGCGGCGGATCTCGCCGGCCACACCGGCTCGGTGCGCTCCATCCACACCATCCACAGCGCGCGCCGCGCGATGTCGCGCTACGACCGCGACGCTCGGGTCCAGAAACTCGACCTCCAGCTCGCCGACCTGGCCGCCTAACGAATGCACAGCTCTCACAGGGTCGCGCTCGTAACGGGCGCGAACCGGGGTATCGGCTACGCCATAGCCGGACTGCTCGCCGAACGGGGTATCCACGTGGTCGCCACCGCCCGCGACGTCGCGCAGGCGAACCGGACCGCGACCGACCTCACAGCCCGAGGGTGGGCCGCCTCCGGTGTGCATCTCGACGTGGCAAAGCCTGACACCATCACCGCAGCGGTTCAGCACACCCTCGACCAGCATGGCCGGATCGACGTGCTCGTGAACAACGCCGGGATCAGCGACGGCGATCAGCAGCCGTCGCAGATCGACCTCGAGCTGGTCTCCCGCGTCTGGCAGGTGAACGTACTCGGTGCCTGGCAATGCGCCGAGGCCGTGATTCCCGCGATGCGAGCCGCCGGGTACGGCCGGATCGTCAACCTGTCCAGCACGCTCGGCTCCCTGCATCACATGACCCGGCCCACCGAACCCGCTTACCGCGTCTCGAAGGCCGCCCTCAACGCCGTGACACGAGTCCTCGCCGCGGAGCTCGCCGGCACCGGGGTACTGGTCAATTCAGCCTCGCCCGGTTGGGTCCGCACCGACCTCGGTGGCCCGAACGCTCCACGCAGCGTCGAGCAGGGTGCCGACACGCCTGTCTGGCTCGCCACGCTGCCCGACGACGGCCCCACCGGGGGGTTCTTCTACGACCGCGAGCCCCTCGAATGGTGAGACCGCCGCCAAGTAGTCATGGACGTCGACTCCTACCCCAACCCTTGAGCACCCGTCCGGCTACGGTCCGCTACGATGAACTCGATCAGCGAGGCGCCCCTTACGGCCGCAAGGTCGTGGGAAGGCGATCCCAGGTCAGCTGGGATCGAACCGTCCCGATGCTGGTACGTACCTGTGCGTGCCGGTCCATGTCATGACTGTTTGGCGTGGCACCACACAGGGGGAGACCACAATGATCATTGTTCGAGAGGTTCCGAGCGGCTTGCAGCTCCTGGTCGTCGGTGTGGCCGTGCTGCACCCTGACCCCGCACGGCGCCGTGCCGCGCTGCGGGTGCTGGACCGTGTCCAGCGGCGACGCTAGGCGCCAGGTGTCCCGCCCTTGCGGGCGGGACACCGCCTGCCCGCCATTCACGACCGAGTTGGCGGCGCTGCTCGAGATACGGGACGACCGACTCGCCCCACTGGAACTCGGTCCGGTCGCCGCCGTCCAAGACATGCTCGCCCTCCTCGTCAACCGGCATCGCGCCGACTCATCCGCTGAAAAGGCCACCTGGAAGTCGGCGAGCACGGACATGCTCGAAGCGTTGTCCTTGCTCGGCCCGACCGTGCGCGGTGCCCTGGAACCGCTGATCGACCGTGCACGCAAAGCGGTTCGTGGTCTTCCCCGAGATATTGCAAGCCGCAGGTCTGAGGCGCTCCGCGCGCTCCGCGCCCTCCAGGACGGATGGGTGGCCCCAGGCGTTGTGCAGGCCGCCTGGGATGACTTGACCGAAGCATGCAGCAACCCAGACACATCGGACACCACCGTCGCCGTGCGCCGAGACGTGTTGCACGCCTTGATCGGCTCCGCGAAACGCTCGCCAGACCGAACGCTCGACCTTGTCCGCAATGTCCTGCAGGACCGCGGGTATGCGATCCACGAGGTGCGAGCGCAACTCGGCGACACGCAGAGAGACCTGATCGATGACTCCTACTTCGGGGATGGCGGACTCTCTGACGGCGACCGGCTGGATCTGTGCCGTCGCTTCCTCGGAGCATCGCCACGACACGGACACCATGTCGTGTGGGTAGGCATCCTCGATGTGGCCCAACAAGTTCCCGTTCAGAACCAGGCGGCCATCCGCTTCTACCGCTCCTCCTTCGTCCAGATGTATCGCCGCGAAGGCTTGCTAGCCGATCTCCGAGCACCCGAGCTGAGTTCGTCGCCCGGCAGCACAGCCGACTGGGCTTTCGGAGATACCGACCTGATGTTGGCGAGAGTCGATCTCGGACAGGGTGCTTTTCCCGACGTGGTGGCCGAAGCGAGCCGTAGGTGCCGAGCAGTCCTGAACACCGTCGGTATGCGCGGCCACACTCGTCAGTGGCGACTGTCCGACGGATTCATCCACGCTATCGACGGCGTGATCGTTGGGACGGCGCAGTTCCACGCGCCGCCATCCCCACCAGTCCTCAACTGGCCGAGCAGCCCGGATCACGACTTGACGCAACGGGTGATTCAGGCCGTCGCCGAGAGCAAGCCCGAGCTCAACAACGTGCTCCAAGACCTGGAGATCTGGTATCAGGCCGCCGACCAGCCGAATCCGGCGCAGTCCATAAAGGACTATGTGGCGCTCATAGAACGACAAGCCGCACGCCTGGGACTCGGCTACTACGACTACATCAAGAAACACCTGGCCGAGACCTGGGTGTACCAACGCGCAGTTACCACTCTCCGCAGCGTGATGCCTCAGGCATCACGCATTCGCTTGTCTCCTGGATGCTGCAGCCGTCATCGACGTGAACCACTCATGTCCGAGATCATCGTCGAGCTCGGCCGCTTGGCAAAGGATCACACCACGTCACCGGTTCTTGGCCGCCAGCTGCGCTCACTGACTCGCGAGTTCACCACCCCAGAGTCCACAGTGAACTGGGGAATGCGCCAACGCGCCACGTTCGACCAGGCGGTCCTCCGGATGAAACGGGTCAGGGATATCGCGACGCACGCTGGGTCCAGCACCCACGAGACCGCGGTCACCCTGCTCGACTTGGCCCATTACCTCTCCGGAACAGCGATCGGACTCAGCCTGCAGGGACTCACCGACGCTCGCGGTGTGAAAGCTGCTCACGCCCAGCACGCGCAACGCGCTACACAGTGGCAGGACTCGCTGAGGTCGGCTTCAACGATTCGCGACGTCTCTTGGTAAGACACATACACGGAGGTAGGACATGACCGCCGAACCACTCCCGGTTCCCTTGACCTGCGCTGCGCCCGGCGTTCGAGGAACATGGCAGGTCGAACTTCGCGCGGGATGCAGTCCGCAAAACGCGGTCGTGGAGGAGGTGCGCCCGTTGATCGTTCGCCTCGAAGCACTGGGCTGCATCGCCGCTACGCCACCATGGCCCGCGGAAGTCACCTCAGGGCTTCATCTGCCGCGACGTGTCAGAGCCGCAATTCGCCGGATCGAACGTGTGGATGAGTCGGGCGCACAGATCGCTTTGGTGTCCAGGCCAGCGACCTGAGGAGATCTGTGCGCCCGGAGCCGCCGCCGACACAGCAGCGGCTGGATCACGTCGACGAGTCCGCTTCGCGCCCGTCCCGCACACTGCAGGCGTAGTCCAGTGGACCGAGGGATTATGCCGAGTAGTCGACGACCGCCCAGTGCTGCGGCGACGTCACGTCGGTACCACCGTGATCGTGACCAATGCCCCGAGCAACAGGAACGGCCCCATCGGTACCAGCGAGCCCCGCGGTCTTCGTCGGGTCGCCCAAAGCAGCAGCCACACCAGGGCGGCTGCGAACCAGCCGAGGACGGTGGCCGTAACGAGCGCCGACCAGCTCAGCCAGCCGAGCGCCAGGCCGAGCAGGCCGCCCAGTTTCACGTCGCCAGCCCCCAGCCCGCCTCCGGACACCAGCGCGAGCACGAGGTAGAGCCCAGCGATGACCGCCATGCCGGCCAGCGCGCGCAGAAAGTCCGGTCCTCTGGAGTGCAGGATCGCCGAGGTCGCGAGCAGTACGCCGACGAGGGCAACGCCCGAGTAGACGAGCACGCTGGGTAGTCGGTGCTCTAGGACATCGATCACGCCGAGTGCTACACCGATTGCGGCGAGCACACTGTACGGCAGCAAGTCGAACTGATGACCGAAGCGCCAGGCGAGGGCGCCGAACATGAGGGCAGTCAGGAGCGTGGCGGTGAGCCGCATCGCGAGGGCTGCGGTCGGAGCTGTCGTGAGCAGGCATTGGAAGCCGAATGCCAGGGCGGCGCCAACGAGGATTCCCGCCCCCGCCCACGCCGTGATGAACGCGGCGGACATCAACCGACACCGACGCTTTTAACGTTCTGTAGTCGATTTGACACTGCCCACCCCCGGAAAGTGCTGGTCGCGCCTCCAGTGTCACGCAGGCAACCTCAGACAGTGATGCCTATCGCCCAAAAGAGTGAAGATCTATAGAAAATGCCTTCCCGACTTCAAAGTCAGTCGCCTACACACTTTGCAGTCGGTGGGGGTAGGTGGTGTAGACGTGGTGTGTATCACGAAAACGATAGACGATCTTCACTGATGCCTGGGGGGTGGGGTGTGGTAGCCCGCAAGGTCTTGATCGTTAGTGGGCGCCGAGCCAGGGCGGTGCTCGGCCTGGGAGCCACGTTGGTGATCCTTGCCGCGTGTAGTTCCGGCACGACCAACTCATCGTCCGGCACGACCCAGTCGACCGGGCAGGCGCCAGCGACTTCGGCTCCGCCGACGACGGCATTGTCTGTTGTGGACAAAGCCAAGCAGGACGCCCTCGCGTCGTACCGAGGTATGTGGCAGGACTTCGTCGCCGCTGGGACCACATCGGACTGGCAGTCGCCGAAGCTGGGGCGGTACGCGACCGGAATCGCGCTGACGAACATGTCACGGGCCTTGTACGCGGATCACTACAACGGCCTGGTGACCAAGGGCGAACCCACTTACGAGCCTTCGGTGTCCTCTGTCGAGCCTTCTGACAACCCGAACAAGATCGTGATCACGGACTGCTCCGACGATTCGCGCTGGTTGAAGTACAAGGCCGACACCGGACAGCTCGCCAACGACACTCCGGGCGGTCGGCACCTCATCAACGCCATCGTCCAGAAGCAGGCGGACGGGTCATGGAAGGTCTCGGAGTACGGCGTCCACGAGGCGGGGACATGCTGAAACTACGACGCGTTTCAATCGTGACAGGACTGGTGGTCGTCGGCGGCATATGCGGTGTGGCTCCGGCGCTCGCCGACGGCGGCTACGGCAGCACCACATGCGACCAGACGCCGGCCCCGGTCTGCGACCTGGGCGCGGGCAAAGGCGGCGACAACAGCAAGCCGGGGAACCCAGGCAACGGCAACAAACCCGGACGTCCGGGCACCGGCAACCCAGGCAAGGACAACAGCAACCCCGGAGACACGATCATCGGTGGGAACTCGAACCTGGCCAAGTGTTCCTACGTGAAGAGCGACTACCAGCCGCCGTCCGGCGGTGTGGTCACAGCCGCCTTCACCAAGCCACTGAACACCGGCGGCGCGACCGCGCAATCCGCTGTCTTCACCCGTCCGGCAGCGGGTGGTGTGGTCCGGGCGCAAGCCGCCCAACCAGCGCAGGGCCAACAAGGTTCTTGGTACGTATGGCAATGCTCGACCGCAGGCGTCACCGACGGGCTCTACCGGCCCCCGGTGTGGATCGCGGACGGACAGCAACCCGGAGCGGCGCAGTTGCCCTCGCCAGCCGAGCTGGCGCAGATGGCGCGCAAGCAGTTGCGGCTGCCCACGCCGACGATCGCGGCGAACCCTGTCGGCGATCAGCTGGTGAACTTGCCGACGTGGATGTGGCTGTCGAGCGGCTGGGGGCCGGTATCGGCGACGGCCTCGGTGCCAGGCGTATCGGTGACTGCCACCGCGACGCCGACATCGGTGACGTGGTCCATGGGAGACGGCAGCACGGTGACGTGTACCGGGGCGGGCACGCCGTTCCGAGCCGGGACTGACCCGAAGGCGCCGTCACCCGCCGCCCCCGCACGCCGCGCCCGACGCCACCACCCGCGACGACACCGCCCGCCGCGACGACGACTCCGGCCGTGACCGGTCCGGTTACGCGTCCGAACGGGCAGCTCTACCACCCGCGCACGCTGTCCGGACTGCCCGACGTGACCGCGCTGCGCAAGTTGCGCGACGCCGGGGTGGCCGCCCTGATGTACGGACCACCCGGAACCGGGAAGACCTCGGTCGTCGAGGCCGCTTTCGGTGACCTGGTCACGGTTCAGGGCGACGGCGACACCACGGTCGCCGACATCGTGGGCGAGTACACCCAGACCCCGGACGGGAAGTTCGTGTTCGTGCACGGTCCGCTGGTCCGCGCGATGCGCGAAGGCCGGACCCTGTTCATCGACGACGCCACGCTCATACCGCCGACCGTGCTCGCCGTGGTCTACCCCGCGATGGACGGCCGCCGCCAGATCATGATCAAGGCCAACGGCGGCGAGGTCATCGACGCCGCGCCCGGTTTCTACGTGGTGGCCGGACACAACCCCGGCGTGCACGGCGCGGTTCTGTCGGACGCGTTGGCGTCGCGGTTTTCCGTGCAGATCCAGGTGTCCACCGATTACGACCTCGCCACGCAACTCAAGATCGACACCCGCGCCGTGTCCGTGGCGCGCAACCTGTCCACCCGACAGGCGGGCGGCGAGATCCGGTGGGCACCACAACTCCGGGAACTGCTGGCATTCCAAAAGATCGCCGACGTGTTGGGCACCGCCGCCGCCGCCGGGAACCTGATCGGCACCGCCCCGGAAGAGGACCGCGACATCGTGGCCACCGCCGTCAAGATCGCTTTCGGTAAAACCGTTGCCCCGCTGGCACTCGGTGCCCGTATCTGACCAACCGCCACCCGCCCGAACCGTCCGGAAAGGACACACCGCGATGACCGCGCACATGATCGCCGACCCCGCCGCCACCGCGTCGGCCGTGTTCCCCGCCGCCCCCGGATGGGACGCGCTGTCCGCCGCACTGACCGCCGAAGTCCCCGCGATCGCCGACCGCGACGACCTGCTGGTCACCATCGCGCCCGGTGCCGGACAGGGTGCCCCGGCGTGTTTCCTGCCCGCCACCGCCATGATCGAAGTCGACGGTACGCACCTGCACCCGGTCGACCCCGCCACCGCCAAACCGCACCGGATCAGCGACCGGAAACGCTACGCCCCCACTTGGGGCGCGCTGACCCACGAATGCGCGCACAGCAAACACACCCGGTGGCTCGCCGACGTGCCCAAGGACGCCGACCCCGGCGCGGTGGACGCCGCCCTGCTGCTGGAAGAGCCACGGATCGAACGGGCACAGATCCACCGCCGCCCCGACGACCGCCACTGGTTGCGCGCGTGCGTGAAAACCATCGTCACGGGCGGCATGAAACTCAACGACCCCGCCTTCGCCCCGAAAATGACCCCGCGCGACGCCGCCCACACCGCCGCCCTGTTCCTGGGACGCACCGACGGCGGCATCCTCACCCGCGCCGAAACCGCCCCCGTCGCGCGCGCCGTGGAAGACGTGCTCGGCGCGGAGAAACTCGGGAAGCTGCGGGCGGTGTGGCGGCAGGCGTTCCGCACCGCCGACGACGACACCGCCGCCATGATCGAACTCGGCCGCCAGTGGTGCGAGATCATCGGACCCGACCCCGACACCACACCTCCGCACCTCACCGACCCATCCGCCACCCCGGCCCCGTCCGGCACCCCGTCGCCGTCCCCGCTGGCCGACGCGATCGGCAAGGCACTGGGCAAGGTGGCGCGCGCGGTGGCGCGCGCGAAGCTGCCCGAGGACCCCGCCGAGATCGCCGACCGCAAGAAGGCCACCGCCGACGCCGCCGCGAAGAAGGCCGACGACGCCGCCCGCACCGTGTTCACGGTTGGTGGTCCCCGTGACGGGCGCACCGACACGACCGGTACCCGCCCGCCGACCACGGGCGAACGCACCGCCGCGCGGGTGCTCGGGCGCGCGCTGACCACCGCCGGGGTCCGTGACCGGGTGGCGACCAAGACGACCTCGCCGATTCCGCCCGGACGCCTTCGGATGCGCGGTGCGCTGGCACGCGAGGCGCAACTCGCCGCCGGGGCGATGCCGACCGCCGAACCGTTCACCCGCACCACCCGCACAACGGTTCCGACCCCGCCGCTACGGCTGGGCATCGCATGCGACGTGTCCGGGTCCATGGGCAGCTTCGCGAAACCGGTCGCCTCGACCGCGTGGATTCTGGCCAACGCCGCCGCCCAGAGTCCGGTGCCCGCCGACACCGCCACCGTGATCTTCGGCCACCACGTCCGCCCGATCACCCGCCCCGGCAAGACGCCCGCCGCCGTGACCGACTTCGCCACCCGCGACAACTGGGAAGCCGTCGACACCGCGATCGACGCCCTCGACGGCGCGCTCGGACTGTCCCGCCCCGGTGCCGCGCGGTTGCTGGTCATCGTGTCCGACGGCAAATTCCGCGACGGACCCCGCCGCAACGGGCAGCAACTCCTCGACCGGTTGCGCGCCACCGGATGCGCCGTGTTGTGGATCGCCCCGGACGTTCCGGGGCGCAAACCGATGACCGGGGCGACCGTGCACGTGATGACCGACCCCACCACCGCCGCGCAGGCCATTGGCCGCGCTGCCACCGCCGCCCTGCGCGCCACCCACTGACCCAACCCACACCCACACCAACACACCGAGAGGTGATCACGTTGTACGACAACACCATCGCGACGGTCGGTGAACTGGTCGCCGCGCTCGAACGCTACGACCCGACCACCCCGGTACGACTCGCCACGCAACCCGGCTACCCGCTAGAGAACCTCCTCGCGCGGATCGCGTGCACCCCGGACGACGCCGAGTACGAAGGCCCCACGCGCACCGACCCGCCCGTGGTGTGGCTCGGCGCGGGCGAACAGGTCGGGTACCTGCCCGCACTCGCCGCCAATGCCCTGGGGTGGTCGTGATGACCACCACCGCGCCCGGACTCACCGCCGCACTGGCCGAGCGTGCCGTACACGCCGCACACGCCCACCGCGCAGCCGACCCCGACGGATTCCACCACCGCCACGACGACCCCGACCAGTGGAACCGGTGGACACGCCGCGCCCGTGTCGCCCGCACCATCGCCGCCGCCCTGCAGGTCGGCGTGGATGGCGTGCTCGTCACCGACGACCCACACCGCCAGTACCGCACCCGCACCGGACCGGTTCCCGGTGACCTGATCACCATCACCGACCCGGTGACCGGGCGCGCGTGGCGGTTCATCCCGGACTTCACCACCCCTGGTGACGGGTGGCTGCTCCTCGACCGCTGCCCCGGCTGTGACGCCGAGGTCCCTGTTCACCCGCGTCGCCACGTTGGGCGATCTCGGCGAGTACCTCGACCCCGACGGCGACAGCCCGATCGCCGACGAGGCCCGCGACGAGTCGATCCACCAGCCCGGCTGCGCCTTCGGCTTACCCGCCCTGGGCGGCTAGCGGCCCCCGAGCCGACCCGCCTCGCACGTCCGGAACCCCGCAATCCACACACCGAAGGAGGTCACGTCGTGACCAGCAACGCCCACGGCACCACCACGCCGACTAACCACGCCCGTAACGCGCTTCCGGCCGAGTCGGTGCTGTTCGCCCCGGCATCGACTCCCGCCGTGCCGTTGCGTCCGCCCGTCGGGGCGTGGGGGCTGGTTGTGGTGGCGGTACGGACCACCGACGCCGCCGGAGCCCCTGTGCGGCTCACCGGGGACGCGCCCGCTCCCGACCCCGCTCTCACCGACACCGCCGCCCTGCTGGCGGGGGTGTGGCTGCCCGCACCACCGCCCGCCGCCCTGCACACCGGGACGTCGTAGTGCGCCTCCACGCGCCCGCCGATGACGATCCGGCTGTGGCTGACGTCGAGGTCGTAGCGGCCACCCAGGGCGAGTGGTCCACGGTGCGCACGTGGCAGGCGGTTGGCGCGCGCTGGCCGCACGAGGTGGCGATGTCGGTGCTCGTGCACATGCGCTACCTCGCCGACGTCGCCTTCAAGGACGCCCAGTGGGCCACGCTGGCCGGGCCGATCGCCGCCGCCTTGCCCCCAGGACTGCTTCCTGCCGGACTCGCCGGCGAGTCCGCGGCCTCGCCGGCGCCTCGCGCACCGGATGCCCTCGCCGAGCTGATCGAGGCCGGACTGGTCGAGGTGGGCGAGCAGCTGGTGTGGAACGGGCACACCGCCACCGTCCGGGAGGGCGGTGTCCTGCACGACGGCGGACCGCACGAGTTCGCCGTCTCCACCGTCACCGCGCTCGCGAGCAGCCTCGCGGGCTACACGGTCAACGGCTGGCACCTCTGGCGACGTGCCCGCGACGACCGCCCACTGTCCGACCTGCGTACCGCACTCGCCACCCGCTGAACCCCCGCAACCCAACCCACCCGACGGAGACCGCCATGACCACCACCGAACACGATCAGGACGCCGGAGCCACCTCGACCCGCTACCACTACACTCGCGTCGTCGAGATCGCTGGGCGCACCGTCCGAGCCCGTGTCGAGCGCGGCGTCTATCTGAACGACAGCGGTGCCGTCGCCGAGGTGCTCACCGATCAGGCGAAGTGGAGCAGCCTCGCCGCCGACACGCTCAACAACTGGTGGCACGACACACCGCCGCCAAGTCCGGATGTCCACGCCGCCGCCGTGCTCGGTCCGCTGGCCGAGCGGCTGCTGCACCGGGCCGCCGAGATCCTCGCCGCACCGCCGCCCACGGTGACCTTGTCGCCCCACGTCTACCGCGCGGTGAGCGCGTTGCTGGCCACCAGCAGCGGCTTCAACGCCGAATGCCGCATCGACCCGGACGACATCGCGTGGGCGGCCAACCACGGCGGAGCGCTGCACATCTTCGAGCACCCCGACGGCGGCGTCTCCTTCACCAAAGCCCACCGCGACGAATGCCCTTTCGTGGCAAGCAAAGGCGCTCAGGACTGCGACGACGAATGCTACTTCGACCTTCCGCACCGGGCATAGAAAACCCGCAACCCACAGGAGATCACCCATGACACCCTACGAAGTTCCCGAAACCGTCATCCGCCGCTTCACTGAGAACGGCTGCGAGGTGACCGCGATCGTCGCCGACCCCGCCGACGCGCAACAAACCTTGTACGGCACCGTCACCCGCGACGGGGCACTCGTCGGCAGCTACTACTGCGCCGACCGCGTCCGCCAGTCCGACTGGCACATCGTCACCGCGCTCGGCCTTCCACTCACCCTCGACGGCCAACCCGTCAACCCGGTCTCCGAAGGTGCCGCCGTACTCGTGCTGACCACCATCCTCACCGCCCGCGACAGCTACGAGGTCGAACAACGGCTCCGCGACGCGACCCACTCACCACGGCCGTGATCACGTGACCACCACCGCCGACTTCTACGACGAGCGCGGACCCCGCGCCGTCTGGCTCGGCTCACTCCAAGGCGACGCCGACCCCGCCACCGTGCGCTCCGTCGCCTGTGGACGGCTGCTGCTGGACGCGACCGACCCGCTCACCTACGCCGACGCCGTGGCCGACCTGCTCGACGTGTGGGCCGACGAGGGCCACGGGCACGGCTACCACCCGAACGGCGGCTGGCCGTGGTTGTGGCCGGACAGCCGCGACACGGACTGGGTGTTCACGTTCGCCCACGGTCGGGTGTGGATCACGACCGGATACGCGTGGCTACGTGTCCAACAGCGAGTGTCGCAGTAAGACCAAACAACGACCTCATCCCTACAGCACAACAGGAGTTCACGATGTCGGAAGCCGTTTCAACCGAAACACCCATCGCGCGCCAGACCATGTCCGCCGCCGAGCACTGCGCCGCCGCCGAGGACGAGTTCGCCAACGCGCAGCGCCTCTACACCTCCGACCCGGACGAGTACCGCCGGGCGATGGACTCCGCATCGATGCACCTGCGGATCGCCGAGGTGATGACTCAAGGATCCTCGCTGGTTACCGAGATCGCGATTGCCGAGACGAACCCGGCGTGGAAGTCGATCCGGATGAACGCGGCACATGAGGCCAAAGCGTGGAACGAACTTCTCGGACGAGTCCGACGATGAACCCGACGAATGCAGGGGGCGCGATGAACGACAACAACGAAGACGCTCAGGACAAACAGTTCCGCGTGCTGGACTTCGAGCCGAACTGTCCGGACTGCGCCGTGGCCGTCGGCGAGCCACACGAATACGACGAGTACGACGGCGGGTGTGACGTCGCACGCTGCCTGGTGACCGGGCTGCAGCGGCTGATGTGCGACCTCGACCACGACTGCGGGCGAGATGTCTGGACCGGGTGGTGGCCCGGTCAGCTCGACTGCGAGCAACTCGGCTGGATGATCGGCCCTGGGCTTCCCGACCTCAACCGCCTCTACACCCAGGCGACCTGGGATCCCGCACAGTGCGCCTGGGTGAAGCCCGGCTGACCTCGGCCGCGCCAATCGCCCGGAGATATCAACACATGACCCGTGATCACGCAGACTTCTACGTCGGCACCGGACCGACTGCCCGCTGGCTGGGCTCGCTGGCCGACGTCGGCGGCCCGGTCGAACTGGCCCGGCTCGGCGCGGCGGGCGACGCCGACACGGCCGAGGTGCTCGCCGCCGCCGACCGGGACCTGTACAAGGCGGCTGTTGCCGCGCTGCTGACTCGCCAGCGGGCCGCCGAGGTCGGGTTCGTCGCCGTGCCCGGCCCGGCTGGGGAGATGGGCTGGCCGTGGCTGGCCACCACCAGCAGCGGCTGGTACGCCTACACATTCGCCGACGGGCAGGTGCGGGTGTCCGCCCACGGCGGTCCGTGGTTCCGGCCCGAACCGCGCCGCCCCGACGGCGGAGCCGGGGTCGCATCCGGTCCGGACGCCGTTCTGCCCGTCTTCGGCGACACCACGCCGAAGACTGCGACTTTCACCTGGACCGGCTTCCGGGGCCTGCCGATCCCGATCAGAGCCACTTTGCCGCCGGTGCCGCCGGCCTACCTCGCGCATCGCGGCGAGGTCGCCCTCGCCGTGACCGGCGCCGCGGAGTACGTGCTGGGCCGGCGTTGGCCTCTGGCCGACCTCGCCGCCCCGGCGATCCGCGAGATCCTGCACGGACTGCTGCGGCCCGGCCCCGCTCGTGGCCTGCACGTGCTGCCTGCCGATGCGTCGTTCGCGCATGAACGCGTGGTGACCGCGCTGCGGTTCGTGCTCGACGCCGACCGCTACGCCGAGGGCAACAACCCTGACCATGCCCGCGAGCTGCTGGAGGCCGCCGCCGACGTCGCCGCACAGGCCGTCACCGCGCACCGCACCCACCAACCACACCCGTGGCCACCACGCTGACCACCCCGAACGACAAGGTTCCGATCATGGGATTCACCGGCTCGCTCATCCTCGCCCGCACCCCAGACTCGCTGCTCGACACGGACCTGCTGGCCCAGCACGGGGCGGAGCTCATCGGCCGCCACGACGACCACTGGCAGCTCGCCGCCGTGATAGGCGACTTTCCGGACATACCCGGCTTGGCCGCCGGGTTGGTCGAAGTCACCGCCGCGCCCGTGCTGATCGCGGTTGTTGACGACAGCGACACCGCGCTGCTGCTGGCCGATAGCCCCGGCGGGCACCGATGGATCACGGTGCTAAACGCCCCGGCTGACAGCGCTGGACGGGCTGCGGTCGCCGACACCAGGGCGATGACCGCGATCGCTGAGGCCGCTGTCGTCTGGGCCGCTGAAGCCGGACACACCGTCGCCACCGATGCCGTCCTGACGGCGTTGTGCGAGGCCGACCGCGACAACCGGGCCGCCGACCAAGCGTTCAGCGACGCCCTAGACGCAGGCGATTTCGCGGCAACGCACGAGGTTGTGCGCAACCAGATCTCGTTCATCGAGGTCTACGTACTGCGGGTGCTGGCCGCGCTCGGGGTTGTCGTGTCGGTCAAGGACACCGGTTCCTGGTGGGCGCATCTCGCCAACCAGGCACACGCGCCATCCCCCAACGGAAGCCCGTTGGAACACAACCACATTCGCCATATCGTCGGAGCGCTAGTTCGTCGGCGCGGGGGCAGCCTCCTGCTCCGCTGGGGCGAGCGCGAACCGCCTCGGCTTGTCCTGCGTCTTCGCCGCCACGCCGTCCTCGACCAGCTTGTCCAGCGCGTTGCTCACCGCGCCCGACGACTTCCCGCCCAACGCGTTCGCGATCGCGGTGGGACCGAACTCCTCGCCGGGGTGGTCGCGCAGGTAGTCCTCGACCATCCCCCGCAACCCACCGGGTGCCAACCGTGCCTTCTTCGCGCCCGTAGCGTCTGCGCCATCCTCGGTCGGCTTGTCGCCGTCGGTCGCCGCGCCGTCGGCGGCGGGCTCGCTCACCTCGGCGACGACAGGCTCGGCGTCCACGAGGTCGGCCGCTTCGGGCTCGACCGGGTCCTGCGCGTCATCGGCTGCGGTTTCTGTCTGCTCGAAGGGGTCCTCCTCGGTGACCGTGGCGTCGTCGGCGTCGGGCACGTCCGGGGCGACCGGTTCGACCTGCGTGGTGTCCGTCGTGTCGGCGTCGTCCGCCGCAGGGGTGTCCACCACGGTCGGGTCAGTCTGGGTGGTGTCGACTTCGGTGATCGCCCACAGGTCAGCGGCGCGCCGACCGCCCTCGGCGATCCCGGCGGTGCGGGTGACGCTGCCGTCGGCAGCCCACTTGACGAGGATCTTCTGCGCGGTCGACTTCCCGATCTTCGCCGCTGTGGACAGGTCGGCGGCGGTGCTGTTCGGGGCGGCGTGCAACGCCTCCCACAGCTTGTCTTCGGTGTCCGTGCGGACCTTCGCGGCGACGGTCTGCTCGGGAACCGACCGCAGCGTCGGAGCGGATCCGGTCGCGCTGGCGGTGGTGCGGGTTTTGCGGGTGCGGGTCTTGCTGGACATGACATCCCTCGATTCGCGTTCGTGATCGGTGATGGGTGGTCATGCCCCGGCCGGAGCGGGTGTGGCCCCCGGTGCGCTGCCGGTGTGTTCGGGCTACACGACTATGGACGCTTCCTTCGGCCCATGAAGTCAAGCGGGTTCGGCAAACAAGACGTCTGTCTCGTGTAGACGGTGGCCAGACCCTGGGAATCGTTGCGCCACACGGGTCCACTTCACGCCCATTGCACACGTGCCCGTTGACAACCACACGATCACGAAGCGTCCATACACGTCGGCCACCCGGCCCATCACACCGGAAACCGAAGGGGTGTATAGACAATGACGACCGACCACGACATTCACGAACCGCCCGACCTGGCCGCCGACGCGGCCGTGGACGCGCCGCGACTGGACCCCCAGCCCGATGACACCACCGCGACCGCCGGGGCGTCACAGCCGCACGACGAGGCGGCGATGCGGGCGTGGGAGGGGTTGCCGCCGGACACGATGATCCTCGCCCCGGCGTTCGCTCCGCCGCCGATGCGATGCCCCGACGATGTGTGGGCGATGCTCGTTACGGCGGTGGACATCATCGGCGACGCTGACCCCGACCGCGCGGGCGAGGTGGCGTTGTTCGCGGGCAACTGGGTAGCCGAACAACCCCCGGCCGATAGCTTGTACGACGGCGACCTCGTGGTGCGCCTGACCCGCCCGGCCGACCCGACGTACCCGCTGCCCCGCGACCACGCCACCGATGTCGAGATGCTGCTGGCGTACCAGGGACGTTGGCAGCGGGTCGGCCAGTGGCGCGGACTCGACGACGGCTGGCCGAATCTCGTTGCGCCGACCGCCGCCGCCGTGATGGGGCTGCACGGCGACGCCACCGAGGCCGCCATCTGGTCGGAGACCCCGCCGCCGTCGACCTCGCCGCCGCTGATCAAGTGGGCGCGCGGTGGCATCGCCGAACTGCTGGACGCCGGACTGGTCACGGCGGGCGAGGAACTGGTCTGGAACCGCCGCAACCTCGGAGTCCGGCACACCGCACGCATCCGGGTCGACGGAACCCTCATCCTCGCCGATGGTCGCGTCTTCGCCAACCCGTGCGGTGCGACCACCGCGCTGGGTGGCAACCACCAGAACGGCTGGACCGCGTTTCGGCGGGCATCCGACGGGCGCACATTGGGCGACCTGCGAACGGAACTCCGCGCACGACACGAAAAGTAGCCCCGTCCAACCTCGTGCATGGGTCCGTCGGATCCGCTGTGTTGCGGGCAACTCGCCGCCACACAGCGGATCCGGCTGGCTGGAGGAATCTTGCCATGCTCCCATTTGAGTCCACAGTGGACCGTCTTGTGTTGTGGGGCGCGCGAGCCGGCGTCGGTCTCGGCTACACCGTGGAGGCTGCGGCCGTGCGGCTGGCCGAGGACATCGCCGAGTTGCGCGACGACGGCGGGATCCCTGTGCACGTGCGCACCGTGATCACGGTGCTGCCGCAGCAGCGGGTGCTGGAGATCCGGGTCGAGGGCCTGTCGGTCGAGGCCGACCCTGATCGCACCACCATCCGCGAGGTGACCCACGCGCTCTTCGAACTGGCCAGTTACCACAACATCGTTGCGCTCGACGCCACGACGCCGCCCTTGTTCACCCAACGCATCCTGCTCGTCGACACCGAAGGCCGACCATTCTCTGCTATGATCGGTTCGGGCGTAGGCGACGTGGAACCCGTTACGCCGCAACAGAACTGGCGGGACGCGTAGCGCCAGCATAGTCGTCGCCTCGGTACCGGTAGTTGTCGATCTGCACCGGTTGGCCGAACGTCGGTGCGTTGATCATGCGCCCGCCGCCGATGTAGAGGCCGACATGGTGGATATTGTTGGGTGTGCCGTAGAAAACGAGGTCGCCCGGCAATAGTGGCTGTCCGGCTGGGACGCGGGGGCCAGCGTTGAACTGGGTCTGGGCGGTGCGTGGCAGAGTCACTCCGGCGGCTGCATAGGCGGCCTTGGTCAAACCCGAGCAGTCGAAGCCTGCGTGCCCGCCGTCGGGTCCGTTACCACCCCAGACGTAAGGAAGTCCTCTCTGCCCGCAGGCATAGTTGATCGCGGCCACCGCGACCGCGCTGGTGGCCTGGATGGCGTTGCAGTCGCCTGTGCCGACAGAGGCAGCGGCGTCGGCATATTGCTTGGCCTGGGCGAGTACTTGGTTCACATACCAGTCGGCATGGTTGTAGGCGAAGATCGCCGCCCGCAGATCGCCCCGCCGCACGCCATTATCGCAGAGTAGGAACGCGGCGGCGTAGATGGCGTCATGCGGGTTGTAACGTGACGGTGGGCTGGCACCGCCGGGTGGGATCTGGTGGCGGGCAAGCACTCCGGCGAAGGTGGCGGACTTGAACTGCATCGGCCCGCCCGCCCCGTAACCATTTTCGCCACTGTGGACGCCAGGCAGCGGCGAGCGGCCGTGATCACCTTCGATCTTGCCGATGGCGGCGAGAATCGACCAGTCCAGCCCTGGACACACCCCGGCCGCCGCGCGGTACAGCGCGAGGTAGTCGGCGGGGATGTCGGCCAGCGCGGTCGCGCTGGGCTGGCTGTCTCCACTACCGAACAGGGCTGAGATCGCGGCTGACACTCCGTTCCCGATCAACGTCGGGATGAAAAGAATCACGCCGATCACAATGGCGCCGACTTTCAGAATCATCGGGTACTCACCGCCTGCCTGTGCTCGGCCCGCGTGAGATGGCGGCTGGCGGCATCGGCGCGGGCGCCGGGGCCATCAGTGCCAGCGTCGAGTCCGGCCCAAGAGCCGACTCACTGCCCGTGCTGGTGCTGGGTGGCGCGACGTGCGGCCAGGCGTCGAGCAACCGGTGCAACTCGCGCCGGGTGCTCACCGCGCTCCCGGTGGTGGTGTCCAGGGGCAGCCAGACCTCGTCGGCGGGGCTGGGGTGCGCGGCCTCGGGGTTGAGCAGCTCGGCCGCGGCGGTGGCGACCGGGACAGAGCGCGGGTCGTCGAGCTCGCGCCAGGCCCGCGCCAGCAGCCGGCGAGCAGTGGCCTCGCGTCGCGAGGTCGGCAGCCACACCAGCAGTGGAGTGGTGATCCCGGTGGCCTCGGCGAGCGCGGCGTAGCCGGCCAGTTTTCCGGCGAGTTTGGCCAGGACCTCGGTGCCGAAGTCGTACTCGAGGAAGAACTCGATCTCCCCACCGGCGCTGGCCCACCGGCCGTAGGCGTCGGGCTTGATCAGGTCCCCGAAGTGCCGCGCGCAGCGTGCTTCCGACCACCACGCGCCGAGCGTGCTGTGCTCGTCGGCGTCGCTGTGGCGAGCGCGGTCGACCAGGGCGGTGAACCACTCGGCGACACCGACGGTGTGCGCGAGCCGCAGCGAGTGGGCGACCCCGAAGGCGCGGTCGTGGCGGTAGCCGAGTTCCTTGACGTCCAGGCCGTCCTCGGCGGCCAGCACCGCGGCCCCGGCGGGCGCGAGGACGTAGTGCATCGGCGCGGTGCCGACCGTGATGAACGGCTGGAACCGGTCCACCACGCCCCACTGGAACAGCTCCCGCAACCGCATCCGGCCCGAGCGGAACGACGGGAACGCGAGCGCGGTGATCTGGTGGGCGGTGAGCACGCGGTGCTCGTGCAGCATCCGGATAATCCAACGATCGCGCGGCGTCAGCCGCCACGCCAGCACCGCCTGGTGGTCGGCGTTGTTCGCTGCGCGCGGGGTGGGCCGGGTTGCCTTGTGGCCTCGAAGACTGCGCTGCCTGGTGGGATTGGTGATCATGGTCCGAACCTCCGGGAAGTAAATAGGCGGAATTGCATCTGATGCAACATTGGGCAAATTGCTGAGATCGTCGTCCTTGCTGGTCAGGCAGATGTGCGAGTTGTAGCCGAGATGGGTGAATCCACTGTGGACATGCGGTCTTAGCGCGAGCGCATCAATGTTGTGTTTGATACAACAGGGCGATGGGTTCGGAGGCACCTGGTTCAGCGCGACTTGTGTTGGCAGACAACGTCATCCACCTCGACCCGGCTCCGGCTGTTTTCGAGGCGATGTTGGAGGGCTGGCGGCGGCAGCAGTCGGCGCGTTTCCTGAAGACCTCGCTGACGATCGCGCCGAGGCTCCGGTTGATTCGCCGGCTGTGGGACTTCACCGGCTTGTATCCCTGGCAGTGGACGCCGGCGGATGGTGAGGCGTTCATCGACGACATGCGGGGCGGGGAGTCGCCCATCGTGGCGTCCACCGCGCGGACGTACGAAGTGGCGATCAGCCTGTTCCTCGAGTACTTGCTGGATTCCCGCTACGGCTGGGTGCAGGTGTGCGAGGAGCGGTTCGGTGACACGCCTCAGCAGGTGTTCCATGAGGGCAACTCCGTCCTGCACAAGCTGAACTACGAGGGAGATCCGCGTCGGCGGCCGTTGACCTACGACGAGGTGCAGGCGTTGTTCGACGCCGCGGACGCCCGGCCCGGCACCATCAGCGGCCGGGGCCGCAAGGGCGCGTTGTGCGCGGCGCGAGACGCTGCCGTGCTCAAGACCGTCTACGCGTTCGGTTTGCGCCGCCGGGAAACATCCCGCGTCGACCTGGCCGACTTGCGGCGCAACCGCAAGGCTCCGCAGTTCGGCGACTTCGGCACCGTCATGGTCCGGTACGGCAAGGCACCCAAAGGTTCCCCGCCGAAGCGGCGGACAGTGCTGCTGGTGCCGGAGATGGACTGGGTGGTCGACACGCTGGCCGACTGGGTGAGCCAGATGCGCCCGCGGTTCGCGCCGGGCAGCCATCCGGCGTTGTGGGTGACCGAGCGGGTCGGCCGGCTGTCGCCGCGGTCGATCAACGAGGCGTTCGTCGCGGCTCGCGATGATGCCGGGCTCGATCCGAGTCTGGACTTGCACTGCCTGCGGCATTCCTACATCACGCACCTGACGGAGTTCGGCTATCCGGCTCGGTTCGTGCAGGAGCAAGTCGGCCACGCTTTCGGGTCGACTACGGCGATCTACATGGGTGTGTCCAATGAGTACCGGAACAAGCTGCTGGAGGCGGCGTTGAAGGGCCGGCTCGGCGAGGATTGGGAGTGACGGCGTGATCAAGAAGATGGGATACCAGTGGCGGTTGCGGCACTTGATGGCCGACCGCGACATGTTCCAGACCTCGGATCTGGTGCCGTTGCTTGCCGAGCGGGGTGTTGTGCTGTCTCGCGAGCAGGTGTTTCGGTTGGTGACCCAGCCGCCGCAGCGGTTGAGCATGGACACCCTGGTGGCGTTGTGCGACATCCTGGGCTGCGCACCGAACGACCTGATCAAGCCGGAGGTGGTCAACCAGCAGCTCCGCAAGGCAGCCGACGGTGTTGCTGGATCGACCGCCGATCCGGCGCCGACGCCTCGTCGTTCGATCCTGCGTCGGCCCGACCAGCGTCGCCCTGAAAAGAAGTGACCACTGTGGACACTTCGTCGCCTGCGCCAGCGGTACGGCGTCGTCGGGTGCGTAACCGTGATGGTGACCAGCAGCGGCTGGCTCGAATTGCCGCCCGCGAGGGTGCCCGAGCCCGGCTGCTCGAGTCCGTGCAGGCCATCACCGAGCCTGTCGTGACCGCACTGTCAAGGGCCAGTTCGTTCTCCCCGCTGGCGGCCAGGAGTTCTCCCCACTGGTGGCCAGATAGATCTCCCCGACGGCGGCCAGATAAGTCCCCGCCCTCGGTCGTGCGTGCTCAGTTCAAGGCGGTGACTCCCTTGCCGGAGGTGGCCTGCGCGAGCCGGTAGCTGTCACCGTCGGTGACGACGATGTGGGCGTGGTGCAGGAGCCGGTCGACCGTTGCGGTGGCCAGGGTCTTGGGCATGATCTCGTCGAACCCGGACGGGTGGAGGTTGCTCGACACCGCGAGCGAGCGACGTTCGTAGGCGGCGTCGACCAGCCGATAGAACCCCTCCGCGGCGTCCGGGGAGACCGGCAGCAGCCCGATGTCGTCGACGATGATCAGGTCGGTGCGGATCAACC
Organism: Prauserella sp. PE36; assembly: GCF_003311655.1. Taxonomy (NCBI): domain Bacteria; kingdom Bacillati; phylum Actinomycetota; class Actinomycetes; order Pseudonocardiales; family Pseudonocardiaceae; genus Prauserella; species Prauserella sp. PE36. The sequence goes on along the minus strand of NZ_QEQT01000079.1, from coordinate 2,194 downwards.
GGGCCAGTGCCCGGGTGATCGAGTCGTCGGCGCGGTGGCGGCGGACCAGGGCGCCGAGGTCTTCGATGGTGAACCAGGCCACCGTCATCCCGGCCTCGACCGCGGCCTGGCCGAGCGCTTCGCAGAAGTGGGATTTCCCGGTCCCGGACGGCCCGCAGATGCACACGTTCTCCCGCCGACCCACCCATTCCAGGGTGGTCAGGGCGTCCTGGGTGGGCCGAGGGATGCAGGACGCGCCCGCGTCCCAGTCGCCCAGGGTCTTCCCGGCGGGGAACCCGGCCCGTTGGCGCCGGGTGCGCAGGTTCGTGGCGTCGCGGCCGGCGGCTTCCTCGGCGAGCAGGACCCGGACGAGCTCGGCGTGGTCCCAGCGCTGCGCCCGCGCGGTCGGCACGAGCTCGACGAGGTGGCGGCGGATGTGGGGCAGCTTGAGCCGCCGGGTCAGCGCGACGGCCTCCGCGAGCGGATCCCCGGCCGAAGCCGGCACCGATCCGGTGACCGCGCTCATGACGGCTCTCCTGCCGGGTCGAGCTCTGCCGGGTCGGGATGGGGGTCGGGATCAGGTGGCGCGGCGATGCCGAAGCCGGACCAGGCCGAGGTGCCGGGTTGCAGGCTGTGCGTCTCACTCGCGCGGACCGTGGGCTTGTTGATGTCGCGCCCGGCCTGGTGGGCGAGGATGCGCAGTACGTCGTTCTCGGCGAACCGTCCTGCGACCGCGGCCGTGCCGAGGGCGCGGTCGACCTCGCCGGGCGGGTGCAGCTTGGCCAGCGCGACGGCCTCGGCCATCTTGCGTCGGACCCCTCGCGCGCCAGACCCGGCGGCCTCGACCAGCCAGGACGTCGCGCCCGGGCCGAGGGCGAGGAACTCGGTCTCCGCGGCGCTGCCCGCCCGCGGCACCCGTTCCCCGGCGGCGTTCGCCGCCGCGGTGGGCGGCGGGTAGTGCTCGGGCTGGATCGATGGCGTCCCGGGTGTCGAGCGGGCGTGGCGGGCAACCTCGCCCGGGCCGTGCTCGCCGACGGCGGTGATGACCAGGTCGTCGCCGTGGAACCGGACCCAGACCCGGGTGTCGACCAGCTGGTGGGGCACCGAGTAGCGCACCCCTTCGACCGAGACGGTGGCGTCCCAGTTCACCCGCCGCGTCGTCCCGAACGCAACCGTGAACGCGACTGTCGGCAGCGGATGCAGCCTCGTGCGTTCCTCGGCCAGGGCATCAACCGGCGGCCGGCGGGTCTCCCGGTGCGCCCGGGCGTTGACCTGCTCGCAGAACTCCCGACACGCGCTCTCCAGCTGGGAGAACGTGCGGTACTCCTCCAGCAGGTTCGCCGAGGTCGGGACGATGTCGGCCTTCGCGATCCGCACCGTGGCCTCCGAGCCGCCCTTGGACTGCGGGTCCGCTGGCACGCAGGTGCGGATCGTCATCCCGTAATGCCGTCCGACCGCGACGATCTCCGGGTGCCGCACCGCGATCCCGGCGACATGGTCGACCGAGACGGTGCGCTCGTTGTCGGTCAGCGCGTAGGTCGGGACCCCGCCCATGCGGCGCAGGGTGGTGTCCATGCAGGCCACGATCGTCGGCAGGGTCCGGTCCCAGACCGCGAGCACGATCCGGAACCGTGACCACGCCAGCCACGCGCACCACAACGACGTGCGGCGCCCGTTCACCCGAGGGCCCTCGGCCCAGTCCCACTGCAGCCACAGCCCGGGCTCGACTACCCACGGCCGGAACACCCGGCGCTGCCCGGCCCGCAATCGGGCCTTGACCTCCGCGACCGTGCGCCGGGTGGTGCGCTCCCCGCCGGTGAAGCCCATCGCGACCAGCCGCTCGTGGACCACGTCGGCGCGGACCCGGCCGTCCGAGCGCACCACCAGCTCCTCGATCTTGTCCTGGTACTCGTCGATCGGCCGCACCCGGTGCTCCCGGGCGACCGGCGGCTGACCCGCCTCGCGCAGCGCCACATAGCGGGCGACGGTGTGGTGATCACAGCCCGCCAACTCGCCGGCGGCGCGGTAACTCCCCGTGAGGTCGAACGCCTCCAGGATCTCCATGATCTCCTCGTCTCGCTTCACCGGCAGACCCTCGCCGCCGGCATCGGATGCTTGATCACCGGGGAGATATCTGGCCGCCAGCGGGGAGAACGCTGGCCGTCACCGGGGCGGTAAATGGCCGCCTACGGGGAGTTTGGACTGGCCGCTGTCA
>NZ_QEQT01000078.1:0-18720 GCF_003311655.1 Prauserella sp. PE36 | reverse complement strand
TGATGCGCCCCGGGTTCTGTGCAGGCTTTGATTCCAGGAAGGATGCAGAGCATGCCGGCACCGAAGAAGTACAGCGACGAGCTGCGTGAGCGGGCGACGCGGATGGCGTTGGATGGGATCGCGAGGGGCAGCGGATGGCAGTCATCCGCCGGGTCGCGAGTCAGTTGGACGTGCACCCGGAGGCGTTGCGGACGTGGGTCAAGCGCGCCGAGATCGACGCCGGCACGGCACCTGGCCGCACCAGCGACGACGCTGCGCGGATCGCCGAGCTGGAACGCGAGGTGCGTGAATTGCGGCGGGCGAACGAGATCCTGAAGACGGCTTCGGCGTTTTTCGCCGCCGCGGAGCTCGACCGCAAGACCAAGTAACCTCTGACGATTCCGCCCATCGGCGGGAGGTTCCGCTCGCGGTGGTCTTTGACTATATCGATGGCCACCGCGAGCGTGTTGTTGAGGGGAAGAAACTCGGGGTCGAGCCGATCTGCGCAGTCCTGAAAGAATCGGGTGTACAGATCGCTCCGAGAACGTATTGGGCAGCGAGGAAACGCGCACCATCAAAACGCGTCCTGCGGGATGCGGAGCTGCTCACCGAGATTGAGCGCGTGTTCCGTGAGAACTACAGCGTCTACGGGGCGCGGAAAGTGTATGCCCAGCTCAACCGTGAGGGAATCCGCGTGGCTCGCTGCACGGTCGAGCGGCTGATGCGGCAGAAGGGCCTGCAGGGTCTACGGCGGGGCAGGCGCCCCAGGACCACTATCGCCGCGGCCTCACCTTCGTCGGCAGACCTGGTCGGGCGCCGCTTCACCGCCGATCGCCCGAACCAACTCTGGGTAGCGGATATCACCTATATCCGGACGTTTTCGGGATGGGTATATGCCGCGTTCGTCATCGATGTGTTCTCAAGAATGGTCGTGGGCTGGCAGGTCTCGACCTCGTTGCACACGAATCTCGCCCTTGACGCGTTGGAGATGGGGATCTGGGCCAGGAAACGAGCCGGGCAATGCCGAGCACGAAGAGTGCGAGCAGCACAAGTGCCGCGAGGACCTGGGGCGTCATTGTCTCTCCAGCGTGTATGGCCGGTTGGAGTAGGAATCTGGTGGCTGATCAACCCGATCGTGGTGGCGGGCGAGTGGCCGGGCTCGAGTAGGATGTCGACGAGTGCAGCACGTACGGTCGCCTTCTTCACCGGCCGCCCAGGAAGGACTTCGCTGCTGCGATAGCCCGCCGCCGGATGAAGTAGTCGAGCACCTGTTCAAAGCCGTGGTAATCAATCGCGTTTGCGCCAGGCGCATGCCACGCAACGTCCGGGGGACAGAGCGTATTGACGGCAGCTCGATCGACCGGGCGCGCTCGATCGGATCCAGTGGGTCGTGACACCGCGGAGTACCTCTGGGGTTGGGAACCGGGTGGCTGCCCCGGACCGGAAGGGTCCTCCGGGCGGGTCTGCGCAGCAGCCCGCCCGGGATCCCCAGCGGGAGGAGCGGTGTGTCGCGAGTCGGCGGTCAGTCCCGCGACCACGGAACGAGGGCGCGCTCGATCCGGTTCATCAGTAGCTGGACGGTCAGGCCGAGGATCGCGATCGCCATCAGACCGGAGTACATCGTCTCGACCTGGAAGAGCTCCCAGGCGTTGTAGATCATGTACCCGAGCCCGCTGTCGGCACCGATGATCTCAGCGACGGCGATGAGGATCAGACCCATGCCGATGCCCAACCGCAAGCCGGTCATGATCATCGGCATTGCGCCGGGCAGCGCCACCGTGCGCAGGTACTGGATCCGGCTGGCGCTGAAGTTCTGCGCCACCTCGGTGTAGATGCGGTCGAGGTTGAGCACCCCGGCCAGGGTGTTGAAGAAGACCGGGAAGAAGACGCCGAGTGCGACGAGGACCCACTTCGACGGCTCGCCGAGACCGAAGATGAGCAGCAGCAGCGGGGCGATGGCGCTCTTGGGGATCGGGTACAGCGACTGCACGAGCGGGAGCAGGGCGGCCCGCCCGAGGCGGGAGAACCCGAGCACGAGCCCCAGCAGCACGCCCGGGACGACGCCGACCAGGAAGCCGATGCCGACGCGCCGCAGGCTGATCAGCATATTGTCGAGGAGGTAACCGCTGGCGAGGTTGTTCCAGGTGGAGACCAGGATCGCCGAGGGTGCGGGGAAGAACCGCGGATCGATCAGGCCGGTGCGCGCCGCGAGATCCCACAGCAGCAGCACCGCTAGTGGCGAGGCGAACGCCAGAATCTTCTCCAGGCGCTTCGACCGGGCCCCAGCGCTGGCGGAGGAACCCTCCACGGCCGTGAGCCGGGTGTCACCGGTCGGGGTCCTCCCGACCGCTGCCGCCTGCTGGCCGGCCACGCCGCGCGCTCCGTCCGCGAAGGCCTCGGCCGGCCCTTCGACCGGCTTCGACAGCCCGGCCGGTGCCTCTGATGTGGACATGGTTCCTCGATCCCCTCGAACACCGTCGTGGTTGGCCGTCATGAGCCGATCCTGGCGGCTTCGTCGGCCATCGCGTTCCCGACCTCGTCGCGAAGCAGGTCCCACAGGTAGGACACCAGCTCGCCGTACCCCGACGCCTTGCGCAGCGCCATCACATCGCGGGGGCGCTCGAAGGGCACCTGCACCGCGGCCTTGATCCGGCCCGGGTGCGAGGTCATGACCAGCACCCGATCGGACAGCGAGACTGCCTCGTCGAGACTGTGCGTGATGTAGACGACGGTCTTGCCGGTGTCGCCCCAGATCCTCATCAGCTCGGCCTGCAGGACGGCCTTGGTCTGCTCGTCGAGCGCGGCGAACGGCTCGTCCATGAACAAGATGTCGGCGTCGTAGGCGAAGGCCCGGGCGATCGCCACACGCTGCTTCATGCCGCCGCTGAGTTGGTGGGGATAGGCGTTCTTGAACGCCGCCAGCCCGGTCGTGGCGACCCAGTAGGCGGTCTGCTCCTTGATCACCGATCGGGGCGCGCGGGCCATCCGCAGCCCGTAGCTGACGTTCTCCTCGACGGTCAGCCACGGGAAAGCGCTCTGCTGCTGGAAGACGACGGCGTTGGCGGGCCGGGTGTCGTCGACCTGACGGCGCAGCGTGATGCGGCCAGAGGTCTGCCGGTCGAGCCCGGCCAGGATGCGCAGTAGCGTGGTCTTCCCACAGCCGGAGGGCCCGACGATGCTGAGGAACTCGCCGTTGCCCACAGTCAGGGAAATGTCGTCCAGCGCTACGACTGGCGGCTTGTTCTTGACCGCGAACGTCTTCGTCAGGTTCGCGACGCTGATCTTGATGGTCTCGTCCTCGGCGCCGGCGTGGCCGACGATCTCGGCAGTGCTCATGAGGTCTTCGCCTTCGCTCGGATCTCGTCGCAGGACTGTGCGTTCTGCGCGTACCTCGTGTTGATCAGCTCGTCGACCGACAGGGGCCCGGTCACCAGACCATTGGCTGCCAGCCTGTCGATCGTCTGCTGGACGTCGTCCGCGTTGAGCGCACCGTCGGAGCGCAACCCGATCGGGATGCCCCTGCGCAGCGACTCGACGCTCTCGCCGGTGGCGTCGGCGATGATGCCCAGTACCGCGTCGGCGTCCTTGCCGTCACGGACCGCGGCGTTGTAGTCCTGCACCCCGCACAGGTAGGCGGAGAGAAAGTCCTGGGCCTGTTCCGGGTGCTCCTCGACGAAGGGCCCCCCGAACACCACGCCCGCCACCTGCAGGTCACGGGCCATCGCGCCGCCGTCGGCCAGGACCACCCCGGCATTGCGACCCAGAGCCTGGCTGAGGAACGGCTCAAAGACGAAGGCCGCGTCGACCGCCTTCTGCTCCAGTGCGATCACCCGCTGGTTCTGGCCGAGCGTGGTGATCTTGACGTCCTTGGTGGTCAGACCGCCCTGCGCCAGGTAGCCGGAGATCGCGACGTCGAGAGAGGACCCAGCCGAGCCGACGGCGATCGTCCGCCCGCGCAAATCAGCCGGCCCCTTGATGACGCTAGCGTCGCTCGGTCGGATCAGCATGGCGCCGTAGCTGGGAGTCGACCCGTCGGTGAACGACCCTTTGTCCGCGACGAGCTGCAAGTGATTGCCCGATCGGACCGCGTTGATCAGACCGGAGTTCAGCGACAGGCCGCCGACGTCGAGCCGGCCGGTGGACAGCAGCGGGATGAGGTCGCTACCGCCGGAGACCTGCTTGTACTCTACCTTCAACCCGACCGCGCGGAAGTAGCCGCGGTGGTCGGCCAGGTAGAACCCGGCGTCGCTGGACGAACCCGGGGATCCAATGGTGATCGCGTCTGCAGAGCCGGAACCAGCCGAACCGCCGTCGCACGCGGTGAGCGCCAGCAGCAGGGCGGCTACGGCACCCGGGATACTCCCCGTCCTGAGGACTGACATGGCGAGGGCCTCCTTGCCCAACAATCGTCGCCGTGCCCGCGCGGTGACGGCACAGCCCGGAATCACTGATGGTCTAACGGTTCTGTCCTGCCACCGGGCAATGTCCCGGCGACCTTCTCTCCCACGACACGGTGTTCGGCTCGTTGGTTGGAGCCGCTCTTCGAACGAGTACGCGAGTACGGAAGGGGCGTCGTCGTCGAGGAGTATGAGGTCTAACAACAAGCCTTATCAACCGCCGGGCTCAGAGGGACGGCCGGATCGGACCGACCGCCCGGCAGCCGGGACGCGCATGTTCGCCTGTTCTCCGTCGGCCTTGAAGTTAGGTGGTGTCTGGGTTCGGGCGTTTGCAGGTATGGCAGGCGCCGGTCCAGAGGCCGAGGAGGGTCTGGAGTTCACGGGGGACGGCGTAGAGGGTCGGGCCGGCACAGGGGCTTTTGGGTCGTAGCGCAGCGAGGTGAAGAACGCCTGGGCCAGCGCGGTGAGGGTGACGTGTCGGTGCCAGCCGAGGTAGCTGCGGCCTTCGAAGTGGTGCAGGCCGAGGCCGTCTTTGAGCTCGCGGAAGTCGTGCCCGATGCGCCAGCGGATCTTCGCGAGCCGGACCGGTTCCCGCAGCGGGGTGTCGACGGGCTGTTGGATAGCCAGTAGTCGGTGGGCTCGGGTGCCCCGGGTGGCCATGCGGCGGTCAACCAGCACTCGGGCAGCGTGCCGTCGCCGCCTCGGGGGGTGTCGCGGTTGGCCGGTCGGACCCGCAGGGCGAGGAACCGGGAGGTCATCGCGGCGGTGGGATTGCCCGGGCCCTGGCGGGCGCCGCGGCGCCAGGTGACCCGGCGCAGCGCGCGGCGGCCCGCGCCGCGGGCGAGCGCGGCGAGCGTGGACGGGGTGTCGGCGTAGCGCGGCACCGGGGGCCGACCGCGACCGCTGTAGGGCGGGCTCACCGGTTCGGCGTCGGCGGGATATGCGCTGGTCGCGGCTTTGACCGCGAGCACGTAGGGCAGGGTGTCGGCCTCGAGTTCGAGGCGGAACTCGGTGCAGTCGCCGTAGCCGGCGTCGGCGACCACCGGCCGCGGGGCCAGACCCCAGCCACCGATCTGCTCGTCGTCGATCTCTTGTGGCCGGTGATCTCGTCGAGCATGTCCAGGGCTTGGCGCCACTTCTCCCGGCGCCGCACCTCATCCGGAATCTTGCTGCGCGCCCGCCGGCGGCGAATCTCCTCGGCCGCCACAGGTTTGTCGGTCGTGGTGTCGTCCCAGGAGCCCAGCCTGTCAACAACCTCTGTCAGTTTTCGACCTAGTCGGGGTCAGCGTGCACGCTGACCCCGATCTGGCAGTTCCCGACCTTGCTCAGCGACCCGGAGTACATCCGGGCCACCCCGGGCGATTCGACGCCGTCCTTGCCGAAGCCGGTGTCGCCGACGACGAACGCGCGGGGGTCGATGAACTCGGCCGCCTACCGGGCTAGCCGGCCACCCACCTGCGCGTAGTCCCAGGTCGAAGAGGTCACGAACTCCTGCAACTGCTGATGATCGACCCCGAGCCGGGCGGCCATCGGCTGCATGGACTTGCGCTTGCCATCCAGCAGCAACCCACGCAGATACAACTCGTCCTTGGCCCGCTGATCAGCCCGGGCCAGCCCGCCGAGCATCCCTCCTCCGGAGGCACGACCCGAACGAGATCACGAACCACGCCGGATCAGCGGGAACGACACATCTGGCAAAGTGCTACTAGGGGCTGGGGGCCTAACACCTAAAAGGAGCAGACATGGTCGCTGACGAAACTGCCTTATCATCAGTCCATGAGCTCCGAATCTGAGGTCGGCGCGCGGCCGATCACCGGGCAGTCCGGCATGTTCAACAGGGTGACCTCCGGTCGGGTGTCGAACCTGATCGTCGAGCGGATCCGGGTGCTCATCCGGGACGGCCAGCTGAAGGCGGGGGATCGGCTGCCGTCGGAGCGGGAGCTCGGTGACCAGTTCGGGGTCAGCCGGGTGACCGTACGTGAAGCGCTGAAGATGCTCGAGGCGAACGGGCTGGTCACGATCAAGGTGGGCGCCCGCGGCGGCGCGTTCGTCACCGCGCCGACCAGCGAGCGGGTCGGGGAGGGCATCTCGGACCTGCTCACCTTCTCGGTGGTGGAGCCCGCAGACGTGACCGAGGCGCGGCAGGTGTTCGAGATCGGGATCGTGCCGCTCGTGTGCCGTAGGGCGGACGCACAGGACGTCCACGAGCTCCTGGAGATCTGTGACCGAGCCGACGCGCTCCAGCGAACGGAGGGAGAGTATCCGGTTTCGCTGTCGGCGGAGTTCCACGTCCGCGTGGCGCGGGCGACGCACAATCCGGCGCTGGAGCTGTTGGCGCGCACGTTCCATGGTCCGGTGCTGCGGTCGCTCATGCGTGCTCAGGAGGAAGACCCGAGCGTCGGGATCAAGGGCGCACAGGAACACCGGGAGTTCGTGGAGGCGGTCCAGATGCGGGACGTCGCGGCCGCAACCGCCGTGATGACTGCTCACCTCGCCCGGACGGCAGAGCGACTGCGTCCGGGCGAGTGAGTAGGGTCAGCTGAGCCGCGCGGCGAGCCGGGGATAGACGCGCAGAGCGTTGCGCTCGAACACTGCCTGTGCCGCCGCCGGCTCGGTGAGGATGGCGTCCACGTACCGCTTGGTGTCGTCGAAGTAGTGCCCGGTCGTCGGGTCGACCCCGCGGACGGCGCCGAGCATCTCGGAGGCGAACAGGACGTTGTCCGTCCCGATCACGTCCAGCAGCAGGCGCACGCCCGGCTCGTGGTACACGCAGGTGTCGAAGAAGACGTTGGCCATGAGGTGCTCGGCGAGCGGCGGGCGGCCGAGCCGGTCCGCAAGGCCGCGGAATCGCCCCCAGTGGTAGGGCACCGCGCCACCGCCGTGCGGGATCACAAACCGCAGCGTGGGGAAGCGGCCGAAGAGATCGCCCTGCAACAGCTGCATGAACACCGAGGTGTCGGCGTTGAGGTAGTGGGCGCCGAGGGTGTGCGCTGCGGGCGTGCAGGAGGCCGAGACGTGGATCATGGCGGGCACGTCCAGCTCCACCATGGCCTCGTAGAGCGGGAACCAGTACTCGTCCGTCATCGGTGGTGCCGTCCAGTGGCCGCCGGACGGGTCCGGGTTGACGTTGACACCGACGAACCCGAGCTCGGAGACCGTGCGGCGCAGCTCGGCCACCGCGTCCGTGATTTCGCCACCGGGGGTCTGCGGCAGCTGGGCCACGCCCGCGAAGTGCGCCGGGAACAGGTCGGTCACCCGGGCGACGAGGTCGTTGCAGGTCCGCGCCCAGGTCCGGGCCACCTCCGGGTCGGGCAGGTGGTGCTCCATGGCCGACGCCTGCGGGGAGAAAATCATCAGGTCGCCGCCGCGCTCGCGCAGCAGGCGCAGCTGGTTGGTCTCCACGGCCTCGCGGACCTCGTCGTCCGACGCGTGCGCGAGGACCGGCTCGGGGAGGTCGGGATCGGCCGACCGGGCGAGCTGGGCCTTGCGGAAGTCGGTGTGCGTGGCCGGCGGGGTGGTGAAGTGCCCGTGGCAGTCGATGATCACGTGTCCTCCCGGTGCTCTGCGTGGTCCACGTAGCGCAGCCCCTTGGCTGCCAGCCGTTCCCGCATGTTCTGCAGGTCCAGCCCGAGCGTGCCCTGCCGGTAGTGCTCGCGGGTCACGGCCTCCTTCTCCTCCCGGGCCGCGGACGCGGCGGCGACGGCGGCGACCTCCTCGCGAGGGACGACGACCACGCCGTCGTCATCGGCGACGATGGCGTCTCCGGGCCGCACCAGCTGTCCGGCGCACGCCACCGGCACGTTGACGCTGCCGAGGGTCTCCTTGACGGTGCCGAACGCGGAGACGCAGCGGGACCAGACCGGGAAGCCCATCTCGGTCAGTTCGCGGACGTCCCGGCAGCCCGCGTCGATCACCAGGGCCAGCACTCCGCGGGTGGCCAGCGCGGTGGCGAGCAGCTCGCCGAAGTAACCGGCGTCGGAACGGGTGGTGGGGGCCACGACCAGCACGTCCCCGGCCCGGCACTGCTCGACGGCGACGTGGATCATCCAGTTGTCTCCGGGCGGGATGCTCACGGTGACCGCGGTCCCGGCCACGTGCGCGCCGGGGTAGATCGGCCGCAGTCGCGGCGCCAGCAGCCCGGTGCGGCCCTGCGCCTCGTGCACGGTCGCGACCCCGAACCGAGCCAGCTCCTTGACCGCGGCCTCGTCGGCGCGTGGGGGGTTGCGCACCACGACGTTCCCGACGTGCCTGCTCACGACACACCGGCCCAGGGCAGCAGGGAGACGTGTACGACGTCCTCCTCCACCTCGCCGCCGACGGCGCGGATGGCCCGGTCCACCTGGTCGAGGGTGAAGGTGTGTGTGACCAGCCGCTCGAGCGGGAAGCGGCCGGAGGCCAGCTGGTTCAGCGCCAGCTCGCAGGACCGGTAGCCGTGCCCGCGGGCGCTGCGCACTGTGATCGCCTTCTCGGTGAGCTTCTTGAGCGGGAAGTCCGGGAACGCGGCGAGCTCGCCCTGCACCACCATCACGCCCTCGCGCCGGGTGAGCGCGTCCACGCCGAGCAGCACCGGCGCGGTGCCCGCCCCCGCAGTGCAGTCCAGCACCACGTCCACGCCCGTGCCGCCGGTCAGGTCCCGAACGGCGGTGAGCGCGTCCTCGGTCAGCACGTCCACCACGTGGTCCGCGCCCAGGTCCTTCGCCAGCTTCAGCCGGGCGGCGTCTCGGGTGGTGCCGGTGACGATGATCGTCGAGGCGCCCGCCTGCTTGCAGGCGACGACCTGGGAGAGCCCCTGCTGGCCCGGGCCCTGGATCAGCACGGTCGAGTCGTAGCCGACGCCGCCGGCGTTGAGCGCCCACTCGATCCCGTTCGACAACGGGGTGACCAGGCCCGCGAGCTCGGCGGACACCCCGTCAGGCACCTTGTGCAGCACCGCGTTCCACGGCAGGTACATGTACTGCGCGAACCCGCCCCAGAGGTGGTAGGGGTTGTCCGCGGACGTGTAGCCGTAGCGGCGTGCGTCGGGGTTGGTGCGCCAGTCGGTGTTCTCGCAGTGCCGGTACTCGCCAGCGTGGCACCACCGGCAGTGGAAGCAGCCGATGTAGTGCTCGACGAACACCCGGTCGCCCACGGCGAGCCCGTGGCGGCGCAGGAACTCCGGGCCCGCGTCCGCGATGATGCCCACGTTCTCGTGTCCCATGATCACCGGATCGGCGAACGGGGGCGTGGCGTACATCTTCACGTCGGTCCCGCAGATACCGGCGACCTCGACCTTCAGCAGGGCGCCGTCGGCGGGCACGTCTGGCATGGCGAAGCTCCGCAACTCAGTGCGGCCGGGCCCGGTGCGCACAGCCGCGAGTACGTCCTCAGCCATCGCAGTTCACTCCTTGGTCATGGTCTGGTGTATGACCAATGCTAGTGTGTGATGGCGGGCGGGGCCAGGGGCGGTCCCGCGGAAGAGGGGAACGACGCCATGCCCGAGATGCACCTCCGGACGGTTACCCGATCACAGGGCGCGAACCTGGCGCTCAAGGAGGGCACGATCGCGCCCGCCCGCGCCCGGCTGGACTTCGTCGAGGTGTCCCCGCTGGTCCAGGCGTTCCGCCGGATGGTGCGTGGGCTGGAGTTCGACGTCTGCGAGCTGTCCGTGACCACATATCTCGCAGCGAAGGCCCACGGGGCGCGGTTCACCGCGCTGCCGGTGTTCCTGGTGCGGGGGTTCCACCATCAGGCGATTCAGGTCGCCGCGGGCTCCGGGGTCCGCCCCGAGGACCTCGCCGGGCGGCGGGTCGGGGTGAGCCGCGGGTACACGGTCACCACCGGTGTGTGGGCGCGGGGCGTACTGGCGGACGAGTACGGCGTCGACCTGGACGCGGTGGTGTGGGCGCTGTCCGGCGACGAGCACGTCGCCGAGTTCGTGCCGCCACCGAATGTGGAGCCCGCGGGCGGGGACCTGGGCGAGCTGCTCGGCGCGGGCGAGCTTGCCGCGGTGATCGGTGCGGACCTGAGGGGACCTGCGGTCGAGCCGTTGATCCAGGACGCGTTCGAGGCCGGCGTGCGCGCGCTTCGTCGGGACGGGTTCCACCCGGTCAACCACCTCGTCGTCGTCCGGGACGAGCTGCTGGACGCGCATCCGGGCCTCGCCGAGGACCTCTTCGTGGCGTTCGCGCGCGCCAAGACCGAGTACGTCGACGCGCTGCGGGCGGGCCGTGTCGCCGAGCCCACGGCGGCGGACAGGACCAACGCCCGGGTGGCCGAGGTGACTGGACGCGATCCGCTGCCCTATGGGGTGGAGCCCAACCGGGCGGTGCTGGAGAAGCTGATTGACCACGCGCTCGCCCAGCGCATCCTGGACACCCGGCCGGACGTGGACACCCTGTTCGCCAAGGGCACGCACGAGCTGGTGGGCTGAGGCATGCGGATCGCAGTCGTCGCCGACCACAACGCCCTGCCGATGAAAGCGCAGCTCGGCGCGTGGCTCACCGCCCGGGGCCATGAGGTGAACGACCGGGGGGTGCACGCGGAGGAGGTCGTGGACTACCCGTTGCTCTGCGAGGACGTGTGCGCGCAGGTGCTCTCCGGGTCCGCCGAGTTCGCGATCGTGCTGGGCGGCAGCGGCAGCGGCGAGCAGATCGCCTGCAACAAGATCCGCGGGATCCGGGCCGCGCTGTGCCACGACACCTTCGTCGCCGAGGTCGCCCGGGGCAACAACGATGCGAACGTGCTGGTCATGGGCGCGAAGGTGATCGCGGCGGACGCGGCCGAGCGGATCCTGGACGTGTGGTTGGCGACCCGGTTCCGCGGTGGGCGGCACGCGGACCGGGTCGCCATGATCATGGCGCTCGATCGCGGGGAGTCACTGCGCCAGCCGGTCGAGGAAGGCTAGGACGCGCGCGGGGGCGGTCTCGGCGGTCTGCTCGGCCACCGGGACGTCCCACAGCTCGGAACCGGGCAGACACTCGTGCAGGAACCATGCCGCCGAGCGGGCGTGCGAGCGGTCCTGCCCCGGCACCACCAGCGCCGGCACGTCCAGTGCGAGCAGGTCCTCCGGCTCCGGGCCCGGCACGCTGTCCCGGTCGAACATCGTGCGGGCCAACCCATCCAGCACAGTCCGGTAGCGCTCGAGGTCCAGCGCGGCGTAGGTCTGCGCGAAGGCGGGATCGCTGCGCAATACCGCCGCCCACGGCCCCACGGCCGGGTCCGTGCTGAACCCGGCCGCGGTATTCTTCACCCGGTCGACGACCGCGGCGAGCCCGTGCGCGGCAACGAACGCGGCGTGCTCGGCGAACCGACGGTGCTGCGTCATCCGGTAGCCGGCGCCGCCCGCCGGGGAGTAGAGCACCATACCCGCCGTGCGCTCGGGACGGGCGACCGCGAAGGCCGTCGCCACCGAGCACCCGACGCACGCGCCGAGCAGCGCGGCCCGCTCCACGCCGAGGTGGTCGAGCAGGCCTCGGCCCTGCGCGGCGTAGTCCGCCCAGGTGACACGCTCGACGCGCCCCCCGGACTCCCCGGCCTCGCGGCGGTCGAACACGATGCACCGATAGCGCTCGGCCAGCCGGTCCACCAGGCCCGTGCGCCGGTAGACGCCGTGCGTGGCCCAGTTCTCCAGCTTGGCGTCGAACCCGCCGGGGGAGAACAGCAGCAGGGGGAACCCCTCGCCGCGCACCTCGTAGCGGGTGGTCAGTCCGTCGATCACGGTGGTCGGCATGTCAGCGGCCCCCGCGGATCTGCCGGCCGGCCCGGACGTCCTCGGCGTACGCGGTGAGGGCGTCGTAGCTGATCTGCGCGACGTTGGCATAGGTGTCGGGTGGGTCGTCGATGCCCGAGGCGGCGTAGCCGATCGCCGCCGTCGCCATCCGGATCCGGCCGTCGAGCCACGGCCCGCCGCCGTGCCCACCCAGCACCGGGATGGACACGGCGTCCACCACCGCCGGGCCCACCACGGGCCCGGAGTTGGTGAAGTTGAGCAGCGATGCGCCCGCGGCCTCGAGCGCCTTGGCCTCGGCCACCAGCTCGTCGCGCATCTCCGGCGGCACCTCGGTCTCCCGGCCCGGGGTGGCGCTGTAGGTGACGCCGTGGCGCAGCGCTGTCTGCGGGGTGATTCCGAACTGCGCGAACACCGGGATGCCCGCGTCCCGCACTGCTGCGACCGCGTCCAGGTGGTCCGCGGCGCCGTCGAGCTTGACGACGTCCACCCCCGCCTCCTTGACCAGCCGGATCGCCGCGCGCACGGCCGTGCGGGGGCCCTCCTGCAACGGCCCGAACGGGAAGTCGCAGGACAGCAGAGCTCCGGTGACGCCGCGCCGGACGGCCTGGGCGACGACCAGGATCTGCTCCATCGTGATCTCCAGGGGGTTCGGCTGACCCCACAGGTTGATCCCGACGGTGTCGCCGATGGACACGATGTCCACGCCGACCCGGTCGGCGATCCGGGCCATCTGGTAGTCCCACGCGACGACGCACACACTCTTGCGTCCCGCGCGCTTCATCGCCTGCAGCTCGGGCAGGGTCGTCATGGATCGCACCTCCTCAGGCCCTGATCGCGCTGAGCAGGTCGGCGACGTCGGACTCCTCGCCGTTGACCAGCAGCACTCGTGCGTACGGGCGCAGCGCCCGGACGGCGCCCGCCATTCCGGTCTGGCGCCCGACCGCCACGGCTGCGGTCATGATGCCCCGCTGAGCGCAGGCCCGGCCGATGGCCTCGACCGCCTCCGGGGAGGCGTCGTCCCGGGTGGCGATCATGACGACGACGTCCCCCTCCGCCAGCTCGTCGGCAAGCGGGGACGGGTTGCCGTTCGTGCGGTGCAGCCACGTGCCCGGCTCAGTCGGGCTCTGGGTGGGCAACGTGTAAAAGCGCGCCGCGTTCCACGGCTCGCGGGTGAGCCGCCGGACGAGGGTGGCCGCGCCGTCGTCCAGCGCGACGACGCGGGCACCGTGCCTGCCCTTGATCGGGATGTCGATGCGGTACCGGGCCTCTTCCAGGGAGGTCGCCTCGGCGCAGCTGCTTTGCAGGATAGGGATCATAGTTGTTTCTGCTCAGACCGAGGCGTGCGGCTTGCCGGGCTCCGCGGTCAGCGCGTCCTGGCTGGAATCGATGAACGCGGCGTTCCGGGGCAGCACCACGGCGGCGGACCGGACGCGGTGGTGGGCCGGGTCGACGCCGGGCGGCACGGTGCCGTCCTTCTGCAGTGCCAACGCTGCCTTCCGCAGCTTCTGGCGGGCCTTGATGATCCCGGCGTCCGCGGACACCAGGCGCTCCTTCGAGCGGTCGACGATCGGGCCCATGCTCTCCTGCAGGGAGGAGTCCTGGATCGCGATCCCCTTGACCCCGGAGAAGTACTCGCCGCGGCGCTGGGCCTCCCGGTCCATCAGGTAGTCGTTGTCCTTGTTCGCGACCGGCCGGTAGGTGCCGGGGATGTTCTCGCTGTGCACGCCGTGGCCCGCGCGCATCGCCGCCACCTCGGTCTCGGTCAGGGGCCGGGTCGGGTGGTAGTCGAAGGAGTAGGCCCAGCAGTTGTGGTCGTCGATCGGGATCCACCAGTGCCCGTGCACCGGGTGGTCACCGCGCGGGGGCACCAAGGTGAAGCTTGGCATCACCCACGGCGTGATCCGCCAGTAGTAGCTGTCCTCCTCGGCGTTGCGCCGGGCCCCGACAAACAGCCCACCGTCCGCGTCCGCGACTTCGAAGAACGGCCGGAGGTCGCGCATGTTGTACTCGTTGCCCTTCGCGCCCTTGAACAGCGGGTCGCTCTTCAACCCGCCCGAGTGCAGCCAGGACACGTGGCTGGAGTCGATGCCGCCCTCGAAGGCCTGCAGCCAGTTGCACTCCTGCCAGCGCTTCGAGATGTAGGTCTGCTCGGGGGCGACGTGCGCGAACTCGAACTCCGGCAGCGGGGGGCGCTTGTCCGGGTCCCCCATGTGGGTCCACAGCACGTCGCCGATCTTGACCAGCGGGTACGAGCGCAGCTTCACATGGGCGCAGAAGTTGCTGTTCTCCGGCTCGGACGGGACCTCGACCGCCTGGCCAGTCACGTCGTACTTCCAGCCGTGGTAGGCGCAGCGCAACCCACCTTCCTCGTTGCGGCCGAACCACAACGAGGCGCCGCGGTGTGCGCAGAACTCGTCGATCAGCCCGTAGCGGCCCTCGCTGTCCCGGACGGCGAGCATGCGCTCCGAGAGGAGTTTCACCCGCACCGGGGGTGAGTCGTTCTCGGGCAGTTCCTCGGCGAGCAAGGCTGGGATCCAGTACTGCCGGAAGAGCTCCCCCATGGGGGTGCCGGGACCGGTCTGGGTCAGCAGCTCGTTGATCTCGGTCTTGAGCAACGCCGGCCTCCTTTCGCCTCAAGTTGTTCCAAATGATAATACCGTTAGTCCGCCAAGTGTCCACTGGCGCGGTGCGACCACAGTCACGGCGCCATGACGAGCAGCTCCTTGAGGGAGCGGTCCGAGCCCGCCTCATCTGCGGGCACCGTCAAGCCCTGAGCCAATGCCTTGCGGCCCACCAGGTAGTCCGCAGGGGAGTTGACCGCATCCACGGCGACCAGGACGCCCGCGCGGTAGTAGAGGACCGCGAAGCGCTCGGCCTCCGGGGACCCGCGTACGACGGTCTGGTCGTGACCAGCGGAGATGCCGGCGATCTGCAGCTTGAGCTCACCCTGGTCCGACCAGAACCACGGCACCTCGCGTGCGGGCTCAGGCCGACCGGCGAGGCTGGCGGCGGCGATCTTCGCCTGGGCGACGGCGTTCTGGACGGACTCGATCCGGATCGGGCCGACCGGCCCCGGCTGAACGGTGCAGTCGCCTGCCGCGACGACGGTCGGGATGCTCGTGCGCGCGTTCGAGTCGACTACGACACCGCCCGCGCACAGCAGGCCGAGCTGCTCGGCGAGCTCGGTCCGCGGGACCACGCCGATGCCGACGAGCACCAGATCCGCGGGCAGCTCCGTCCCGTCGGCGAGCCCGACTCCGGCGACGGCGCCGTCCCTCCCGAGAATCTCGGTCACCGCGGAGCCGAGCAGCACGCGCACCCCGCGGCGCTGGTGCGCCTGCCGGTAGAACTCCGAGACGACAGGGGCCACAGCACGTCCGAGCAGCCGGTCCGCGGCCTCGACAACCGTCACCTCGACGCCGAACGTGCGCGCGGCCGCCGCGGCCTCGAGTCCGACGAACCCGCCGCCGACCACGACGACGCGCCTTGCGGCCGCCAGTGCGGCACGCAGCCGGTCGGAGTCGGCCAGGACTCGCAGGTGATGAACTCCGTCGAGCTCGGCACCGGGCACGGTGAGCTGCCGTACGCGCGCGCCGACAGTGAGCGCCAGCCGGTCGAAGGTCAGAGCGCGCCCGCCCGCGATCGCAGCCCGTTTTGGCGTCAGCTCGACGACGCGCTGGCCGATCAGCACCTCGATCCCGCGGTCGGCGTAGAAGGCGGCGGAGCGCAGCGTCAGCCCGGTCGCATCCGCGCGGCCGAGGAGGTAAGCCTTCGACAGCGGGGGGCGCTGGTAGGGCAGGTGCGGCTCGTGCCCGACGAGTGTGATCGGGGCGGTGTAGCCGGCCTCACGCAGCGAGGTGGCGAGTTGGGCCCCGGCCTGGCCCGCTCCAACGATCAGGGTACCGATGCTCACGGCTGTTCCCGCGGAATCTCGACGGTCAGCCCGTCCAACTCCTCAGAAACGATGATCTGGCATGAGAGCCGGCTGCCGGTCCGCCGGTCGGAGGTGGCCAGATCCATCATGTCGTCCTCCATCTCCCCGGGCGGGCCGACCGCGTCGAGGAAGTCGTCGCGCACCCAGACGTGGCAGGTCGCGCAGCTGAGGTTGCCACCGCACTCGGCCACGACACCGTCGAGCCCGTTCTGGGTCGCGGTGATCATGACGGAGTCACCCGTCCGGGCATCGACACCGGTCTCGGTGCCGTCGGGCAGCACGAAAACAAGCTTGGGCACCGGCAGCTCTTCCTCTTCAGACTAAGGGGGTTTAGGTATAATGTAATACCAATCTGCCTTTTGAGCAAGGTCAGGGGGTCGAGTGACGCGTGCCGACCCGAGGCGCGTGCCAGGCCAGCCCGTCGACGCTGGGCTCCTCGAGCCGTACTCCGAGACTGCACAGAAGGCAGCTGGTCCGGAGGACTTATGCACGCTCCAGTTCACCCACGGCCGACTCAACCCGTCGACGAGCTCGACGCTGCGCTCTTCGCCAACGTCAAGACCGCCCGGTCTATACCGCGAGGATCTCCTGTGATCCATCCTGCGTGGTGACCACCGCGCCTTCGCCGAGGAGGCCTTTCATGCTCGGCACCACGCCTGCGGCCTCGTATCGCCAGCGCAGGGCCGGTGCCGGACGACCTGCTCAGCCAGGCGACACGAAGGAGAGCCGAATGAGTGCCGTACCAATCACCTTGGCCTGTTGGGACTACGACCGCACGAGGGCGTTGGCGGAAGGCCGGGTGCGCCCCGACGGCATCGATCTGACCTACCTCAGCCTCCCCGTGGAGGAGACCTTCTTCCGCATGCTCCGCCACCGCGAGTTCGACGCGGCCGAGATATCTCTGGCCTCCTACGTCACGCACGTCGCCTCCGCCGCACGGGCCCGGGAGGAGACCGGGTTGGTCGCCATCCCGGTCTTCCCCTCCCGGTCGTTCCGCCATCACGGCATCTACGTCCGCACAGATAGCGATGTGCGACGACCCGCCGAGCTGGCAGGGGGGTCGTCGGGGTGCCGGAGTATCAGCTCACCGCGAACGTGTGGATCCGCGGGATCCTGGCCGACCGGCACGAGCTGCCCGTCTCCGCAGTCCGCTACCGAACCGGAGGCATGCACCAGCCCGGCCGGATCGAGAAACAGGAACTGAACCTGCCCCCGGATATTGAGGTGGAGCCAATCCCTGCCGGCCAGACGCTGCTAGAGATGCTGCTCGGTGGCGAGATCGACGCCCTCTATGCACCCCGCACCCCGCGCCCGCTCCTCCAGAGAGACGGCACCCTGCGGACGCTGTTCGCTGACCCCCGCGGCGAGGAGGAACGCTACGCCGCCGACACCGGCATCTTCCCCATCATGCATACCGTCGTCCTCCGCCGAGACCTCTACCTCGCTCGCCCCTGGCTGGCCCGCTCCCTGTTCTCTGCCTTTGAAGAGGCCAAGGCGCTCACCGAGGCTCGGATGGGTGAGGTCGCCGCGAATCCCTACATGGTTCCGTGGCTGGTCGACGAGTTGGAGCGGACGCGGTCGTTGTTGGGGCAGGACTTCTGGCCTTACGGGCTCGCCGCGAACCGCACCACCCTGGAGGTCTTCCTGCGCTATGCGCACGAGCAGGGGCTGACGACGGGCCACCTCACCGCTGACGAATTGTTGATGCGCCCCGGGTTCTGTGCAGGCTTTGATTCCAGGAAGGATGCAGAGCATGCCGGCACCGAAGAAGTACAGCGACGAGCTGCGTGAGCGGGCGACGCGGATGGCGTTGGATGGGATCGCGAGGGGCAGCGGATGGCAGTCATCCGCCGGGTCGCGAGTCAGTTGGACGTGCACCCGGAGGCGTTGCGGACGTGGGTCAAGCGCGCCGAGATCGACGCCGGCACGGCACCTGGCCGCACCAGCGACGACGCTGCGCGGATCGCCGAGCTGGAACGCGAGGTGCGTGAATTGCGGCGGGCGAACGAGATCCTGAAGACGGCTTCGGCGTTTTTCGCCGCCGCGGAGCTCGACCGCAAGACCAAGTAACCTCTGACGATTCCGCCCATCGGCGGGAGGTTCCGCTCGCGGTGGTCTTTGACTATATCGATGGCCACCGCGAGCGTGTTGTTGAGGGGAAGAAACTCGGGGTCGAGCCGATCTGCGCAGTCCTGAAAGAATCGGGTGTACAGATCGCTCCGAGAACGTATTGGGCAGCGAGGAAACGCGCACCATCAAAACGCGTCCTGCGGGATGCGGAGCTGCTCACCGAGATTGAGCGCGTGTTCCGTGAGAACTACAGCGTCTACGGGGCGCGGAAAGTGTATGCCCAGCTCAACCGTGAGGGAATCCGCGTGGCTCGCTGCACGGTCGAGCGGCTGATGCGGCAGAAGGGCCTGCAGGGTCTACGGCGGGGCAGGCGCCCCAGGACCACTATCGCCGCGGCCTCACCTTCGTCGGCAGACCTGGTCGGGCGCCGCTTCACCGCCGATCGCCCGAACCAACTCTGGGTAGCGGATATCACCTATATCCGGACGTTTTCGGGATGGGTATATGCCGCGTTCGTCATCGATGTGTTCTCAAGAATGGTCGTGGGCTGGCAGGTCTCGACCTCGTTGCACACGAATCTCGCCCTTGACGCGTTGGAGATGGGGATCTGGGCCAGGAAACGAGCCGGGCAA